>DATLCC010000078.1:0-6667 GCA_035526585.1 Thermoplasmatota archaeon | reverse complement strand
TCTCCGCCGGCACGCGCCCCGAGATCGGATTCGATATCAACACGGCGAAGCCCGCCTACCCGATGCTCCGTCCGCACCTAGGCGCGCGCCCGCCGTTCGCGCCCGAGCACAGCGGCGCGCCGTTCCTCAAGCACAGCGTCACGCCGCAGCTCCCCGACGGGCTCTGCCCGTCCGGCGCGCGGCCGATCAAGTACGACGTCGTCGCCATCCAGGCGGACGTGAAGTACAACAAGTTCGACTCGGACAAGGCCGGCCAGGTCTTCGTGCGCGCGCAGGACCGCGCCGCGATCGACGGCGGCACGACCGATCCCACGAGCATCGTGCTCCGCGGCAACGCGGGCGACTGCATCGACGTGACGCTCACGAGCGCGTTGAACGAGAAGGAGCCCGGCGAGATCGCGACGGGCGTCCACACGAAGACGAACATCCACATCCACCTCGTCCAGTTCGACGTGCAGGGCTCCGACGGCGTCGTCGCGGGCTACAACTACGAGACGACGCTGCGCTCGCTCAATGGCTCGTACAAGAGCAAGCCGGGCCAGACGCTGGGCGCGCTCGACCCCTCGGCGCAGACGGTCACGAAGATCGTGGGCGCCGTGGGGATCGTCGGCACCGACACGACCTTCGTCGTCGAGAGCGTGAAGCCGTTCCTCGACAAGACGGGCATGCCGAAGATCGGCTCCACGGTCGGCCTCGGCCTCGGACTCACCTCGATCGAGAGCGGAAAGCTTCTCGCCGTGAACAACGCGACGAAGACCATCACGATCCAGGGCATCCACCAGGTGCACAACGTCGGCGAGTTCCTCGGCTACGAGTTCGTGCGCTACCAATGGTACCCGGACGTCGAGCTTGGCACCGTCTACTTCCACGACCACGTGAACGGCATCGACACGTGGCGCCACGGCCTCTTCGGCTCCCTCGTCATCGAGCCCACGGGCTCGCGCTGGCTCGATCCGAAGCGTCTCAACGACAACGTCCCCGACTCGCCCACGGCGCACGTCGTCGACATCGTCCCCGATGGCAGCGTCCCCGGCCAGAAGGCGTACCGCGAGGCGGTCCTCCACTTCCAGGACCGCGCGTGCGTGAACGCCGTCGCGACGGCATGCCTCAACCACGAGGTCCCCGCGATGCCCAACGTCGTGGACGAGCCCGCGGGCTTCAACCTGCGCGCCGAGCCGCTCCACCGCCGGAACGCCGAGAAGCCCTTCTCGAGCACCGCGTTCTATGGCACCGACGACCCGCGCACCGCCGCCGTCGAGACCAACCTCCTCCAGGGCGACCCGAGCACCGACACGATCGAGGCATACCCCGGCGACAAGGTCGTCGTGCGCTTCCTGTACGCGGGCCAATCCATGTCGCGGGGCGTGGCCACGTTCGGCATGACGGGACACCGCTTCCAGCAGGAGCAGTTCCTCACGGGCGGCCGCGTCGTGGATGCGCTGAGCGTCGCCGTCTCCTCCCAGCACAACCTCGAGCTCGAATGCGGCGCCGGCGGATGCACGCGCCAGCCCGGCGACTACCTCTACTTCATGACGCAGCCGGAGTTCCTCCAGCGCGGCGCGTGGGGCCTCTTCCGGGTGCACGACCCGAGCGACCTCACGCCGATCCGCGCGCTCCCCGACCATGCGGCACCCACCGTCGGCTTTGTGCCGGCGAGCGCGCCGGTGAAGCGCTTCGACGTGAGCGCGATCGAGGGCAGCGTCGCGCACAACCCGAACGCAGGCATCGTCTCCACGATGAAGCGCTTCGTGCTCGACAGCGAGCTTCCGCAGGCGACCGACATCGCTACCCTCACGCCGCCCGATCCCCTCGTGCTGCGCGTGTCCGCCGGCGACCTCGTCGAGGTGCACCTCACGAACCGCCTCGCCTCCGGCCGCGTCGGGATGCACGCGGCGCTCCTCTCCGCGGGCCCCGCCGACCAGGGCGTCGAGGTCGGCAACGGCCCCACCGCGACCGCGCGCCCCGGCGAGACGATCGTCTACAGCTGGTACGCGGATCGCGAGCTGGGCGTCGCGGACCTCGTGAGCTTCGCCGACCCGGTGAACGACGCGAACGAAGGCCTCTCGGGCGCGATCGTCGTCGAGCCCGCGGGGGTCGCGTTCACGAACGCCACCGGCCCCACCGCGGACCTCGCGCTCCCCAACGACCTCGTGGCGCGCGAGCAGGTCCTCCTCTTCGCGACGCCGGACGCGCAGTTCCAGTCGAGCACGATGCCGTACCTCCCCGACGCGGCGGGCATCACGATGATCAACTACGCGACCGAGCCTCTCGCGCGCCGCATGGGCGCCCTCGTGCCGGCCGCGGCGCAGCTCCCGCCCATCTCCGGCGCGAGCGTCAGCAGCTGCCACGTGAACACGGCGGACTGCATGGACGGCACGCACGCGTGGGAAGTGCGCAACCCGATCATCGGCCTCGCCACCTCCGGCCTCGCCCCGTGGACGCCGATCGTGGACGCGCAGCAGGGGCAACCCGTCGTGCTCCGCGTGCTCGGCGCCTCCGGCGACCAGCTCGCGACGGTGCACGTCGACGGGCACTTCTTCGCGACGGACCCTGAGATGGGCGACTGCCGGAACGTGCTCAGCACGTGCCGCAGCAACGTCGTCTCCACCGTGACGCTGGGCGCGCGCGAAGGCCGCAACCTGTGGATCCCCGCCGCCGGCCCCGCCGGCCCGGGCGACTACATGTACCGCAACCACCGCGACGCGTACTTCGAAGCGGGCGGCTGGGGGCTGTTGCGCGTGCACGGGCCGACCACCGTCCCGCTCCCGCAGCTGCCCATGCCGTTGCCGGTGCCCGTGCCGGGGCAGGTCACGCTGCCGACGGTGTGAGCACGCCACAGCCTCACTCGCTGCGGCCCGCAACAGCGTTGCCTGGGCCGACATTTTTCTGCGGGAAAATGTCGGGTCCCCCCTCAGGCAAGGATGGGAGTGAGGGGAAAGCTCTCATCCCCGGGCCGCATCATCGGGAGCTGCTGCGGCACGCGCGCGACGCGCTTGGCGGGGACACCGCCACGTCGGCTGCGCATCAGCCGGAGACCTTAACGTGCGGTCACCCACATCGTCGCTTGTCGGGCATCGCGAGATCTTTCATCAGAAGAATTTCGCCCCAGACAAGATCGTTGCGGGCTATCGCCCAGCTTGGAAGGGCACGCTCTCCCACGTCTCGGTGTCGCCTTTCCACGCGTAGCCCGAGTCCCCGGGCCGCGCCGCGATCTGCGCGACGGCCTCCACGAGCGCGCGCACGTCGGCCTCGTCGTTGTAGACGCCGAGGCTCGCGCGCACGGCGCCGGGCACGCCAGGGCCGCTCGTGGACGCGCCGCGTCGCACCTCCTCGATGAACGCGCCGGCCTTGAGGCCGAGGAGCTGGAAGAAGTACGGGTGCGCGCAGAAGCAGCCGTGGCGCACCGCGACGCCGGCCTCGGCGTTGAGCGCCGTCGCGAGCGCGGCGGGCGACCAGCCATCGATCGCGAACGAGCACACGCCCACGCGATCCGCCGCCGTCTTCGGGCCCAGGATCCTGACGCCCGGGATCGCCGCGAACCCTTCGAGCATCCGGTCGAAGAGGCGCATCTCGCGGGCCTCCGCCTCCTCGAGGCCGATGTCGTCCAGGAAATCGAGCGCGGCCCCGAGGGCCACGGCGCCGGGGACGTTGGGCGTGCCGCCCTCGTGCCGATCGGGCGAGTCGGCCCAGATGATCTCGTCGTCGAGCACGAGCTTCACCGTGCCCCCGCCGGGCATCCAGGGCGGCGCCCCGTCGAGGAGGTCGCGCCGCGCGACGAGGAACGCCGAGCCCATCGGCGCGTACGCCTTGTGGCCTGCCGCGGCGAAGAACTCGGGGCCGCCGCCGGGGAGGCGCGAGAAGTCGAGCCGCTCGTGCGCGAGGATCTGCGCGCCGTCGAAGAGGACGGGGACGCGCGCGTCCTGCGCGTGCTCGAGAAGCTCGCGCATCGGCGATTTCACGCCCGTCACGTTCGACGCGCAGGAGAGGGCCAGCAGGCGCGGGCGCGGCCGCTCACGCAGGCGCGCTTCGAGCTTGTCGAGGTCGATGCGCCCGTCGTCCGTGACGCCGATCATCTCGACGCGGCCGTACCACGGGTGCGCTTCGTTGAACTTCACTTCGCCCGCGTCGCCGTGCGACGCGTGCGGCAGCAGGTTCGAGTGGTGCTCGAGGCGCGTCGACAGGACGGGCCCGTCGTGGCGCGCGCAAGCCACGTGGCTCGCGAGCGAGAGAGCTTGCGTCGTGTTCATGACGAACACGGACTCGCGGTCGCTCGGGGCGCGCACGAACGCCTTCGTCCGCTCTCGCGCGTGCTCGAAGGCGTCGGTGGCGCGATCGCTCAGGTGGTGCGCGCCGCGGTGCACGTTCGCGTACGAGGTGGTCAGGAACTCCACGAGCTTCTGCACGACCGGCGCGGGCGCGTGCGTCGAGGCGGCGTGGTCGAAGAATCGGAGCGGGTGCGTCCCGCCGTCGCGGCCCGGCACGCGCTCCCGCAGGATGGGGAACTGCGCGCGCACCTTCTCCACGTCCATGGAATTGCCATGACGGGAGGCCTTATGAATCCCTTCGGGGGCGCGCGCGCGTTTCCGCGTCCACTTCCCCTTCCGCTTCCTGCTCTATCGCAGGGAAACGAGAAAGAGGCAGGGAAGAACTAGGAAGGAAAGGATACGGAAGGCAAGGAGGAGGATGCGGGCGACGCCGTCCGCGCCCGCGCCCTCCCCACGCCCCCGCGCGAGCCGTAGCCCGCGCCCGGGACTTCACCATCGCCTTCAGGCGATGGTGAAGTCCTGGATCATGCCCACGACGAAGTGGGGCGGCGACTCGTCGCTGTCGGACTCGAAGCAGATGAGCGCCCAGTTGCCCGGGGTCAGGTCCACCGTGAAGTACCCGTGCTGGTGGACGTCCATGGGGGCGATGCCGCTGAGGACGGCGAGGGGCGGCGGGCCCGTCGCGTTCTCATCGAAGGCCGCGATGAAGTCCTGCGCCTTCTTGTCGCCCGTGAGCTTCACGAGGACGGCCTCGTGGTGGTGCGGGCCCAGGTTGTTCACGCGGACCGTGTGGTTCCCCTTCGTGGGCGTCGCGCTCCACGTGAAGTTGTAGTCCTTGAGGTCGATCGTGAGGTCCGCCGCGGGCTCCGCGAGCGTGCTCGTCGCGTTCCCGACGTGGAAGGGGGCCACCATGCCGCTCATCGCGTGCGGAAGGCCGTTCATGCCGGGCACGAAGCAGACGACGACGTAGTCGCCCGCCGGGAGGTTCAACATGGCCGTCGTCGAGCCGCCGGGGCCGGCCTGGGGGCCGCCGAAGGGCGTAGGCTCGTCCTCTTCATGCATCCCCATGCCGCCCGCGCCGGGGGGCGCGCGCAGGGCCGTCCAGAACTCGTCGAAGGTCTTGTTCCCAAGCGCCATGAACGCGATCTGGTGGGGTTCGTGGCCGCCGTTCTGGAAGGTGACGTTGAGCCAGCCGGAGGGCGCGCTCTTGGGCCCGTTGATCGTGTAGCACGGGTTCGTCGCGGTGGGCTCCGTGACGGTGAACGTCAGGCTCGTCTGGTTCGACGTCGCGCCCGTCCCTGCCGCGGGCTTCGGGCAGTTGGGGGGCGTCGGCCCCATCGAGGTGGGCGTCGTCGGCGTCGTCGTCGTCGCCGGCGTCATCGTCATCGGCGTCGTGCCGCCGGCGGGCGTCGACATGTGCGTGTCGTTGGTGTTCGCGTTGTTGCCCGCGCAGCCGGCGAAGGCCGCGGCGACCATCAGTGAGCTCAGAAGAAGGACTCGTCCATCCATGGTATCCGGGCGCCGCGAAGCGCCCGCCAGGAAAATACCTGCCGCTTGCGAGGAAGGTTCACCGCATCGGCGCTGCCAGGTCGTGCCCCCGAGCTCGTCAGGCCTTGGCCGGCGCTTCCGGAGGCACGAGCTCTCCCATCGCGACCTTGAGGGCGAGGCGCGCGATGTTGCGCGACTCGCGCCGCTGCTGCAGCAAGCCCGCGCTCTGCTCGTCCGCGTCGAGGAGCGCGGCCGTGGTCGTCGATTTCTCCTGCAGCATCTTGACGATGTCCTCGTCGATCGTGCCGCCGGCGACGAGGTAGTGGAGGAAGACCTCGCGCGTCTGCCCGATGCGGTGGATGCGGTCGCCGGCCTGCTCGTGGTTGGCGGGGTTCCAATCGAGGTCGATGAAGATGGCGTGGCGGCCTGCGGTGAGGGTGAGCGCGGTGCCGGCTGCCGTGATCTGCCCGAGGAACACGCGGCACGTGGGGTCGTGCATGAACTTCTGGACGGCCGCGTCGCGGTGCTTGTCGTTCACACCGCCGTGCACGACGACGGGGTTGAGGTCGGCCAACGACTTTTCGAGCGTTTCGAGATGCTGGAGATAGTAGGCGAACACGACCGCCTTCTCGCCAGGCGCGGCGAGGATCTTTCGCACGTACGCTTCCGCCGCTTCGCCCTTGCCGTTGGACGCCAGCTGGCGCAGCGTCATCACGTGCGAGCGCGTCGTGCCGTAGTCGTCGCCGAAGGCCGTCTCGCGATTCTTGTTGATGTGGTCGCGCAAGCGGTTGGCTTCCTCGTTGTACTCGGTGCGCCACAACGGCGGGAGCTTGACCTGGTTGACGATGACGTGCTTGGGCGGGAGGTCCTTGAGCACGTCCATCTTCTGGCGGCGCAGCATGACTCCCTGGAAG
>DATLCC010000077.1:0-8997 GCA_035526585.1 Thermoplasmatota archaeon | reverse complement strand
GGGAGCCGCACTCGGCGCGGCGGCGTACGCCGTCGAGACCTACGAACCCGGCTGGGGCGCGCTCCTGCCGGGGCTCGTCGCGATCCTGGTCGTCCTGGCCAGCTTCGCGACGCTGGGCGTGTTGCTCCTGTGGCGGAAGGTCCTCCATCCGACGGCGCTCGCATTCCTTGCCGGCGGTCTCGCCTTCCTGTTCGCCACGAGCGCGGCAGGCGCATTCGATCCCTCGGCGGGTTTTGGCGACTAGGGGAGCGGCCGCCGCAGCAGGTTCCGCACGAGGTTCTCCTCGCTGAACTCGCCCATCGAGATGCGCGTGATCCACTGTGGGCCGCCGAGGAGCTCGCGCGCGATCTTGCGCTCCGGCACGCGACGCTCCTTCATCGCCCACGCGCGCCGCCACAGGTCCTCGAAGTATGCGACCGTGTCGAGGAGCCGCGCCCGCGGTCGCTCGATCACGGGGCCGTGCGCCGGGTAGAGCGTCGCGGGATCGAGCGCCGCCATCGCGCGCAAGCTCGCGAGCTCGGTGTGCACGTCCTCTTCGTTGAGCACGGACTTCAGCTTCCCCATGTAGGCGTCGCCGCTGAAGAGACCGTTCTCGCGCTCGTCCAGATACGCGACGTGGTCCATGCTGTGGCCGTTGGTCTGCAGCACGCGGAACGCGCGCCCCGCGACGTCCACCTTGTCGCCGACGAGGTCCGCGCCGCGCGCGGGCTCGTGGTAGCCCCAGACAAAGCGGCGGTAGAAGGGGAAGGGAGGGTGTCCGTCGCGCAGGAAGCGCGCGGCGAGCGCGGGCGCGGCGACGCGGGTGTCGGCGGGCAGCAGGGCGTGGTTGCCGATGTGGTCCTCGTGCTCGTGCGTGACGAGGGAGACGAGCGGCGCGCGCTCCCGCAGGAAGCGCGCGAAGACGGGGCGCGCGCTGCTGCAGCCGGAGTCGACGAGCGCGTCGCCGACGCGGTACACGCTCGTCCACTGGATGGCGCGCCCGGCGAGCGAGCGGGACATGTGGAGCCGTTCCACGTCCCCGGACCGCTCGCGGCGCTCCGCTGCCACGCGGGGCGAGCGCGCGGGGCGCCTCTTGTGGATTTTCCCTGCGCTTCCGGACCATGGTGCGTAACCGTTCGGTTACACGTTGCTGCGCGGACTCAGCGCGGCGCCATGCTCTTCAGGCGGTCGGCCAGGATCGCGTAGTGCTTCGCCACCGCCTGCTCCTGGACGCCGGCCGCCTTCGCGAGGGTCGCAGGCGTCTGCGCCTCCCCGGCCCAGTGCGCGCCCAGCACGAGGGCCGCGGCGGCGCGGTCGCGCCATTCCTTCTCGCCCGCGTCGTCGCCGGAGAGGGCGAGCGCTTTCAGCGCGTTCGCCTGGGCGCGGGAGGAGGCGTTGACGGCGGTCGCGAGGCCGGGGACGAAGTGCTGCGCGGGCATGTGGGCAGCCCTTCGTCCCGAGGGGGTACAAGGCCTTGGCGCTGCGTCCACTGGGTCCCAAGGTCGCGTCCGTGCGCGTTTTCCTGCGGAAATGCGGCCCGCGTAAGCTAAACGTGTGTGCTGCATTGCGCCCCCGGGAGATCCCACCCATGCCCAAGACGGCCAAGACCACGGACGTTGCCGAGTACGTCGCCAAGAAGACCGGCCTCACCCCCAAGCAGTCCCGCGAAGCCATCAAGTTCGGCTTCGAGGGCGTCGCCACGCTCCTCAAGAAGAACGACCGCGTCAGCATCACCGGCGTCGGCGTCTTCTCGAAGACGGTCAAGCCCGCGCAGAAGGGCGGCCAGAAGGCCAAGAACCCCTTCACGGGCGAGGAATACACGACCAAGCCGAAGCCCGCTTCGACGAAGGTCAAGTTCCGCGCCGGCAAGGGCTTCAAGAGCAGCCTCGGCGCGAAGTAACGCGCTCCGCGCGTTCCTTCGTACAAGCCGCTTCGCGGCGCTTTCTCAATTCCCCTTCACGCCCGAGCCGCCGCGCTGGCGCTCGAGCAGAAGGCGCGCGTGGACGGCGGCTTCGAGACCGTCGAGACGCGCCGCGAGGATCCGCTCCAGGACGGGGAAGTCGTGCGGCGCCACGCGCCCGGCGGCGACGTTCTCGCGCAGCGTGTGGAGGTCGTGCGCAAGGACGCGCATGTCGTGCTGCAGCTTCGGGGGGATCGGCTCGTAGTTCGGCCCTGCCATGGGCCGCCCTCTGCTCGCGCCCCTCATCACGGGCGCGGTTGCGATGCGAGCGAAACGAGGGGCACGCTCAAAGAGGGAGATGTCCCAGCTTGTAGAGCTCGCGGCCGATGATCAGCCGTTGGACATCGTTCGTCCCTTCGTAGATCTCCGAGATGATGTGGTCACGGAAGGAGACCTCCAGGTCGTCGAACCCTTCCATGAACCCGCGCGCGCCGTAGATCTGCATGCACTTGTCGATCGTGCGCCCCGCGCACTCGCTGCCGAGGATCTTCACCATCGCGCTCTCGCGGCTCACCTGGTCGCGGAACGGGCGCGGCACGGACTTGCCGGCCGCGATCATCTCGTAGTAGTGCTCGCAGTCCTGCGCGGCCTTGTAGCACGCCATGCGGAGCGCCCAGATCTCGGAGGCGCACTCGGCGAGGCTGAACTGGATCGCCTGCTTCTTGCCGATGGGCTCGCCGAACTGCTCGCGCGCCTTCACGTACTGCAGCGTGCGGTCGAGGATCGCGTGCGCGCCGGCGATGCTGCCCAGGCCCAGGATGACGCGACCGCCATCCAGCGCGGTAAGGGCGGCGATGAAGCCTTCGCCGACTCGCCCGAGCACGTTCTCCTCGGGGACGCGGACGCCATCGAGGTGGATCTCCGCCGTCGTCGAGAGCCGGATGCCCATCTTGTCTTCGACGTTCGCGACCTTGAAGCCTTCACGCTTCGACTCGACGATGAACGTCGTGACGCCGCCGCGCGCGCCAAGCGCAGGATCCGTCACGGCGCTCACCATCAGGTAGTCGGCGACGTCGCCGTTCGTCACGAAGATCTTCGTGCCGGTGAGGACGTACTCGTTGCCGTCCTTCACCGCCATCGTGTTGAGGTTCGCCGCATCGGAGCCGGCCTGCGGCTCGGTGAGCGCGAACGCGCCGATCGCCTTCCCTTCGGCGAGGGGCTTCACGAACGTCTGGCGCTGGTGGTCCGTGCCGAACAGGTAGAGCGGCTGCACGCAGATGCCGGTGTGCGCTCCGACGATCGTGCTGATCGAAGCGTCGAGCTTCGCGAGCTCCTCGATCATGATGCAGTAGCCGACCTCGCCCATGCCGACGCCGCCGAACTCGCGGGGGATCGGCACGCCCATGAGCCCCTGCTTCTGGATCTTGCGCACGATGGGCCATGGGAACTCATGCCCTTCGACGAAGCCGCGCGGCATCATCGGGCGGATCTCCTCCTCGATGAATTCGCGGACCGTCTGGCGGAAGAGCTCCTGCTCCTCCGTGAACGAGAAGTCGAGGGCCATGGGATACGGACCGTTCACCCCCTGGAACGGCGTAAAGGTGTTGCCTTCCCCGGCTACGACGCCGGGTGAAAAACGGTCTGCCTACCGCACGTCCGCCGTGGGGAGAATGGCGAAGCCTTCGAGCGTCTCCTCGGGCTCGTCGCGCCGGTCGACGAAGGTGGGGCGCGAGAGGGGCGAGCCCACGCGGCACCAGGCGACCATCGCGTCCACGATCTCCGGCGCGCCCTCGAACACGGCCTCCACGCGCCCGTCGCGCAGGTTCCGTACCCATCCGCGCGCGCCGCGCCTGTCGGCTTCCTTCTTGGTCGTGTCGCGGTAGAAGACGCCTTGCACCTTGCCCGAGACGAAGACGTGGGCGCGCGCCACAAGCCGGCCACGACGCCCGGCGCAAAGTGCTTTTTGCCGGCATGCCTCACCACCGCGCATGGACGACGACCCCGAGCTCGCCGCGATCCGCGCCAGGCTTCGCGCCGAGATGCTCGGACCCGCCGCAGGGGAAGGACAAGGGCTAGGGCAGGGGCAAGGGCAGGGGATCCTTGTCGATCTCGACGAGGCTGGCTTCGATGCGTTCGTGCGGGCGCACGAGAACGTCGTCGTGGACTGCTGGGCGCCCTGGTGCGGGCCATGCCGGATCGTGGGCCCGATCGTCGAGCAGCTCTCGCGCGAGATGGCGGGGCGCTTCGCGTTTGGCAAGCTCAACGTGGACCTCGCGCCGCGACTCTCGCAAACGTTCGGGATCCAGAGCATCCCGACGCTCCTCGTGTTCCGGCAGGCGCGCCTCGTGGACCGGATCGTCGGCGCGTACCCGAAGCCCCAGCTTGCCGCGCTGCTCGAACGCCAGCTTGGCCGCCGCGCGTCGGGCTCGCCCGGCCCACGTCGCTTGTGACGATGCGGCCACAGGCCCTTTTCAAGGTGAAGCGAAGCCTTCGCGCATGGACGGCCCTTCCTGGCAACCTTTCCGCGACGCAGCGCTGCATCATGACACGTCGCCGTTCCGAGACAATGACCGCATGAGCGCGCGCGACGCGGCCATGGACGCGAACGTCGACGAACGAGACCGCGCTCTCGATCGCGACCGCGCCATGGATCGCGACCGCGGACTCGAGCGCGAGCGCGTCGACGAGCGCATCGTGAGCGATCGCGGCGTACCCGCGTACGCGGAGCCCGATGGCCACCGGCGATTCTCGCTGGGCGCGACGTTCCTTGGCTGGTCCGTGGCGGCCTTCTTCACGGTCGTCTTCCTCGCGATCGCGGGCGCCGTGTTCGGCACTTCGCTCGTGCAGACCGGCACGGAGAGCGTCGACCTTGGCGCCTTGGCGATCGGGACGCTCATCGCGTACCTCGTGTGCACCTTCGCCGCGTACGTCATCGGCGGATACGCCGCAGGACGCATCGCGCTGTGGGATGGCGTGAAGCATGGCCTCGGGACGGTCGCGTGGGCGGTGCTCTTCGCGATCGTCGCCGTCGTCGCAGGCAGCTACCTTGGCGCGAACGCCGGCCTCAACACGGCCAACGTCCCGACAGACATGAGCGCGCTCACCGGCTACGCCATCATGGCGATCGCGCTCACCCTCCTCGCGATGCTCGCGGGCGCGGCGCTTGGCGGCGCGTGGGGCGAGCGCTACCACATGCGCGCGCACGGCATGGAGCCGCGCCGCCGCCGCGTCACCCGCACGCGCACGCGCGGGCGGCCCTTCTGAATAGGGTCTCACGAGAACAGACTTGGGGTCTTGGGCCTCCCCGCGCGTGCGGAGGCCCCCCCAGCGTGCGCCGTCTCACTGTGATCACCGTCGGTCTCCTCGTCTTGACCGCCGCGCTGGTCCCGATGACGGCCGCCCTTTTCCACGCCCAGGGGACGACGACGCACGTCACCTACTTCCTCCACACTCCGACCCTCCTGGGCCCCGTGGACGAGCTTGGCGAGTTCGCCGGGGAAGGATCAGGGCCCTGGATGGACGAGCGGGCGCCCTCCACCACGGTCCCCGCCATCGCGCGCGGTTTTGCCGTCGGCAACCCTGACCAGGCGAAGAACCTCCTCAACGCATACTGGAGCGGCGAGGCCGAAGGCCGCGTGAGCAACGCGACCGCGCGTCTATGGATGACCGCAGACACGGGCGCCATCGCGCGCGCCTCGCTCTTCGCGGACGGCGCCACGGGAGCCGGCGGCGCGTTCGCGACCGCGAGCGTGCTCGTGCCGCGCGGCGCGCCGACGCTCGTGACGTTCGACTTTGGCGCAGCGGCGGCGGACGTGGAGGGCACGCTCGTCCTCTCCGTCGCGAGCGACACGGACCAGTCCGGCGTGAACGTCCTCTTCGACGCGCAGTCCTTCGCCTCCTCGTTCACGTTCGACCTGGGTGACGCCGCGGTGCCGCACTCGCCCACGTGGACCCCTGCACCCGGCTGGCGCAACGTCACGCTCATCAACACGACCGCGACGTTCCGCGAGACGACCCTCGCGCTGAGCCCCACCGACCCCGACCTCCTCGTCGCGTGCACCCCTTCCGGCGTCCCCAACACCGACAAGGGGCAATCCTACTTCCACGCGAGCCGCGACGGCGGCGCCTCGTGGAGCTTCCTCGACGTCGAGACCGCGATGACGGATCCGCGCACGCTCGCCTTCGAAGGTGGCGACTGCGACGTGGCTTTCGGCCCCGAAGGCACGATCTACGTCGCGGACACGTGGCTGGGCTCGCTCTCGGTGGGCCACTCGAGCGACGCGGGCGCGAGCTGGACCGGCACCGCCCTCGCGGCGAGCGCGCCCGTCGTGGACCGCCCCTGGCTCTCGCCGGGGCCGGGCGGCCGCCTGGACGTCACATGGCAGGACGTGCAGAGCACGATGCCCAGCGCCATCTGGCACTCGCGCTCCCGCGACGCGGGGCTCACCTTCAGCGCGCCGCGCTCGGTCGCGGTCGCGGGCATGAACGGCGGCTTCACCTGGACGGGGAACCTCGTCGTGAGCGCGGACGGCAGGGACCTCTACAGCGTCTACACGCGTCGCATGCTCCCACAGACCGGGACGCTCGACGACAGCGGCCCCGAGACGGTGTGGGTCTCCGCGAGCCACGACGAAGGCGCGAGCTGGCAGCAGCACCTCGTCGCGACGATGCCGAGCCCCGCGAGCTTCCTCTACCCGAGCATCGCGCTCGACGCGGGCGGCATGCTCCACGTCGTCTTCTCCTCCAAGACGGCCTCGGACCGCCCCATCTGGTACGCGCGCAGCACGGACAAGGGCGACAGCTGGTCGACCCCGGTCAAGGTGCTCGCGGGCGTGACGGCGTACAGCCCGTGGGTCGTGGGCGGCGCAGCGGGCGAGGCGGCGATCGCGTGGTTCGGCATCCCGACGCCGGTCGCGAGCGCCTCGACGGTCCAGGACTGGTACTTCTATGCCGCGCGCGTCGCGGACGGGGCCGTGCTTTCGGCGGGCACCACCACGACGACCCCGATCTTCCACGGGATCCAGGCGATCCCCGAGTTCGAGCAGGTGCGGCTCGATGCCGACGGGAAGATGCACATCGGCGCGAGCGCGTTCTACACGGACCCGGACGGGGCCACCGACTGGGCGCTCTTCTACCAGCGCGAAGGATAGGCGCGCGAGACATAGGCTCTCAGGAGAACGACTGAACCGCGGGCGCGTCGGTCGCCCCCCGTGCGATCCCCCCTCGCGCTCGGCGCCGCCTGCCTCGCTCTCGCTCTTCTCATCCCCGCCGGCGCGACGCTCGTGCCAGCATCGGACGAGCCGCCCGTCCTCACCTACTTCCTGCACGGCGCCACGCCCGTGGGGAACGTCGAGGACGTCGCGGACTCCAACAGCGAGGTCGACACGCCCGTCGTCTCGGGCGGCGTCTCCGGCCTCGGCCCGACGATGACGACGGACGCGCCCACCGGCGCCTCGCCCAAGACCTCGTACACGAGTGGCCTTGGCAACCCGGACTTCCGGCGCAATTTCCTCCTCGCCTACTGGAACGGCGAGGCGTCGGGCCGCATCCAGGAGGCGAGCGCGACGCTCTGGCTCCAGGCGCCCGCGCCGGCGCTCGTGACCGTGACGCTCTTCGCGGATGGGGGCATCGGCAGCGGAGCGCCCTTCGCGCACGCGCGCCTCGCCGTGCCCGCCAGCGCGCCCGCGGCATACACGTTCGACTTCGGCGATGCCGCGGCGAACGTGGACACGGACTTCGTCCTCTCCGTCTCGAGCGAGCTCGTGAGCGCCGACCAGAACGGCGACACGAGCGGCGACCCCGGCGTCGCGATCCTTTACGACGCCACGAGCGCCCCCTCCTCGCTCACGTTCACGCTGGGACCGCACGCGGATCCGGAGCCCCCGCTCGTGCGCGTCCCCGCCCTCGGCTGGAGCAACGTCACGCGCATCAACGGCAGCGCCGCGCACCGCGAGACGAGCCTTGCGGTGAGCCCCGTCGACGACGACCTCCTCATCGCGTGTGCGCCAAGCGGCGTGCCCAACACGGAGGGCGGCCAGTCGTACTTCCACGTGAGCCGCGATGGCGGTGACAGCTGGAGCTTCCTCGACGTCGAGACCGCGTCCACAGACCCTCGCCAGTTCGCGTTCGAAGGCGGCGACTGCGACGTCGCGTTCGATGCCGCGGGCACGCTCTACAGCGCCGACACCTGGCTGGGCTCGCTCTCCGTGGGAAGCAGCCGCGACGGAGGCGTCTCCTGGACCGGCACCAACCTCGCGTCGAGCGCGCCCGTCGTCGATCGCCCGTGGCTCGTCGGCGGCCCCGCGGGCACGATCCACGTCACGTGGCAGGACCTGCAGTCGCTCATGCCGAGCGCCATCTGGTACGCGCGCTCCACCGACTTCGGCCTCACCTTCACGCCGGCCGTGAGCGTGGCCACGGTGAGCGACGGTGGCGGCTTCACGTGGACCGGGAACCTCGTCGTGGCGCCGGACCAGCAGCACCTCTACAGCATCTACACGCGCCGCGCGATGCCGGTCACGACCGACCTCGACAGCGGACCCGAGACGATCTGGGTCGCGGCGAGCGCGGATGGCGGCCTCACCTGGACGCAGCACCTGGTCGCGTCGATGCCGCACGCCGCGAGCTATCTCTACCCGAGCCTGGGCATGGACGCGGCGGGCGGCCTGCACGCCGTCTTCACGAGCCGCACCGACACCGACCGCCCCGTCTGGTACTCGGCGAGCGTGGATGGCGCCCAGACGTGGAGCACGCCCACGACGATCCTCGACGGGGTCGCAAGCTACGCCCCGTGGGTCGTGGGCGATGGCGCCGGCGGCGCGGTCGTGCAATGGCTGGGCAGCCCGGATCCCGCGGCCACGGAAAGCACGCGCTCGGACTGGTTCTTCTACCTCGCGCGCGTGCAGGATGGCGCCGTCGTCTCCGCGCAGACCACGACAACGACGCCCATCTACCACGGCACGCAGACGATGCCCGAGTTCAACCAGGTGCGGCTCGACTCGCAGGGACGCGCGCACATCGGCGCGAGCGCGTTCGAGAAGACGGACGGCGCGACGCACTGGAGCCTGTTCCACCAGCGCGAGCAGTAACGCCCGCGCCCGCGCCCGCGCCCACGCCCG
>DATLCC010000076.1:0-4127 GCA_035526585.1 Thermoplasmatota archaeon | reverse complement strand
CGGCATCGCGAGGTGCCGCCGCGCGCTCGCGGCCGCCTCGACCCAGCCCGGGCGTACGATGCTGTCCGCCATGCGCGGCGCATCGGCGCGCGTGTGGCACGTGCGGCATCGGTAGCCGGCCTCGTGGCCCGCGCTCTCCATCGTGCGGCTGCACACGTCACACACCGGCGCGCCGGCGTGTCGTGGGCTCGTGGCGTGCACATGCATCTTCTCGATGCCCAGCGTCAGTCGGCCATCGGGCCCCGCGTGGAGCCCCCCGCAGACCGTGATCTCATCGCCGAGATCGAGCGCGCGCGCGGTGTAGCGCAGCTCGCGCGTCGGCGGGTAGGCCGCGCACCGAAGCGCGCCGGTGTCGTCGGCCACCTCGAAGAAGACGGAGCCGTGCTGGTCGCTCGGGCGCGCCTGCACGCGGCCGCGCACGCGCGCGCTGAGGTACTCGGCGCACTCCGCGACGCGTCGGTCGACGAGGTGGTCATCGGTGCCCTGGTTCGTGAGGAAGAGGGTCTCGCGCGCGGGGCGCTCGGGGCCGAGCACGGCGCTCGCTCTCTCGAGATCTGCGGGGTCGCTGCCGCGGATCCCCCAGAGGACGGGGTCGGGGCCGCTCGGGACGCACACGACCTCGCCGTTCGCGAGGTCATAGCTGTCGAAGGTGGTGGGGTACGTCCATTCGATCTCGCGCGCCCACGCGTCGTCGACGTCGCGCCTCGTGCCCGCGCGCTCGGGCGCTCGGTACGCGATCCGCTCGTACGTCGAGCGATGCGCTGGCCATGCCAGCGCGGAGCTCGCACCGATGACACCTCGGCCGCCCCAGGCGCGCGCGTCGATCTTGGCGAGGAGCGCGTCGACCTCGCTTCGTTCGACGACGCGAGTGACCGCCGCCTCGTAGAGGGACGCCGGCGGCGCCTCGCGCGCGACGACGACGCCGGGCGAGGTCGTGTCGTGGTGGTGGACGGCGCGCTCGACGATCGCGAGCACAGCGGAGAGGGCCTGATCCAGGTCGGCGTCGTCGTGGAAGCGCAGAGCGATCGCGGCGTTGCCGCGCGTCTTCCAGGGGATGTTGGGGTTCAAGCGGACCAGACGAGGAGGACCGTCCGGTCGAAGAGAGGCAAAGCGCGCAGAAAGGTCCGCTGCGAGAGAGGTCGTGCAACCCCCTTCGGGGCTGTCTGTATCGTCGACCCCGACCAGCAGCACGCGCGCCGATGGGGGGACCGTTCGTATGGCCTATTCGGCCACTTCGACGCCGGCGGCGCCGAGCATCTCCATGGCGGCGCCCGCCGGGAGCTTGATGCCGCGCTCCTGAAAGTAGAGGTCCAAGGCTTCGCACAAGCTGTCGCTCATGTTCTTGCCCTTCAGGATCTTCAGGGTCTGCAGCTTCATGTGGTAGTGCACGGGGAGGCGCACTTTGAGGTCCTTCATCATGTCCGTCGTCTGGCTCAAGGGAAGTTCCCCCCAGGGAACGAGCGGTCGTTCGCTTGGCAGGGGATGGTACGTTGGTCGTTCGGCCGCGCCGAACAACCCAGTGACGGACAAAAGGGGGCCGGGGGGCGTGCCCCCGACCCCAGGGACCGGATCCCCCGGCCTACAGCAGCGCGGCGACCAGCTCGTCGAGCGCCGCGCCTGCGGCCAGGGGGGCCGCGGTCGGCGCCGGCGGCGCGGGCGGGGCGGGGGGCGCCTCGGGGGCGGGCGGCGCCTCGGTCGCGGCCGGCGCATCCTCGACGGTCTCGGTGCCGCGCACGTAGTGCAGGACCGTGATGACGAGCTTGCCGCTCGCAAGGCCGCTCACCGTCAGCCTGTGGAGCCCCTTGGCGAAGTTCTCGTTCGCTTCGTACGTCCACATGCCAAAGGGCGACTCGCCCAGGAGGACGGGGTCGCTCTTCTCGGCGACGATGCCGTTCTCGTTCTCGAGGTAGACGTCCGTGAGCGCGCCGACGCTCTCGCTCTCCCACTGAAGCGCGATGCGCAGCGGCACGTTCTCGATCGTCACGTCGGCGGGCGTGTTCTGCAGGAGCCACGCGTCGCTCTGCACCTCGATGACCTCCTCGGCCTGCTCGAGGATGCGCACCTGGGGCGCGGAGCGCGAGCCGACGAGGCTCGCGAAGACGATCTCGTCGTCCGCCACGTTCGTGTAGGCGACGTACTCGCCCGCGACGGGGAGCTCGACCGACGCGGTCGGCTCCTCGCCGGTGAGCTCGACGACGGCGAGCACGCTGTCGTCGGGCGCGTAGATCGTGACGAGGCCATACCCGGCGTCGTAGCCGTGGTCGTGGTCGTGCTCGTTGTCGTCGGCTTCCTTGTCCACGGGGAGGCTGAGGAGCAGCGTGCCGGCGGGCGCGTCGAAGGCGACCGCGTCCTCGGCCTGCAGGCCGAACATCAGGCGCCCCTCGATCGTGGGCTCACGCGCGGGCGCGCTCGCGGAGGGGGCGGGCGCGCGGGGCGCCTTCGGGACGGGCGCCGCGGTCGCGGCGGGCGCGGGCGCCTTGATGTCGAGCGCGAGCGTCGTGAGGAGCATCTTGCCCTCGAACTGCTTCGCGTGCACCTCGACCGTGTAGGTCGTGCCGTCGAGGTTCGCCGCGTCGAAGCCGCGCTCGCCCTTGAGCGTCGTCCAGACGCCCGCGGAGAACGCGGTCGCGCTCTCGTCCTCGATGGTGACGACGTTCCCCGTCTTGCTCGCGACGGTCGCGTCGAGATCCTTCGCGCTTCCTTCGTAGAGGAGCGTCACGAAGACGGGCTCGACCTTGAGCTCGGAGGTGATCACCTGGTCGAGCTTCCCCTGCTCGAAGGTGCCGATGACGACGTCCTGGCGCGCGAGGTCCACCTGGGCGAGGTCGAGGACGGGCTCGTCCTCGCTGTTCACGCGGATGGTGAGCGCGCCATCGTCGAGCTCGTAGACGTAGATGACGTACTGTCCTGCCTCGGGGTTGGCGAGGCTCGCGGTCGTGAGGTCGTCCGAGAGCGCGTAGTATCCGACCTTCTGGCCGGTGGGCTCGTACACGGCAAAGGCGCCGGCGCCGCCCTCGAGCGCGAACTCGACGCTCTCCGCGCCCGGCGGCACCTGGAGGCCGTATGCGTGCCCCGCGTAGAGGTCGCCCTGGTAGACATGCCATTTTGCGGCCGACGCGCTCCCTGCGAGCACGACGGCGGCGCCGGTCGCTGCGAGAAGGGCAGCCAACACCGCGAAGAGCTTGGTCCGTTGCATCTGGGTCACCGCAGCGGCCAGCCCTCGAAGGGGGTATATCCAAGCTGGTCAGCGCGTTGAAGTCCGCCCTTGCCGCGTTCCTACGTTTCAACGACTCGACCACCTGGCTTATGAAAGGACATTCCGTTCTCGCCGACGGAGTGGAGGCAAGACCCCCATGAGGATCCTCGGCATCGTGCTCGTCCTCGCGACGCTCGCCCTTCCCGCCGCCTCGGCTTTCGGCGACGTGGTCTACGACGCCGCGGACCAGGTCGACGCGGACCTCGGCGCCGCCCTCGACGCCGTCTTCATCGCGCTCCCCGTCGTCTTCGATGAGCCGCGCGGCGAAGACGCGGCGCAGGAGCGGGAGCGCGCGCAGCACGAGGAGCCGGCGCGCGAGAGCGCATCGGAACCTGCGTCCCCGCCCTCCTCCGCGCCCGCCTCGGGCGGGAGCCTCGGCGGCACGCTCGCCGCGCCCGTCGCGCGCCTAGTCCCCGTGCCCGTCAGCAACCTCGTCGGCGCCGCGCCGCGCCTCGACCTTCTTGCGATCACGGGCGGAGTCCCCGACCTCTCGCCCGCCGCCGCGCCCGCGCGAGCGCCCGCGCCCGCGCCCTCGGCCCTCCCCGCGCCCGCGTCCGCGCCCGAGCCCGTCGCCGCAGCGTCGCAGACCGCGACCGTCGTGGCGCTCGGCGTCGCGGCGACCGCCTCCGTGGCGGCGCCCGCGGCGGGCGCGCTGTGGGAGCGCCTGCGCCGGCTCGGCTTCCTCGCGCTCCTCTACTCGCGCATCGCGAAGGAGCGCCTCCTGGACCATGGCACGCGCGAGCGCCTCCTCGATGCGATCCGCGCGCAGCCGGGCCTCGCCGTCGCGGACCTCGCGGAGGCGGCGCGCGTGCCCCGCAACACCGTCACCTACCACCTGCGCGTCCTCGAGCGCGAGGGCCTCGTGAGCTCG
>DATLCC010000075.1:0-15386 GCA_035526585.1 Thermoplasmatota archaeon | reverse complement strand
ATCGCGTACTGGATCGCCTTGCGCACGAGGCGCTTCGAGCCCTCTTCCGAGATGGGCTTGATGCCAAGGCCGACCTTCGCGCCGCGGAACTTGCTGGCCTTCACGCCGAGCTCGTTCACGAGGAACGCGCGCAGCTTCTCGGCTTCCGGCGAGCCCGCTTGGAACTCGACACCCGCGTACACGTCCTCGGTGTTCTCGCGGAAGATGGTGATGTTCATCTCGCTTGGGTCCTTCATCGGCGACGGCACGCCCTGCACGTAGTAGACGGGGCGCACGCACGCGTAGAGGTCGAGCTCCTGGCGCAGAGCGACGTTGAGCGAGCGGATGCCCTTGCCCACCGGCGTCGTGAGCGGCCCCTTGATGCCGACGATGTACTCGCGGAACGCTTCGAGCGTGTCGGAGGGCAGCCACTCGCCGAACTGCTTGTTCGCTTCCTCGCCCGCGTACACGCGGAACCACACGATGCGCTTCTTCCCGCCGTACGCCTGCTTCACGGCCGCGTCGAGGACGGGCTGCGCGGCGGCCCAGATGTCGGGACCCGTGCCGTCGCCGACGATGTGGGGGAGGATCGGGTCGTTGGGGACCGCGAGCGATCCGTCGGGCTTGATGGTGATTTTCGACCCTTCGCGCGGGGGCGTGAGGTGCTGGAACGGCAAGGGGGAACCGCCTGTTGCGCGCGCCAACAGTGTCCCCCATCTAAACGTTACGTTGCGGCCTGCTCGGTGGATCGGGCCGAGGCTTAGGCCGAGGCCGAGGCAGGCCGAGGAAATAGGCCCGAGGACGAGGTACTTCGACGACGTCGCCGACCCTTGGCCTCGCTCTCGCCCCTCGGCCTTCCTCGGCCTAAGCCTCGGCCTCGGCCTAACAAGCGACGTCGATCCTCGGCCTCGTTCTCGCGCCTCGGCCTCCCTCGGCCTAAGCCTCGGCCTCGGCCCAACCAACCAGAAAACGGGGCCTGAGGCAAAACCTTCAAGTCCGAAGGCGTGTCATAGCAACTCGGACTCCCCCAGTGGGACCACTTTCTGCGCGCCCCCTTGTTTGGCCGCGCGGAGCCCGAGTTTCGATCCCCATGCAGGCTACGAACATCATGCAGCGCAAAGTCGGCGAGGAAGAAGCCGAAGACGGGTTCCTCTTCGTCGAGAAGGCCTGGCTCGCCAAGCTCCCCGCCCCTGGAACCAACTTCCAGCTCATGGTGGGCAAGAGCGCGCTCAAGACGAAGATCGTCGAGAGCGGCCCGTGCAACTGCCGCACGCCCGAGCACGTCCACTATCGCATTCCGCTGCCGCTCATGAACCCGACCCAGGGCAAGACCGCGACCCTTCGCGTGGTCAAGGACGACAAAGTTGTCCTCGAATACACAGACTAAGGCCAAGGCTTCGGCCGAGGCCGAGGTCGCGACGGCCGACGATCTCATCGTCGCAAGGGCCGAGCTCGACTTCGAGGAAGGCCTCGCGCACGCGCGCGCTCGCATCAAGGAGACGCACGGCTTCATCTCCGGCGCCGCCCTCGACGCGCTCATCACTGGTGCTGTCGCCGCGCTCCAGGTCCGCACCCGCATGGGCAAAGACGTCCGCGAGCTCATCGACATCGCGCGACGCGCCCAGAATGGCGCGAACGCGCGCTCGCTGTGTGCGGCCCACCTCGACCACATCCTGCGCCTCAAGCGCGGCATGCATCTGGTCGCGCGCGAGGACGACCCCGAATTCCTCCACATCCGCGAGCGCTGCCTCGACATCTTCGAAGCGCGACTCCCCGATCTCGCGAAGATGGCAGCCGTCACGGACGCGACGGACTACTCTGACCTCGTGCGGAAGGCTTTCCCCGAACGCGCCCATGTCGACGCGATCGTCGAAGACAACGCGGCGCGCGTCGCCGCGATCCTCGATCATCTGGAGAAGCACCCGCACGTGCTGCGCATGCCACAAAGCATGGCGCCGAAGCTCGCGCGCACCTCGCGGGAGTTCCTCGCGTGGAAGGTCGCGGACGTGAAGCGCGGGGTCGATGAGATATACCGCGCTCGGACTTCCTAGTACGGCGGACTAGCCATCACCGCGGAGGCGCGGAGCCGCGGAGGCTTCGCGGAGATGGGAAGAAAGGTACTCTTCGCGGCCCGCGCCACGCCCTTTTCCCAAAAGCTCCGCGCCTTCTCCGCGCCTCCGCGTCTCCGCGGTTTTCAAGGCCAGGCATCCGAGGCGCGTGACGGACGCCACAGGTCCCCTGAGGCCTTCCCCACGGTCTTTTGAGGTGGACCGCGACACCCAGGCGCCGTGGAGCCCACGCCACAGCTCGCCCGCACCTGCGCCGATGCGATCCTCGTGGAGCAGGCCGAGCGCGAGCTCGAGAAGGGGCTCGCCCGGATGCGCGCGCGCATCCGCGAGGCGCACGGTCTCTTTGTTGGCGCTACGATCGAGGCCGTGGTCGTAGGCGCCGTCGCGACGCTGCGCCTGCGCTCGCGTCGCCGCGAGGACGCGCGCCTCCTGTTGGGCCTCGCGCGCCGCGTGCAGGCGGGCGAGGACGCGCGCGCGATCGCGGAGCAGCACCTCGATCACGTGCTCCGGCTCGATGATCGCATGAGCGCCGTGGTCCGCGCGCACGATCCCGCCCTCGAGCCCGCGAAGGCGCTGGCGCTGGACCTCTTCGCGCGCAGGCTCCCCGATCTTGCGCGGCTCGCGAGCGTCGAAGAGGCGGAGAGCTACGACGACCTCGTCCGCAAGGCGTTCCCCCAGCAGGGCCAGGTGGAGGCGATCGTCGAGGACAATGCGCGCATGGTCGCCGCGATGGTGGATCACCTCGAGAGGCACCCGCACGTGCTGCATGCGCCGCGATCGCTCACGCCGAAGCTCGCCGCGATGGCGCGCGACATGATCGCGTGGCAGGTGGCCGAGGCGAAGCGTGGTGTCGCGGAGATCTACGTTCCAGCGCAAAGCGCAGAGCGCAAAGCGCCGTAGCGTCAAAGTCCATCGACCACAGGCCGCTTCCCGTAGCGCACGCCGATCTCGTTTCGGAGCGCGTTCATGCCGTAGCCAAAGAGCGTCATGCACCGCTCACTCGCCTTGAGGTGCGCGATGAACGCGAGGTTGAACGGCTCCTCGATCGGATCCACGAGCGCCGCGCCGCAGAACTCGCACCCCATCCGGCGCGGGCGCGGGGCCGTGCCGCGGCGCTCGAAGAACTCCTCGCTCACGTCGAAGGCTCGACGCGCTGCCTCTTCAAGCTATCCTGGTCCGCCGCCCTGCGGCCACGAAGAGGACGACGCCGCCGACGGCGAGCATGACCCCGATCCCACCGAGCCAAGCCCAGCACCCGAGGTCCTCGCAGCGCGCACGCTCCAGCGCCGCGCACGCACGCACGGCCGCGAGCCGCGCGAGAGCGAACGCCGCGACAACGAGGCCCGCCACGAAGGCCGCGCCCGCCACCGCGCGACGACGACGCATGCAGCAGCGCTTGCGCGCGGGCGCCATGAACGTTCGCGCTACCCGGCGCGCCGTGGAGCTCCATGAAGGAACGTTCCGTCCGAACGTTCCGTTGGAACGTTCCATCCGAACGTTCCGTTGGAACGTTCCTACGGTAGGAACCAGGTAACGAGGCCCCCTGGCCCCCCGGCGGACATGCACCTCGAGCTCGTCTGGCAAGAGGCGAGGACAATGGATATGGCGACGGGCGCGCATCGGACATCATGCCGAAGGAAGATGTCCGCAGGCTCACACCGCTCGTGGGCGCCGCAGCGCTCCCGCGCGTGCTGCGCGCACAGCGTCTGAATGCGGACATCGATGCGACGCTCGATCAAGAGGACGAAGCGCGCGCGCTGCGGCTCTGGCGTCCGCTGGCGCGCGCGTATCCGGATGATCGCGCGGTGATGCACGGCTATGTTCTCGCGCTTGGCCGCCGTTACGGTGAGGGGGACGACCTCGCGCTTCTTGACGAGTTCCTTCCTGCGGCCGAGCGGCTCTTGTTGCTCGATGCGAGCGCATGGGAGGCCGCATCGTGGGCCGGGACAGCGCGCCTTGCGCGCGGGCGCGTGTTCGGCGAGGGCGCCATGCTCCGCGGGGCGGTCGCTGCGTTCGAGGAGGCCGAGCGGCGGGCAGGCAAGGATCGGCATGCGCGCGCGATGGCGATCCATGGGCAGGCGAAGGCGCTCGCGTTCTTCGACTGGGACGAGGCGACGCAGCGGACGCGCCGAGCGCTCAGGCTCGCGCCTGACACGGCTTCCTGGGCCTTCGACGCCGTCTGGTGAGCCTCACTTCGTCTTCAGCACGTTGAGCGCGGACCCGGCGCGGAACCACTCGACCTGCTCGTCGTTGAACGTGTGGTTGACGATGATACGGTCCTCGCGGCCGTCCGCGTGGTGGAGGACGACCGTGAGCGGCTTCCCCGGCGCGAGGTCCTTGAGGCCGACGATGCTGATGCGGTCGCTCTCCTGCACTTTGTCGTAGTCGGCCTTGCTCGCGAAGGTGAGCGGCAGGAGGCCCTGCTTCTTGAGGTTCGTCTCGTGGATGCGCGCGAAGCTGCGGGCGAGGATGGCGACGCCGCCGAGGTAGCGCGGCTCCATCGCGGCATGCTCGCGCGAGCTGCCTTCGCCGTAGTTCTCGTCGCCCACGACGACCCACGGGACGCCGGCGGCCTTGTAGGCGCGCGCGACGGAGGGGAAGGCGCCGACGCTGCCATCGAGCTGGCTCTTCCCTTTGCCGGCCTCGCCGCCGAAGGCGTTGATCGCGCCCAGGAACATGTTGTCGCTGATGTTGTTGAGGTGGCCGCGGTACTTCAGCCACGGGCCGGCCGGGCTGATGTGGTCCGTCGTGCACTTGCCCTTGGCCTTGAGGAGGAGCGCGGCCTTCTCGATGTCGCGGCCGTTCCATCGGGGGAAGGGCTCGAGGACCTGGAGGCGGCGCGAGTCGGAGGCGATCGCGACGCTGAGCTTCTTCGCGGCCGCGACCGGGGCGGGAGCCTGGTAGCCCACCTCGTCCGCGACGAACCCCTTCTCCGGGACCTCGGGCGCGGGCTTCGGGGGCGTGAGCCTGAACTTCTTGCCGTCCGCGCCAACAAGCTCGTCGGTCATCGGGTTGAAGTCGAGGCGGCCGGAGAGGCCGTACGCCATCACGATCTCGGGCGATCCGATGAACGCCATCGTGCCGGCGTTGCCGTCGTTGCGCTTGGGGAAGTTGCGGTTGAAGCTCGTGACGATGACGTTCGCTTCGCCGGGCTTGAGCTCGGGGCGCGACCACTGGCCGATGCAGGGGCCGCACGCGTTCGCGAGCACCGTCGCGCCGACCTCTTCGATGATCTTCATCTGGCCGTCGCGTTGGATCGTCAGGTGGATCTGCTCGCTTCCCGGCGAGACGAGGAGCGGCGTCTTCATCTTCGCGCCCTTCGCCTTCGCCTGCTTCGCGATGTCGGCGACGCGCGTGATGTCCTCGTACGAGCTGTTCGTGCAGCTTCCGATGAGGGAGACGCTGATCTGCTCGGGGTACTTCTCCGACGCGACGGCGGCCTTCATCGCGGAGACGGGGCGCGCGAGGTCCGGAGTGTGCGGGCCTACGAGGTGCGGCTCGAGCGTGCTGAGATCGATCTCGATGACGCGATCGAAGTACCGCTCCGGCTCATCGAGGACCTGCGCGTCCGCCACGAGGAGGTGCCGGTACTTGTCCGCGAGCTTCGCCAGGGCGCCCCTCTCGGTGGCCTTGAGGTAGGTCTTCATGCGCTCGTCGTAGGGGAACATCGAGCACGTGGCGCCGATCTCCGCGCCCATGTTGCAGATGGTCGCCTTGCCGGTCGCGCTGATGCTCCTTGTGCCGGGGCCGAAGTATTCGACGACAGCGTTCGTGCCTCCCGAGACCGTGAGGATGCCGGCGAGCTTCAGGATCACGTCCTTGGGCGAAGTCCATCCCTTCATCTCGCCCGTGAGCTTCACGCCGATGATCTTCGGCTGCAGGACTTCCCACGGGAAGCCCGCCATGACGTCGACCGCGTCCGCTCCGCCGACGCCGGCGGCGAACATGCCGAGGCCGCCCGCGTTGGGCGTGTGCGAGTCGGTGCCGATCATCATGCCGCCCGGGAACGCGTACTGTTCGAGGACGACCTGGTGGATGATCCCGCTTCCCGGCTTCCAGAAGCCGATGCCGTACTTCTTGCCGGCGGAGGCCATGAAGTCGTAGACCTCCTGGTTCTCCTGCATCGCGACGGGGAGGTCCTTGCCGGCCCCCTCCTTCGCGACGATGAGGTGGTCGCAGTGGATCGTCGTCGGGACCTTCACCTGGGGAAGGTTCGCCGTCATGAACTGGAGGATCGCCATCTGCGCCGTCGCGTCCTGCATGGCGACGCGGTCCGGGCGCAGCATCAGATACGCGCGGCCCCGGCCGAGCGCCTGCCCCTTGGGATCGTCGAGGTGGCCCAGGATCACCTTCTCGGCGAAGGTGAGCGGGCGGCCCAGGCGCTTCCTTGCCTTCTCCAGACGCTTCTCCATCTTCTGGTAGGCTTCCTCGACGAATTCGGGCGTGGATTCGATGGCGGGCAAGGAAAGCGGACTCCCAGGCTCTTGGGCGGCATGACCCGAGGCGCGTATTTGAGCGTATCCCCGGGCGCCGGGGGGATCGCGCTTCGGAAGCTGTTCCAGAACGGGGATGGGTCGTCCGCCGCCAATCCCTGCTGGGTCCCGCTTGCCCGAGCTCTCCCCTTCCCTCGGCCGTACGCTCAACGAGCTCCGCACGATCCAGTATCTGGAGGAGACCGTCGGTCCCGCGGGGCTGCGCCGCCTGGCGGACGCTCTCGCCGACGACGATCAGCGGGCGGCCGTGCACGAGCTGCGCCGCCGCGCCGCGAGCGCGAGCCTCGAGCTCGAGGCGATCATCGAGGACTGGACGGCCGCGCTCGCCAACAAGCCGCGCAAGCCCAAGCCTGCCCAGCCGGGCGGCCTCGACACGAGCGAGATCGTCGAGAGCTTCATCGAGGTGAAGCGCGCGAGCGGCGAGCTGCTGCGCCGCGCCGCCCGCGACGCGCCCAACGACCGCCTCCGTGAGCGCCTGCTCGGCCTCGCCCAGGAGGAGGAGGAGGCCGCCATGAAGCTGGAGAGGATCATCCCGCGCGAAGACAACGAGTGAAGCGGCGCGAAGCACGGCCTCAGGCGCGGCGCGCGATGCACATGACGCGGAAGTCCGTCGGGCCCATGGGCTCCAGCGACTTCGCGTCGCGGCCCCCCTTCGTCATCGCGAGCACCTCGAAGCCGTTTCGCGCGAGCAGCGCTCGCGTCTGGAACGGCGTGCGCAGGCGAAGCCCGTGGCCTTCGCTGAAGTTGTCGATGAGCTTGCCGTCGCGCACGGCGATGTGCTCCATCTCGAACTCGTAGACGTCGTCCTTTAGCTCGAGCGAGGGACGCGTCAGGCGCACGACGTGCGTGCCATCCGGCAGGTCCGTCTCGGTCCAGTTCTGCTGTGGCTGCCAGCCCAGAGGGCTCCAGAACTCGAAGACGAAGAGCCCGCCCTTGGGGAGGCGCTGCGTGAGCATCGACATCGTCTTCGACGCGTCCTCGTCGGTGCGCAGATAGCACCACGCGCCGAACATGCTCACCGCGGCGTCGAACTTCCCCTCCGGGAGCTTCTTCGTCATGTCCATGCGGTGGAGGCGGACCTGCTTTCCGAGCTTCGCGTCCTTGATCTTCTCCTCGGCGACGTCGAGGAGCGGCTCGGAGACGTCCACCGCGTCCACCTCCACGCCCTGCTGCGCGAGAAGGAGCGCGTGGCTGCACGTGCCGGCTCCGAGGTCAAGGAGCTTCTTGGGCTTCTTCGCGCCGTGGCGCTTGAAGACGTCGAAGAGGAACCTGACGTCGCCTTCGTAGTCGACGCGCTCGCTGTAGAAGGCGTCGTAGTATCCCGCGCTCTTGCCGTAGGGGCGGCGCATGTCGCGCCCCGCGAGCGCGCCGCGGCGAAAGAAGATGCCGGCTTGCAACGGAACAACGCGAACCCGCGAACGCCGCATGCTCCCGGGTTCGCGGTTCGCGTTGGTTCGCGAGGATGAAAGCTACTTGATCCCCGCGCCCTGCGGCACGTCCTTGGCGGGCGTGAGGAACGACACGACGCCGCTCTCCTCGGCGGCGAGCACCATCCCCTGCGATTCGAGCCCGCGGATCTGGCGCGGCGCAAGGTTGGCGATCACCACGATCTTCTTGCCGACGATCTCCTCGGGCGTCACGTGCTCGCGCAGGCCCGCGAGGATCTGCCGCTTCTCGTGGCCGAGGTCCACCTGGAGGACCCAGATCTTGTCGGCCTTCGGGTGCGGCTCGCAGGAGAGGACCTTCGCGACGCGGAGGTCCAGCTTCGCGAAATCGTCGATCGTGATCTGGGGCTTCCCCGGGGCCGGTGCCTGGGCCGGGCCCGGGCCCGGGGTCGTCGTCGTCGTCTTGTTGTCCATGGCGAACTCTTCCATGACGGCTTTGATATCGAGCTTCTTCACGAGCGGCTTGATCGCGCCGAACGCTTGTCCCGGCGCGACGGTGAGCCGATGCGCGGGCCAGTGGTCGCGGCCGTCGCCCTTCTCGGCGAGCGCGCGTGGCGAGGGTCCCTTCTCTCCGAGCTGCGTCCAGATCTCGTCCGAGAGCGAGGGAAGGAAGGGCTGCAGCGCGACGGCGAGCGTCTTGATCGTGCCCAGGTGCCACGCGAGTACGGCGGCGGCCTCGTCGCGCTTCCCGGCCTTCACGAGCGCCCACGGCGCGTTCTCCTGCATGCGCTGGTTGCCCAGGCGCGCGATGGTCATCACGTCGCGGAGGGCGTCCTTGAATCGCGCCGCGGCGAGGGATGCCCCCGCGTTCTCCAGCGCTTTGGCGATCGCGGTGTCGTCGCCTTGCGCTTGCGCATGCCCGTGCGCTGGCGCGGCGGGCGCCTTGCCGTCGAACGTGTTCGCCGTGAACGAGAGCACGCGGTTCACGTAGTTGCCAAGCGTGTTCGCAAGCTCGTCGTTCACCTTCGCGACGAAGTCGGGCCACGTCCAGTCCGTGTCGCCCTTCTCCGGCATGTTCACCGTGAGATAGTACCGGACCTGGTCGGCGTCGAAGTGGGTGAGGAGGTCGAGGACGTAGAACGCGTTGCCGCGGCTCTTGCTGAACTTCGCGCCCGCGAACTGGAGGAACTCGTTGGCGGGCACGTCCCACGGCGTCTGCAGCGCGCCGAGCGCTCCGGGCTTGCGATCGTTCCCGAGCAGCATCGCGGGCCAGATGATCGTGTGGAACGGGATGTTGTCCTTGCCGAGGAAATAGTGGTGCTTCGCCCCCTGCGCGGGGTCCCAGAAGCGACGCCAATCGTTGGGCAGGAGCTCCCGCGTCGCGCTGAGGTATCCGGTCACGGCCTCGAACCAGACGTAGATGCGCTTGTCGGGGTAGGAGCCGGCGTCCGCTGCCGTTGCAGCGGATGAGGCGTGACCGCTCCGCAGAGCGGGCGCGGCGGGATCCGTTGCAGCGGATGAGGCGTGACCGCTCCGCAGAGCGGGCGCGCCGGCATCGACGGGGATCGTCACGCCATACGTGAGGTCGCGCGTGATGGCGCGCGGCTTCAGCCCCTCCTTCAGCCACTGCTCGGTGAAGTTGACGACGGATGGTCGCCAGGATCCCCGCAGCTTCTGGCTCGCGACCCACGTCTCGAGGTCCGGCTGGAGGAGGTCCAGGCGGAGGAAGAAGTGCTCCGTCTCGCGGTATTCGGGCGGGGTCCCCGTGAGCTTCGACCTGGGATCCTTCAGCTCCTGCGGGTCGAGCGTGCGGCCGCAGCTGTCGCACTGGTCGCCGCGAGCGTCCGCGAAGCCGCAGTGCGGGCACGTGCCCTCGACGTAGCGGTCGGGGAGGAAGCGCTTCGCCTTCGCGTCGTAGGGCGCGGTCATCGCGCGCTGGTCGATGAGCCCGTTCGCAAGGAGCGTCCGGAAGAGCTCGTGGACGGTGTCGCGATGGTTCGCGGTCGCGGTGCTCGTGAAGAGGTCGAAGTGGATCGAGAGCGCCTTCAGGGCCGCGTTGTGGAGGAGGCGGTTCTTCTCGGCGAAGGCCTCGGGCGTCTCGCCCGCTTTCTCGGCCGCGACCGTGATGGGCGTGCCGTGCATGTCGCTGCCGCTCACCATCGCCACGTCCGCGCCGCGCATGCGCTGGTAGCGGGCGAAGATGTCGGGCGGCAGGAGCGAGCCCGCGACGTGCCCCAGATGGAGGGGCCCGTTCGCGTAGGGCCAGGCGACGCACACGAGGACGCGGTCGGCCATCTGGCGCGGGCATCCCGGCGGGGCCGCATTATCTCTTGCCCCCGGTCGAAGACGAGGACGAAGACGAAGGCCAGGGGAGGGGTGAGGGAGAGGAGGACGAAGACGAGGACGAGGACGAGGGGAAGGCGAGGGAGAGCAGCGTCCCCTCCACATCGCCCTCGGAGCCCCCCTCGCCATCGCGTTCGCCTTCGTCCTCCTCCAGACAACGGCAGGACCAGAAACGCTAAGTCCCTCACATGGTCGTGGCCGCCACATGCGTCTCGCCCTCACCCTCATCGCCCTCACCGTCGCGGGCTGCGTCAATGCGCCCGCCGCAACGGACGAAAGCCCGGCGGCGACGGTCGTCCCGATGGGGGCCCTCATGGTGCATCGTGACGGCGTCCTCGTGCCGGAGACGGCCGAGACGCTCCTTGGTGGCGTGCCGCAGTACGTGCAGCACCTCGTGGGCACGCCGGGCGCGGAGCCAAGCATCGGCGTCACGTCGAGCGGCGCGGCGTTCGTCACGAGCGACGACCTCGTGCGCGTCTCGAAGGACCTCGGCGCGACGTGGGAGACGTCGTACGACTTCGGGCCCATCCACACGGGCTCGCCGCTCGGGGGGCCCACGGACGATCCCGTCTCCAACTGGGATGCGATGCTGTGGGTGGATCCGCTCACGGACCGCGTCTTCGCGCCCCTCATGTTCCCGATCCTCACGTGCAGCGAGGTCATCTACTCGGACGATGACGGCGCCTCCTGGCTCGACAAGCCCGCGGGCTGCGGCGTCCCAGGCATGGACCACCAGCGGCTCGCGACCGGCCCGTACGTCGCGGGCGGCACGCTCCAGCCCACCTCGCTCTACCCCAACGCCGTCTACTTCTGCTACAGCAAGATCGCGAGCTATCATTGCGCGACGAGCGTCGACGGCGGCCTCCACTTCCCGATCGACCGCATCGTCGCCGTCGGCCCCGCCGCCTGCGGTGGGCCTGGCGGCACGCCGCACGCCGCGCCTGATGGCACCGTCTTCGCGCCGCTCGGGGGCCTTGGCGGCTGCGGCATCGTCGCGATCGGCGTCTCCCGCGACAACGGCCTCTCGTGGGAGGTGAAGACGCCCGACGTCGGCGACCTCGGCCAGGACGAGATCGATCCGGACATCACCGTCACGCCTGATGGGACGGCCTACTACGTGTTCCGCGCCCTGAAGGACCACGTCGTCTACATGATCCGGTCCAGCGACGGCTTCGAGACGATCGAAGGCCCGTGGCGCGTGGCGCCGCCGGGCATCACGAGCACGAACTTCGCGCAGATCACCTCGGGCACGGACGGCCGCGTCGCGATCGCGTACGCCGGCACGCGCGACACGGACGCGTTCGCCAACGACGCGCCCGACAAGACGCGCTGGCATCTCTTCGTCTCCACGAGCTTCGACGCCGCGGCCGCTTCGCCGACCTTCGTCACGGCGCAGGTGACGCCGGACGCCGATCCACTGCAGATCGGAAGCATCCACTACGGCGGCGGATCCTCTCCGGACCGCAACCTCCTCGAGTTCATCGACGCCGCGACGGGCCCCGACGGGCGCGTGTGGGTCGTCTTCACCGACGGCTGCACCAACGAGTGCGCGGGGAAGGCTGGCGCGACGCCAGACGACAGCCGCTCACGCGACACCGCGGTGGGCGTGCTGGCGGCCGGGCCGTCGCTGTCTGCGGCGCTCCCTGGCCACTGAGGGCACGGGCGTCGTCGGGGGCGCGGGGCGAGCGGACCGCCGCATGGGCCCACGGGTATCAGGCGATCCCTGGCCACGAACGCGAGCCGGCGCCACCGCCTGCTGCGCCTGGAGGACGGGGACGCTCGGAGGGGCCCTCGTGGACGAAGGGTTCATGGTGCGCGGGGCAAGCTCGCGAGCGGGAGTGCTGGAGCCATGCGCCTCGTCGTCCCCATGATCCTCTTGCTCGTCGCCGGCTGCATCGACGTGCCAGACGCCACGGTCGAGCCCGCGACCACCCTGGGCCGCGGCGCGGCCGGCGACGCCTTCAACGGGCTCGGCGACCCGCTCCTCCACGGCGAGGGGCACAGCCATGCAGACCTTGCCGCGCACAGGCTCGCGACGCCGTCGATGACGATGCTCGCGCGGGAGACGTTCGCGTCGCTGGGCATCTCCGGCCCCGCATTCGGCGAGATCGATCTGCTGGGCGACCACTATGCGGTCGTCGCGGACCTCCTCGCGGGATTCTACGTCCTCGACGTGAGCGACCCGGAGCACCCCGTCCCCGTCTCGTTCACGCCGGACGCCGGCTACATCGCGGACGTGAAGGCGAGCGAGAGCGGCGACTTCGTCTTCCTCGGGATCCAGCTCGCGGGCTTCACCGGCGTGCACGTGTTCAACGTCGCCGTCCCCGAGCGCCCCGTCTTCACCGGCGCGTTCCCCATCGTCGGCACCGCGCCCTTCGAAGGGGGCTGCCACATGATCGAGGTGCACGGCTCGTACCTCTACTGCGCGCCCAACGACGCGACGGTCCGCATCTTCTCCATCACCGAGACGCCCGTGACGGCGATCCTCACGCCCGTCGGCGCGTACGCGCCCCAGGGCGCGCCGCCCGCGCCCGTGCTCGCTCCCGCGGCGGCCGGCGACGAATTCACGCACGACATGACCGTGCAGGACGATCCCGTGACCGGAGAGCCCGTGATGTTCGTCTCGTTCTGGGACTACGGCGTCCGCGTCGTCGACGTGAGCGACCCGTCGAGCCCGCGCGAGCTTGGCGGCTGGACGGGCGAGGGCGCGGAGGACTGGGGAACGTACGGCGGCAACCTGCACACGTCGATGGCGGGCCTCATCAACGGCAAGCGCGTCGTCGTCACGATCCCGGAGTACGCGGAGGTGCCCTCCGTGACGCTCCTCGACGCCTCGGATTACGGCGCGATGACCGCGCTGGGGGTCTGGGCGCCGCACACCGCGGAGGAGCTGGACGGCGAGGCGAGCACGTTCAGCATGCACAACTTCCAGCTCGTGGGCTCGACGATCTACCTCGCCATGTACCACGGTGGGGTCTGGGTCCTCGACGCGAGCGAGCCGACGCACCCGGTCCCCGTCGGCTATTTCCTCCCGTCCGAAGGCGCGTCGACGAGCGTCCCCGTCCCGATCTTCTCGGGCGGCGGGCAGAGCGTCTGGGACGTCGTCGTGAAGGACGGCGTCATCCTCGCCACCGACATCACGGGCGGACTCTACGCGCTCCAGTACGCGCCCGACGCGGGCGCGGTCGGCCTCACGTCCTTCGCGTGAGGACCGCGGCGGCGAGGCCCGCGACGAGGAGCGCCGCGAGGCCGGCGCCGGACGACTCGGCCTTCGTCGGCGCCGCGGTGGGCGTGAGGGTCACGGTGTATGGCGTCGCCTCTTCGCCGCGGATGGTGAAGATGTACGCGTCGCCGATCGCGGCGGCCTTCGTGAACGGCGGCGTGAGCTCCTCGTGCGGACCGGAGACCGCTAGCCAATCGACGCGCACGTCTCCCGTGAAGCCCACGTCGTAGAATTGCGACGGCGCGAGCACGTACGCATCGGTCCCGCGGAGCCTCGCGCTCACGTTGTTCTCCTTGAGCACGCGCTCGAACGCCTTCTCCGTGATCTGGATCTCCCCCGAGCCGCGGATGAAGAACTTGTACGGGCCGGGCTTCAATGCGGGAAGCGTCTGGATGCCCAGCGTGCCGTTCTTCACGAAGATCTCCGTGCCGTTCACGTCGTAGATGACGAAGCTGAACCTGATGCTCGGCGGATTGAGGTAGATGAGCGCGCGCTGGGCGCCCGCCTCCTCCTGCGTCACGATCAGGTCCCAGACCTTGTCGGTCCCCTTGTGGGGCTCCTCCCAGCTTGCGAGCGTCTCGGCCTGCTGCGCGGCGGCGACCGGGGCGAGGAGGATCAGGAGAGCGAGCCAGCGCAGCATGCGACGCGCGCAGTCGCGGCCCGTCGCATCATGCTTCTCCTCGCTCCGGCTTCGGTCCCATCGCATCATGCGCAAGGGTTATTGCAAAGGCATCGGGCATACCTGCGTGCGATGGCGCTGCACGTCCCCCTGGCGAGCGAGGTGCGCGCGCTGCGCAAGAAGCTCGGGCTCACGCAGGCGCAGGTCGCCAAGGCCGCCGGCGTGTCCCAGCCCCTCGTGGCCCGCATCGAGAACGGCACCGTCGACCCGCGGCTCTCCACCTACACGGCCGTGCTCGACGCGCTCAACCGCGCGGATCGCAAGAGCGTCCTCCTCTCCGAGGTCATGGCGACGCCCGTCGCGAGCGTGCGCGCGACCGACACCGTGAGCGCAGCGATCCGCGCGATGCGCGAGAAGGAGATCAGCCAGCTTCCGGTCCTCGCGAAAGGCGTCCCCGTCGGCTCGCTCTCCGACAAGCAGGTCGTCCACGCGCTCTCGGAGGCGGAGGGCGCGCAGGAGCTCGCGAAGCGCACCGTGGGCGAGATCATGGGGCCCCCCTTCCCCGTCGCGGGCCCCGACATGAGCGTCGACCAGGCCGCGCGGCTGTTGGAGGACCAGGCGGCGATCCTCGTGATGGAGAAGGGGAAGCTCATCGGGATCGTCGCGAAGGCGGATCTCCTATCCCTCGTGCGCTAAGCATCGCGGACCACGACGAGCACTGGCTCCCCCTCGTGGGCAGCGATGACGACCAGCCGCGCGCGCCCGACGTCCGCAACGACGTCGTCGACCTCGCGCTGCCCATGCTCTACCGTGACCGTCTGCGGGACGTCGGGCGCGCCCGCGCGCAACGTGTCTTGCGCCCACGCGCGCCGGACGTCGGCCTCGCGCGCCTTCGTGCGCGGCGCGCGGACGTCGCACACGACGAACGTGGACGGGCGCGCGAGAGCGGTCGCGATCGCGAGCCGGAGTCCGGGGGCAGCGTCTCGATGGAACGCCCCCGGCTCGCCCTCCCAACCAGCATCGTCCAGCCGCAGGAACGCAACGTCGCAGCCTGGCTGATGGAGGGCAGGTCGCAGCGTTCCGCGGACGAGGTTGCGCAGGTGGGAGCGCTCGCGCCAGCCGACGAGGATCAACGACGCGTGAAGCTCCTTCGCCGCCTCGCGGATCGCGGGGCCCACGAGATGGGCGAGCCGCGTCTCGCACGAGACCCTGGCGCGCGCGTCGACGTGCCGCCGTGCCAGGAGGAAGACCTCGTCGGCCTCCTCGGTCCACTTA
>DATLCC010000074.1:0-4166 GCA_035526585.1 Thermoplasmatota archaeon | reverse complement strand
CGCCGCGCGCTGCGGCGCGCGTCGCGTCCACAAGGAGGTGGATCATGACGTTCGTGGTCCTCCTTGTCGACATGCGCCGCGCGCTGCGGCGCGCGTCGCGTCCAAAAGGAGGCGGATCATGACGTTCGTGATCCTCCTTGTGGACGACAACTTCGACCACCGCTTCTTGGCGAAGCGCGCGCTCAAGCCGCTGGAGGCGGACGGCGCGGTGCGCGTCGAGGTCGCGGAGGATGGAGAGCAGGCTCTCGCGAAGCTTCGCGGCGGGCTCGCGCCAAGCCTCGTCCTCCTCGACATCAAGATGCCGCGCAAGGACGGCTTCGAGGTGCTTAGCGACATCCGCGCGGACGCAGCGACGGCCAGGCTCCCCGTCGTCATGCTCACGAGCTCCGAGAACCGCGTCGACATCGAGCGCGCGCGGACGCTTGGCGCGGACGATTACATGACCAAGCCGCTCGACGCCAAGGACTTCCAGGAGAAGGTCCGCGCCCTCGTAGCTGCCTGGCTGGCGAAGGGTCTGCCCCCTGGCTGACGCCGTTCTTATACGCTCTCGGGTCTTTTTCGTGCCAGTGGACCGCAACGCGCTCATCGACTCGCTCCTTGGCAAGCGGGAGCGCCTGAACGCCGGCGCGCACCGGCTGCGCGACCAGCGGGACCGGCTCAACGACGAGACCAAGCGCCACGCGGGCCTTCGCGACGAGCTGAACGCGCAGGTGCGCGGGATCGCCGAGCGCGCGAACGCGCACCGCGCCAAGCGCGACGCGACGAACCACAAGGTGCGCGAGGCCAAAGCGAAGCGCGACGAATTCAACAAGGCCGCGCACGCCAAGGTCGACGCGCTGCAGGCGCTGCGCGCCGCACGCGGCCACACCGGTCACGAGGGATCCTCGCCGGCGAAGCTCAAGGCCGAGATCCGCCAGCTCGAGTACCAGCAGCAGACGACCGTCCTCACGCCGCAGAAGGAGAAGGCGCTCATCGACCTCATCGGCGCGAAGATCAAGGAGCTCAAGGAGCGCGAGGCATCGTTTGGCGAGAGCGCGGAGATCAAGACCGCGTACGAGGAGATGAAGGCCGCGAAGGGGGCGGCCGAGGAGGCGCACGCGGTGGTCACCGCGCTCGCGAACGAGGCGCAGGCCGAGCACGACGCGATGGTCAAGCTCTTTGGCGAAGCCGACGGCCTCCGCAAGCAGGCGGACGCCGAGCAGGCCGAGTTCGTGAAGCACAAGGTCGAGGCGGACAAGGTCCACCGCGAGTACATCGAGACGGTCACGAGCATCCGCGAGCTCGACCGCGTCGTCCAAGGCATCCGCGGCGTCAGCCCGCAGCCGCAGCGCGAAGGCGGGCGCGACGAGCGCGGCGCCCCCACCGCCGCCCAGCGTGCGGAGGCGGATGACATCTTCGAGAAGTTCCGCAAGGGCGAGAAGCTGTCGACGGAGGACCTGATCGCCCTGCAGAAGGGCGGTCGGCTCTGAGCGGGCTCGGACCGGGGCCGGGCCCGCGCCCGTGCCCTCCCGGGCGCCCGGCCGCGCGCGCCCCGGCACCCCGTCCCCGCCCCGGCCCGGAGGTGCATTTGGGGCGCAGGTCCTGGGCGGACGAAGGGCGGCGCCGACGGGATTGAGACGTCGGGAGCCCTTCTTGGGTGCGTTCCCATGCTTTCCGTCCGCTACGCAAGCGACGTCCCGTTCGCCTTGGCCGAGCAGGTCGAGCTCCACGCGCGCCGGGCGGGCCTGAGCCTCGCCGCGCTCGAGCTCATCGGCAGTTCGCTCGATTTCGTCGAGGCCTTCATCGTGGCGAGCGAGGACGGGCGCGGCGACGTCTTCGCGCGCGATCACGGTCTTTTGCCGCCGGCCGAGAAGGTCGCGAAGGCGCGCTGGGTGGCCGAACGCCTCTTCGGATGAGCCCCCAAAGCTTCAAATCGGCCTACCCTAGCCGCTCCTGCATACGTTCGTAGCATGCGGGCGTCGGCGCCGTCCGCTTCCCACGCGGCGTCCCGGCCACAGACGTCGGCGCTGCCCGCCCGATCGGGCCTCTCGTGACGCCGTATCTGGGAGGCCCTTGTTGTCACTGCCGGGACAGGACACGGACGATAACCTCACAAGTCGTGAGTCGGTCAGGCAAGCACCCTGAGGAGGCGTGCGGGAGGCAAGACGCGAGCGTCTGGGCAGACGCGCGCGAAGCGATCCCGCGACTCGTCATCCCGTGCTTGGAGGAGGCAAGGGAGATGTTCGACAGGAGACTCGTGGCACTGACGATCGCGTTCGTCATGGGCTTCACCGCGATCGCGCAACCGACGCTTGGCACCCCTGCGGAGACGCGCGCCGGCAATGCGCTCCCCGGGACGCCTTGCCCCGTCGGCAGCGTCGCGCGATCCTACGGCGTCACGTCGCTTCCGCTCCCCGTGAGCTACAACCACTGGGGCGACCTCGACCTCCAGGGCATGCTCTTCCTCCCCAACGAGAACGTGGATCCCGTCCTCTCCGACGTCGAGGCGAAGCTCCTCGCGGCCGGCATCGACCCGCTCGCAGGACCCGTCGGCGACATGCGCGCCGCGCTCGCCGCGGGCGACGTCGGCGCCGCCGCGCAGGCCGCCCAGGACCTCGTGGCGGCCGCGCAGACGATGGAGCAGGCCGCGCCCCCCCGCAGCCGCGTCGACCAGACCGACCTCGTCCAGCCCCTGATCCTCCGCGCGCACGTGGGCGAGTGCGTCACGGTGCGCCTCACGAACATCCTCCCCGCCGCGACGAGCATCCACGCGCACGCCCTCGTCACGCCTCCCGGAGAAGGCGAGGCGACGGGCGTCCAGAAGGCCGACTTCGCGATGCCGGGCCAGACGCACGACTACACGATGTACATCCCGCCCTGGGCGAGCATGGAGGGCGCGCACTTCCTTCACAGCCACGTCGACGCGCGCGAGCAGACGCGCCACGGCCTCTTTGGCGCGATCGTCGCGGAGCCGCTCGGGTCCCTGTGGAAGTCCACGGCGGACGGCGTGACGGATGCGCCGACGGGGCTCGAGGCGATGATCGTCGTCCCGAACGCGCCCGACTTCCGCGAGTTCGTGCAGATCTACCATGACGAGATCGAGCTTGTCGACTGGCAGCTCGACTCGCTCCCCGAGATCAGCCCGTTTGGCGAGTACGGCCCGGGCACGAAGGGCATCAACCTCCGCACGGAGCCGTTCATGGACCGATTCCTCTACCACGACGAGCTTCGCGCCGACGGCAAGCTCGCGCGCGGCCACGACAAGTCGCAGTCGTACGGCAGCTACACGTACGGCGACCCGTCGACGTGGATCCAGAAGTCGTACCTGGGCGACCCGGTCAAGTTCCGCACCATCAACGCGGGGCCCGGGCAGTACCACATCCACCACCTCCACGGCGGCGGCATCCGCTGGAAGAGCACGCCCATGGCGGAGCCCTCGCAGTTCGCGATCGGCCTCACGAAGGGCGCGGACAACGTGCAGGCGACGCAGAGCCAGCGCCTCGACGTGCAGAACATGGGCCCCGGCGAGAGCTTCAACCTCGAGCCCGAGGGCGGCAGCGGCGGCGTCCAGCAGAGTGTGGGCGACTTCCTCTACCATTGCCACATCGCCGAGCACTACCTCGCCGGCATGTGGAGCATCTGGCGCACGTACAACACGATCCAGCCCGGCCTCGCCGAGCTTCCCGACCGTGCCGGCGCGCACCAGCCCGCCGTGAACAGCGCGGCCCTCCTCGGCCACGTCTTCCCCGACGGGAGCGTGCTCGACGCCTCGAACATCGACGCGTGGGTCCAGTCGTTCCTCCCGCCGCCGGGCGTCCCCGGCGAAGAGGACGCGAGCGTCTGGGACTGGAAGGTCTCGCACACTGCGGCCGGCCCCGTGTATCTGGGCGAGAAGGAGACCGCCTTCGTCTGGCCCGACTACCCGGTCGACGCGCCCGGCCGCCTCTCCGCCGGCACGCGCCCCGAGATCGGATTCGATATCAACACGGCGAAGCCCGCCTCCCCGATGCTCCGTCCGCACCTGGGCGCGCGCCCGCCCTTCGCGCCCGAGCACAGCGGCGCGCCGTTCCTCACGCACAGCGTGACGCCCCAGCTGCCCGACGGGCTCTGCCCCTCGAGCGCGCGGCCGATCAAGTACGACGTCGTCGCCATCCAGGCGGACATGAAGTACAACAAGTTCGACTCGG
>DATLCC010000073.1:0-16044 GCA_035526585.1 Thermoplasmatota archaeon | reverse complement strand
GTCGCAGCCCGGCTCGCACGGCCCAGCCTGATAGCTCGCGTCCCAGGAGAAGCGGTGCGGCCAGGTCTCGCCGGGCGCAAGCGTCGTCTCCGCGCGCGGGGAGTCGCCACACGACATGCGCTCCCACGGGCCCTCGCCCAGGGTCTCGTACGCGGGCCCGTCGAAGAGGAGCCACGACTGCGAGAGCCCCGCTCGCGTGAGCCAGACCTGGACGCCGCGGTCGAAGATGCACTTCTCGTCGGAGAGGAGCTGGGCCGGCACGTCCGAGCAGTTCGTGATATTGGCCCACATCTCTGCCGAACCCCACTGGCGAAGCGTGTCAGGCACGTCCAGGTCGATGCGCGGACAGGACACCGGCACGAGAGTCGACGACGGGGTCGGGGCCGGGCGCTCGGGCCCGATCTCGTTCTCGCCCTGGACACAGCCTGCGGCGAGCGCCAAGGCGAACAGGGGCATCATGCCGCGCATGGGAGGAGGTGGACGCGCGGAAGGATGTGTCTTGCGGAAGCGTTGGGCGCAGGCCGACCGTCACGCCGCCGCGCGCCGCGCCATGACCTTCTCCGCGACGGCGCGCTTCGCGCCCTTCTCGACGGCGGCACCTCTCCCGCGCAGGAGCGCGTCCATCATCTGCCCCTTGGCGTCGAGCACGAGCGCCATGTCCTCGTCCACGGTCTGCTCGGCGAGGAAGAAGTGCGCCGTGACGGGCCGCGTCTGGCCGCGCCTGTGGATGCGGTCCATCGCCTGGCGATGGTCGGCGGGGTTCCACGAGAGGTCGAGGAAGACGGCGTGCGTGCCGGCGATGAGCGTGAGCGCGGTGCCCGCCGCGACGATCTGCCCGAGGAAGACGCGGCACGCGGGATCCTCCTGGAAGCGGCGCTCGGCCTCGGCGCGCTCCTCGGGCGTCGAGTCGCCGGTGAGCGACACCGCGCCAAGCTCCGCGAGGTCCGCGGCGAGGCTCTTCAGCGCATCGCGGTACTTCGAGAAGAGGACGACCTTCTCGCCGCGGGCGACGGTCTCGCGCACGAACGCCTCCACGTGGGGCAGCTTCCCCGACACGGCGCACTGCCGCAGGCGCTCCAGCTTGCCGCCGGCCTTCGCGCTCCCCGCGCCCTCGGCGCGCGCCACCTCGTCGAACTCGTCCTCGAGCGCGACGTAGGCGCGTCGCGCCTCGCCCACGAGCGCGAGGCGATGCCATTGGATGGTCTTCGCCGGAAGCTCCGGCAGCGCCTCGCTCTTCTCGCGGCGGAGCATCACGCCTTCGAGGAACTGGCGCAGTCGCTTGAGCACGGCTTCGCGCACCTCGGGCGTGCCCCCGTCGAAGGGCTCGACGAAGCGCTTCCCGAACCACTTCGCGTCGCTCCACTCCTCGGGATGCAGGAACGCAAGCTGCGCGCGCACCTCCTCGGGCGTGTTCATGACCGGCGTGCCGCTGATGACCAGGCGGCGCGGAATGACATGTAACCGTTCGGTTACGCTTCGTGAGCGCGCGGTCGCCGCGTTCTTGACGTAGTGGCTCTCGTCAAGGATGACCATCGCGAAGCCTTTGATATCGAGCGCAGGGGCCATCGCCTCCAGGTTCGAGTATCCGGTCACGACGTACTTCTCCGGCCCGTTGCCTCGTGACCCGTCCTCTCCGGGTCCGACGACGATGGCCGCTTCGGTCGTGAACTTCGCGACCTCGTGCTCCCAGACCTGGCGCGCGCTCGCGGGGCACACGACGAGCACGCGCCCCTCGACGAGCTGCGCGCTCGCGATGGCCTCGAGCGTCTTCCCGAGCCCCATGTCGTCCGCGAGGAGACACGTGTGCTCGTGGTGCGCGATGAACGCGACGGCCTGCTCCTGGTACGGCGCGAGCGTCGTCGCCTCGCGCAGCCCCGGCGGGCGCGCGGCGAGCGTGCCCGCGAACGGCGCGCGCAGCCGCGGCCGGCTGCCGTGCAGGTCCTCCGGCAGCTCCTCGGGCCATTCGAGGTACTTTTCGCCCGCGGGCGCGAGACGATGATAGCACACGTCGACGCCGAGCGCGCGCAGCCCCTCCTCCACGTCGACGGCGCGCGTCGCGGGCACGAGCACGTGGCCGGTCTTGGGATCGAGCACGGGCGCGCCGCGCAGCAGGGGTGTCAACGCGCCGTGGTGCGCCGGGTCGAGCGACAGGCGCACGGGAAGACAGCCCACGTCGAGCTGCGCTTCGACGCCTTCGAGGGGTTTCGGGTTGAGGGTGAGGTCGGCGCGCACCTCGGCGCCGCCGCGCCATGCCTGCAGGTAGAAGCCTGCGAACGCGGTCGCGTCGTCGAGCGTCCACAGCTCCGCGGGCATGCGGCCCGGCGCGGGGCGCGCGCCTCGGTCCGCGAGCATGCGCGCGAGGGCGAGCGACGCGTCCGACGCGGCATCGAGGACGCGCACGTGCACGGCGTCGCCCAGCGCGCGCTGGCGGAAGAGCGCGCACGCGCCCGCGAGCTCGGAAGAGAAGGATGCTCCCCGAGACGCGAGCCCGGCCTCGGTGAGGAGCTGGAGGGCCTGCGCGAGCGTCTTGGGCTCTCCCGCGAGCCGGGCCGCGTCGAGGCGGCGCCACCAGACCCAGCGCAGGCGCTCGGCGGCGGCATCCGGCACGAGGCCGCCATCGCCCGCGAGCACGAGGGTGCCGGGATCGTCGGGCGCGGACGAGACCACGAACGACTCGACCGGTAAAGGCGCAGGGGGCGGCGGAGGAGGCGGCGGCGCGGGCGGGAACTCCATCAGCAGCGCGAGCACGTGCTCGCAGGGCAGCTCCGCGCCACAGTCGCACGCGCATGCGAGCGTCGCAAGGTCCACGCGCGGCCGCACACCCACGAGCCCCGCGCACGTGGCGCTCGCATGCGTGCCGGCGAGCCGCGCGTCGCGCAGCCAGCCGCGCGCGCGCAGGCGCTCGGCCCGCTCCCAGCGCTCGGCCGGCACGTGGCGTAGCCTCGCGTCCTGCGACAGGGCATGCATCCGTCCCGATCGAGTTTCGTGCGGCTGATAACCGTTCCGAAGTGGAATGCGGCGCTCGTCCTAGCAGCGGTCTTCTCCCTTCGACGTGTGCCTGAGTCGGGTTAAGTGGCCTTGGCCTGTGGTGCGGTCGATGACCATGCGAACAACGCTGCTGATCATCGGACTCGTCCTCGCGACGCTCGCGGGCCCGGCGCTGGCTGCGCCCCCGAAGATGTCCGAAGACAAGGACAAGTTCGTCCTCCAGAACGACCACGTCTCCGTCTGGTTCCAGGGCAAGAAGCCCATGCTGAAGGTCATGCCTGCTTCCGCGCCCGAAGGCGCCGAAGCGGTGAACGGCTTCGCCTACACGTTCACGAGCGTCGTGGAGTACCGCGACCTCGACGCGAACGGCGTCGTCGGCGCGAACGAGGTCGTCGCCTCCCTCGACCTCCACAAGGCGAGCGCGTGGAACGTCACGAGCGCGAGCGCGCCCGATGGCGCCGTCACGCTCGACCTGCGCCTCGTCGCCCCCGTGAAGCTCGGCAAGGGCGACCTCGTGCCCGAGGGCGCGCCGGTCGCGCTCCCCAATGGCACGCCGCTTCCCACGCGGGACGCCTCGATCGGCCTCGTGTTCACGATCCGCGACGCGGCGACGACCATCGACGCGGGCGGCGTCAACGCGACCGTGCCCGCCACGTCGGTGAAGTACGACTTCGTCGTCGACAGCTGGCCCTTCGTGGACGCGGCGCAGGACCGCCTCGCGCTCGTCTCCAAGGTCACCGGCGCGCTCGAAGCGCAGAACGCGACCGGCGTCGAAGGCGCCTCGGTCGCCGCGAACGGCACCGACGTCGGGGCCCTCTCGTGGACGACGATCGCGACGGGCAACACGACGAAGGGCGAGACGATCGACGTCCCCGTGAAGGCCACGATGGAAGCCGACGCGGCCGGCGAGACGACGCTCACCTACACGTACGACGCGGCGGACCTCGCGACCCTCGTGCACGACCCGACGATCGGCGTCGTGCCCACCGAGGCCGCCCTCGAGTCGGCCGCGGACACCGCTACGGGCGCCCTGAAGGACGTCCCGGCACCCGGCGTCGCGCTCGCGGCCGTCGGCGTCGCCGCGGCCGCGCTCGTGGTCGGCCGCCGCCGCTAAGACGTCCATGCGCCTGCGCCCGCCCATGAGCCTGCGGGGCCAGGGCGGGCGCACGCGCGCAGGGTGTCACCGCGCCCGGTGAGAGGGCGCCGTTATCTGCGCCGGGGACAACGTTCGCCGCGTTGCCCATGCTGCGTTGCCGTAGCCTCCTCCTCGCCGCGCTCCTTCTTGCGATCCCGGCCGCCGGCGCGGTGAGCATCGAGCGCGCGACGGGCATCGGCCCCGGCACGCACCTTCTCATCGACATGGACGGCCAGACCTTCGGCTGCACGGCGGGATGGGTCTTCCGCGACGCCACCTCGTACTACCTCAGCACCGCCGGCCACTGCCTCATCCCCGAAGGCACGAGCGCGACGCACGGCGCGGGGCACGACGCCGCGACAGACTCCGTGGTCCGCGCGTGCATCGACGCGTGCACGTTCGGCGGCCAGAGCGGCTTCCTCCTCACGGGCACCACCGTCGCGCTCGGTCCCGTCGCGTACGCGCGCCAGAGCGCCGGCGGCGTCGACATCGGCAACGACTTCGGCCTCGTGCGGATCCCCGCATCCCTCGTCCCGCAGCTTCGCTTCAGCCTCCCCGGCTGGGGGATCGCGACGAGCGCGCGCGACATGCGGGCCGGCGAGACGACGTGCTACTACGGAGCAGGCGCAGCCGTCGGCGAGACCTTCGCGACGATGGCGCGCAGCGGCGTCGCGATCGGCACCGGCGCGGACGGAAGCTGGCGCATGGCCGCGCCGAGCGCCGTGGGCGACTCCGGCGCGGCGGTCGCCATCTGCACACCCGGCGCCGACATCGCAGCGGCGGGCGTGCTCACGCACCTCGCGGCAGGCACGATCGCCGGGACGACGCTGGGCAAGGGCGCCGCTCTGGCGACCGAGGCCGGGCTTCATGTGGCACCCGTGCTGCAGTGACCCCACGTTGTCAGGCAGGGCCTTGCAGACGAGTTTCCGCGAACCCGCGCTGAAGGAGGGATGGATGCGCGATGCGGTCGTAGCCTTCCGCGAAATACTTGACGTTGAAGTTCAATAGGACTCCTGCTGGAAGTCCCGACGCTTTCAGGTAGCTTACGAGGTGAGCCGCGAACAGGGGGTGGTTGCGCTCCGCGGATCTGACTTCGACAAGGACGCTGTCGTCGACACGAAAGTCCGCGCGATGGGCTCGTTCAAGGAGCAGATCGTCGAATGCGATCGGGAGCCAGACTTCCGATCCGACCCCCTTCCCCGCCGCTCGAGTGTGTGGGCAAAACGGTAGATGGACTCAAGGAAGCCTGGACCAAGCTTCCGATGCACGTAGAATGCCCCGCGTCGACGATTTCGTCAACGACGAGGCGGCCTTCTTCGGGCGCTTTCTCTTCTTTCCAACGAGAACGCACAGATCCTGACTTGCGCCGGCCTGCTACACCTTATCGGGGCATCACCTCATGTCGCGCGGGTTCGCGGGTTCGCGGAAACTCGCTTTTCACGACACAGCCTGGCAACAGAGAACGGGCGACCGGGACAGGCCAAGCCTTTAAGGCGCAGCCAGAAGTAGGCACGAACCCCCATGGTCCTCGACAACCTCGGCGAGAGCCTTCGCAACACGCTCGCGAAGCTCGCGGCCCGCGGCACGATCGACGAGGCCAGCCTCAAGGAGGTCGTGCGCGACATCCAGCGCGCGCTTCTCCAGGCCGACGTGAACGTGAAGCTCGCGCTGAAGCTCACGCGCGAGATCGAGCGGCGCGCCCTGTCCGAGAAGCCCGCGCCGGGCGTGGGCGCGCGCGATCACGTCCTCCTCATCGTCTACGAGGAGCTCGTGAAGCTCCTGGGCGATGCGCGCGAGGTGAAGCCGAAGAAGCAGACGATCATGATGGTCGGTCTGTACGGCCAGGGCAAGACCACCACGTGCGGCAAGCTCGGAAAGTGGTTCGCGAAGAAAGGCGTGAAGGTCGGCTTCATCGCGGCGGACATCCACCGTCCCGCGGCGTACGAGCAGCTAAAGACGCTCGCGGCACAGACGGGCGCGATCGTCTACGGCGACCCCGAAGCGTGGAAAGGCCAGGAGGCTTCCGAGACGGACTCGCAGCTCGCGGGCGCCGTCGCCGCGAAGATCGTCGAGCGCGGCATGAAGGAGCTGCGCGCGAAGGGCGTCGACGTCATCATCGTCGACACGGCCGGCCGCGACAAGCTCGAGACGGGGCTCATCGACGAGATGAAGCAGGTCTTCGAGATCGCGAAGCCCGACGAGAAGATCCTCGTCATGGACGCGCAGGTCGGCCAGCAGGCCGGGCCGCAGGCGCGCGCGTTCCACGAGGCCGTGCAGGTCACGGGCGTGATCATCACCAAGCTCGATGGCACGGCGAAGGGCGGCGGCGCGCTCACGGCCGTCTCCGAGACACAGGCGCCTGTCCTGTGGATCGGCGTCGGCGAAAAGATCGACGACCTCGAGAAGTTCGACAGCGCGCGTTTCATCTCGCGCCTTCTCGGCATGGGCGACATCCAGACGTTGCTGGAGCGCGCGCAGGAAGCCGTCGGCGGCGACGAGGACCACGCCGAGGAGACGGCGAAGCGCATCATGTCGGGCAAGTTCACGCTCGTCGAGCTTCGCGAGCAGATGGAGATGCTCTCCGGCATGGGCCCGCTCGGGAAGGTCCTCGACATGATCCCGGGCTTCGGCATGAAGGCCAAGATCAAGAACGAGCAGATGGAGGCCACGCAGCGGCAGTTCGACCGCTTCAAGGTCATCATGGGCTCGATGACGCCCCACGAGATGGAGAACCCGGGCGAAGTGAAGGCCAGCCGCATCAAGCGCATCTCGCGCGGCGCCGGTGTCGAGCCCTCCGAAGTGAAGGCGCTCCTCACGTACTACGAGACCTCGAAGAAGACGATGAAGGGGCTCTCGGGCAACAAGAAGATGCAGCGCAAGCTCATGGCGCAGATGGGCATCGACCCGAAGACGATGGGCGGGCCGCCGGGCGGCGAATAAAAGAACACGCGCGCTTGGCTTGCGCCGGACGTGTCTGCGGACACGCCCTCATCGCGTGACCGCACGCGCCCGCGCCCGATCTTGTCCCGATCGACGCTCCGCCGGGCGCGCAAGCGCGCGCGGGACCGGACCTCACCCCCACTGCGGCTTGCCGGCGCGCACGAACACGCTGATCCCAGCGACAAGGCCGAGGATCCCGGCGATCGCGCCCGCGAGGCCCCCCATCACGAGGAGCACGAGCGAGAAGGCCAGCACGAGGATGGCCCAGTCGATCGGTCTCGCGTGCATGCCGAGGTAGCTGTAGAGCAGGAGCGCGCCGAAGGCGAGGTTCACGACAAGCGTGACGATCACGGCTGTGCGCCCGTAGAAGCCGAGCGGACCCTCCAGCGGGCCCATCGCGAGCTGGAGCACGAAGACGAGGGCGCCCAGCACGAGCGCGCTCGCGCCGGCCAGCAGGACGAGGAGCCGCGCGGGAGGGAGCTTCTCGAGAAGATCCGTTCGGAAGCCGGGCGCGAAGGCGCTATCTTCCATGGCCAGGCCTCCCCGCGCGACGGGTGATATCGGCTCTGGGACGGTCTGCGAAAACGCGTGTCATCCCGCGTCGAACGCGCCCTGAGGCATCAAGGAGCGTGCGACGGTCATCGAAGGGTCGGCGGCAACTGGCTCCCCGCGAGCCTGCGAGGCGGGCCCATGCGCGCCGCGCTCTCCGCCCTCGCCTCGCTCGTGGCCGGATCCCTCCTCGCCCCCGCGATCGCCGACAGCCTCGCGCTCGTGCCCGTCGGGCTCGCGGCGGCGCTCGGGTGGGGCCTCGCGCGCGGCCTGCTGTCCGTAGCGGCAAAGCTTCAAAGCGATGCCTCTCCTCGCAGAGCACGATGCCCGCCAAGGAGGACGTCCTCACCGCGCTGAAGGACGTCTACGACCCGGAGATCCCGATCAACGTCGTGGACCTGGGGCTCATCTACAAGGTCGAGTTCCCCGAGCCCGACCACGTGGAGGTCGACATGACCCTCACGGGAATGGGCTGCCCCGTCGGCCCGCAGATGGTGGAGACCGTGCGGCAGACGATCGCGATGGCGTTCCCCGACCTCAAGAAGGTGGGCGTCGCCCTCGTCTGGCGGCCGCCGTGGGACCCCAAGAAGGCGACCGAGGACGGGAAGATCATGCTGGGCGCGATGGGCGTGCGAGTGGACTGACGTCCACTCGCCGGGCTCGGGCTCGGTCGCGCGCTCGGGCGCCTCTGTTCGGCCATCCCTTCGCCCGCCGCTCCAGAAGCGGTTTTCGGGTCCTCGCCGGCCTCGGCGCGTGCGCTTGCACCCGGGCCTCGTCACGGACACCCGCCGCGCCGCCCCCTACGCGCTCCTGCTCGCGCTGGGCCTTGGCGCCGTCGTCGTCGCAGGCGCGCACTACTCGAACGCCTTTCCGAGCGAGAAGGCGCCCTTCGGCTGGCCGGGCCCGTCGAGCTTCGAGCACGCGGTCGCCATGGTCCGCAGCGACCTCATCCTCGCCGCGAGCCTCCCCGCTCTCGCGCTGGGAGCCTTCGCCCTGCGCGGCCGCGAGCCCGCACGCGAGGGTGTCGGAGGCGCGCTGCGCACGTACGGAGTGCACGCCGCGATGCTCGCGGTCGCGGTCCTCGTCGCCGGCATCCTCGGCGCGATCGGCGCCGCGAAGGCGCCCTTCGACGCGGTCTTCGCGTTCTGGACCGCGCACACCGTCCTCGCCCTCGCGTTCTACTCGATCGCGTTCGCGTGGAGCTGCTGGCTCAAGGAGCACGCCCTGGCCGGCGCCGCGGCCATGTGGATCGGCTTCCTCGGCCTCTACGAGTCCGTGACCCGGACGATCCTCTTCCGCCAGGTCGGCTACGAGCGACTCGCGGCCGGCGACTTCCCGACATGGTTCTGGGCCGCGCAGGGGCTCTCGCCGCTCTCGAGCTACACCGGGATCCTCATCCTCTGGCGCGAGAAGTTCCGCGACTACACCGAGACGGCCGTGCTCGCCAACGCCGCGCTCCCGAGCTGGCTCGTCCCCGCCACCTTCGTCGCGCTCGCCACGATGCTGTGGATCCTCCTGCCCCTCTCGATCGGCCTCGCCGGCTGGTGGTGGCGCGCGCGCACGTGGAGCGCGGCGCGAGTGACGCGGGCGGAGCCCGCGTAGGGTGTCACCTGTACCTCCACCTGACCACTCACCGGAGGTCACCTGGACGTCCACCCGACGCCGCGCGCCGCGCCCCCGTCATCCACACCGTCGCGGCCTTTCTCCCCTCCCCCTTGCCCAGTCGAGGTGAAGCCCCGACGACCGGCATATGTCGGAACACGTCCGGGACGATCATGGCGAATGGCCCGATCCCGTTCGGATCCGATGTGAGCCTCTTGCGCGCGCCGAACCGGAGGCGCGTGCTTCTGCTGCTGGACTCGCTTGGGGAAGCGTCGATCGGTCCGCTCGCCCGCATGACGGGGCTCGCGCGGCCGTCGCAAGGCCCGCGGCCTGGCCGCTCGATGGACCCACGACGAGATGGCGCGCGCGTTCGTGCGCGAGCACCTCCGGCGCGACCCCGAGCGGATCGCGGCCGATGCGCGCGATACGCTCTCGCAGCGCCATAACCGTTAAACAAGGCCCGCGGCTTGGGCGCGTCCGATCACCATGCTCAACGTCGGCGACAAGGTGCCCGATTTCACGCTGCCCCTCGCGACCGCGGACGGCAAGCGCGACCCGGTCTCGTTCCAGCAGTTCCTCCACGACGCCCACGGCCCCGTGGTCATCGGCTTCTACCCGATGGCGTTCACGACGCCCTGCACGGCGGAGATGTGCGACTTCCGCGACAAGCAGGCCATGTTCGACCACGTGCACGCGAAGCCCGTCGGCTTCTGCGTCGACACGCCGTTCACGAGCGTCGCGTTCGCCAAGGAGAACCGCCTCCAGCACGGCATCTTCAGCGACGCGAACCACCAGGTCGTCGACAAGATCTGGAAGACGCAGACCGTCGCCGGTGTCGAGAAGCGCGCCATGCGCGGCTGGATGATCGTCTCGCCGCAGGGCGTCGTCCTCGAGAAGTGGGTCCAGGAAGAAGGCAAGGTCGGGCAGTGGCCCGGCAGCGACGCGATCAACGCGGCGCTCCACAAGCACGTGCCCCACACGCATTGAGGCTGGATCGATGCTGCGCCCCGGCGACAAGGTCCCAGACTTCGTCCTCCCCGTCGGCTATCCAGACGGCCGCAGGGAGGACGTCGCGTTCGCCTCGCTCCTGGGGCGCGGCCCGATCGTGATCTCGTTCTTCCCTCTCGCGTTCACGCGCGTCTGTACGACGCAGATGTGCGACATGCGCGACCATGCGTCGATGCTCGACGCCCACGCGGCGCAGGTCTTCGGCTTCTCCTGCGACTCGAAATGGACGAACGCGAAGTTCGCCGCGCAGGAGAACATGAAGCATGGCATCTTCAGCGACGCGAACCGCCACGTCGTCGATGCCCTCTGGGAGACGCAGACGACGGCGGGCGTCGAGCGCGTCCCGAAGCGAGGCTGGATGGTCATCGACCCGCAGGGCGTCGTCGTCGACCTCCACGTCACGGACGTGCCCGGCGATCCATGGGTCGGGACGAAGACCATCGAGGCCGCGCTCGCGAAGGTCCCGTCGCCGCGCTGATCCCTCGCGGAGCGAAACGGCTTAGCGCTCGCGCGCCGCTCGAACGGGCGTGGTCGACTTCACGATCCCCGACGATGCGCGGATGATCCGCGAAGCGGTGGGCGCGTTCATCGAAAAGGAAGTGAGGGTGGAGGAGCAGAAGCTCGGCCGCCTGGTGCAGGACGAGCGTCTCGCGCTCGACGATGCAGGCTTCCTTCGCCAGGAGATCGTGGACTCGATCGCGCGCATCCGCCGCAAGAGCGCCGCCGCCGGTTACTATGCGATGCACATGCCGGCCGAGGTCGGGGGCGGCGGCGTGTCGAAGGTCGCGACGTACCTCGCGTGGAAAGAGGTCATGCAGCACGGGATCGGCCTCAACATGGCCGCGCTCTCGTTCGTCGAAGGGCCGACACCGCTCTTCCTGAAGATGAGCGCCGCGCAGCAGAAGGCGTGGCTCGCGCCCATGATGCGCGGCGAGCGCACGAGCGCCTTCTGCCTCACGGAGCCAGGCGCCGGGAGCGACGTGGCCGCGATCGAGACGCGAGCGGTGCGCCAAGGGGACGAATACGTGCTCAACGGCACGAAGTCGTACATCACGAACGGGCCGTACGCGGACCACCTGCAGGTCTTCGCGAAGACCGACCCCAGCGCGGGCCTGTATGGCATCTCGTGCTTCATGGTCCCCACGGATGCGCCCGGCGTCGAGCGCGGCGCGGTCCAGCAGAGCATCCTCAACGACGGCGGCCAGTGCGAATACCACCTTCGCGACGTGCGCGTCCCGATCGATGCCCGCGTCGGGGACGAGGGCGAGGGATTCTCGCTCGCGATCGGGAACATCGGGGACACGCGCGTGACGATCGGAGGCCAGGCCGTCGGCCTCGCCGAGCGTCTGCTTCACCAGATGGTCGAGTACGCGCAGCAGCGCGCCGCCTTCGGTCGCCCGATCGGGAAGCAGGGGCAGCTCCAGTCGTACATCGCCGACAGCGCCACCGAGATCTACGCGGCCGACAACATGGTCCTCAACACGTGCTGGCGCATCGACAACGGCATGGACGTCGTCAAGGAATCCAGCATGGTGAAGCTCTACTGCACGGAGATGGCGTTCCGCGTCGCGGATCGAGCGGTCCAGGTGCACGGAGGGAGCGGCCTCATGAAGGAGGTCGGGCTCGAGAAAGCGTTCCGCTTCGCGCGCCTTCTGCGCATCCCCGAAGGCACGAGCGAGATCCAGCGCTGGACCATCGCGAAGACCCTTGGGCTTTGAGCCATGTGTCACCCCGGTCGGTCACGACCCTTCAAGACCTCGTCGGCCCCCGCCACGCCAGGCCCGTCCATGCGCATCCCTGTCCTCGCCGTCCTTGCGCTCCTTGCGGTGAGCGTGACCGCGGATGCGCACGCGGCCCACGTCGTCCATCGAACGGCCGGCGGCCACTCGGCCTGGTGGGTCGAGCGTCTGAGCGTGCCCGGTGACACGATCGGCGTCGACCTCGAGTCTCTCGGCACGGGCGAGGTCCTCGCGCACACGATCCTCCTGCTCGACGCCGCCAAGCACCCGATCGGGGGCCTCAGCGTCGTCTATTCCGCCGGAAACCGGGCCGACCTTTCGCTCGGGACGAGCGTCGCGCGCGCGTCCACCGACGAGGGCGGCGTCGCGCTTCCTGTCGTGTTCAACGGCGGCGCGCGCGACGTGGTGACGTTCACGTGCAAGGCGAGCGCAGGATGCAACCCGAGCCGCGCATTCACGCTTGTCGTGGCCTCCGCAGGCGACAACATGAGCGCGAACGGCTTCGCCGTCACGGCCGCGGGGGCGACGAGCGGCCCGAACACGACCGGATCCGACTCGTTCGTGCGCACGGCGCGCATGTTCGATGGCACGACCGCGCACGCCTCCGCGGAGACTCCAGGTGGCGGGCGCCTCGCGGGCGCGAGCCTCGCGCAGGACGCGCGCGTGGAGGCGCACGTGGACGACTCGCTCTTCGCCTCGTACTTCAAGGTCGGCGGGAGCGCGCCCTCGATGAGCGTGCAGAGCCCGTCCTCGACGCGCGCATGCCCTTGCGGCCTCTACGGCGAGGCGCCAGGCGACTACGCGTTCCGCCTGAGCGACACGGACACGTCGGGCCACGAGGCCGCGCTCTGGTGGGCCGACGTGCGCATGCCGTGAGCCGGGCCAGGTGCGCGAAGCTTCAAGCGAGGGCCCGCGCTCGCCCCCGCATGAGCCTTCCCATGACGCAACCCGACGCGCAGCCCGTGCAGGCGCGCTTCAAGCACGAGAACGGCACGCAGCTGCGCCTGCAATGCTTCCTCGCGATCCGCGACGCGCAAGGGCGCGCGGCGACGGTGCGCGTGCAGGGGATCGAGGGCTGGTGCATCCCGGCGGAGAGCATGTACCTCAACGAGTCGCCCGAGCAGGCGGCCGTGCGCGTCGCGCGGATGTGGTTCCAGACGCCCCTGGGCGTGCAGCTCGACCGCATCGTGTCCTTCCCGGCGACCGGGCCCGAGGACGACCGTTGGTACCTGGTGTTCGTCTTCCACGCCGACGCGCCCGCGAACCTCGTCGGCACGCCGGACACGCTCGAGATCAAGTTCCGCGGCAAGGACGAGGCGGCGCCGTTCGCCATGTCGCACGCGGACGTCTGGCCCCACCTCTGGTGAGCCATCGAGCATCGGGCCACATCCTTCTCGGCGGCTGCCCGCGAGCTTGACAGGTGCGTGCGCGCCATTCTGAATTCCGTCTGCGCTCGGGCGAGCGCGTGGCCGAGCGTCCGATCCGCGAATGGTTCTCGAAGGCGGCCGGCCGCGTCGCGCGAGCCGCGGGCTCGGCGTGGGCCTTCATGCTCGCGGTGAGCATCATCGTCGTGTGGGCCGTGACGGGCCCCATATTCGGCTTCTCCGACACGTGGCAGCTCATCATCAACACCGGGACGACGATCGTCACGTTCCTCATGGTGTTCCTCATCCAGAACACGCAGAACAAGGACACCGCTGTCATCCACACGAAGCTCAACGAGCTCATCGCGTCGCAGCCGGGCGCGAGCAACCATCTCATCGACCTCGAGGACATGACGCAGGCGGACCTCGAGCGCTTGCGCATCGCCTTCCAGGAGCTCGCCGACAAGGCGAGGGAGAAGGACCGCACCGAGCGAATGTCGGTGGAGGACGTGGCGCGACCGCTCCACGAGGAGTGACGCACGCCCTCAGGGTGCGGCCGCGAGCGCGTCCAGGCGGCCGTCCTCGGGCGCGAGCAGGTCGAAGCCGATCATCGTGACGCCGCAGCGCGCCATCTCGGTCACCGTCGCGGGCGTCATCGCGAGCTGAGGCTCCTGCATCGAGGTGAGCCACGTGCGATCCTCCCAGACGCGCACGATGCGCGTTCCGTACTCGACGCTCGTCGCGCTGCAATCGGGATATGGCGCGATGTCCTCGATCCCATGCTGGTCGACGCTCGCACCGTACGAGTGCACGAGGCCGGCCCACGGCGTGCCCTCGCCACACGTGCTTGCGACGACGAGAAGCCGCTTGCCGGCCGCGAGCAGGTCCTCCCGCGTGGCGTCGAGCGGGAGCCCGTCCGCGCACGCGCGCCTCGAATCGGCGGGCGTAAGAAGGACATCACCGAACTGCGCGAGCGTCTCGGCCGCGGCCGCGTACGCCGCCGGATCCGCGTCCAGGTGGTCCTCGACGTAGAGGAGGATGACCTCGTCCGCAGCGTCGTCCTGGCGCAGGAAGAACGCCAGCTCCCGGAGGCCGTCGCCGAAAAGGCGCTCGTTGGTGCAACCCGCGTGCACGCGGTTCCCGAGGTCCTCCCCGTGGCAAAGCACGGCCGCCATCCCGGCGCCCGTCGCGCTTGGCCACCAGTGGATGTCGAGCTCCACGCTGCGTACGTCCATGCGGAGCTGGTCGTAGATCGAGTAGCGCTGGTTCGCGTCGAGGCCGGACACGGTGGGCGCGTACGCCTCCGCGTTGAACGAGTTGTGCGTGGACGGCCAGCGCGCGAGGCGGAGCGGCGTCGCGTCGTCCGCGTGGAAGCGCGCGTCCATCGCTGCGTGCGTCCCGCTCGCGAGGTACGCATCGACGCGCGCGCTGTCGACGGGCTCGCCATCCACAAGGTCGCACGTGGGGGTGCCCGCCGCGTTGCGGCACAGGCGCGCGAGCACGTCCATCCCGGCCTCGAGGCTGCGGCACGCGCGCCCGCCGTCGCCGGGCGGCGGGACGCACGCGTCGCCCACCGGGCCGGAGCCCGCGAGCGCGGAGCCGGCGAGGAGCATCAGCGCGGCGACGGCCAGGAGGCGCACGCCCCTCGAACGCCGCTGCCCAGCTTGAGCCCGCTCGCGAGGATGTATGCGGGTCGTTCAGGCCGCGCGTGGCGCGAGCCCACGGCGCACGACGGCGATCCCCGCGACCCCAAAGAGCAGGATCGGCAAGAGACCACCGAAGAGGAGCCCATCCTGCGCGGCCGTGAACACGGCGACAGGAGGCCGAGGCCGAGCGTGACGCGATCCAGGTCCACGAGAAGGAAGGCGACCGAGGCCGGAAGGAGCTTGCCCTTGCCTCGCGTCTATCGAGACGCGGGGGCGCCGAATCTCTTCAGGATCAGGTCGTAGACGTGACGCTCTTCGGGCGACGCCTTCGCCTGCAACCTCCGTAGGATGAATTCGGGCGTCGACCTCGCACGGTAGTTCATCCGGGGCGAGCGATCGACGACGAGATTCATGTTGTCGTCGAGTCCCCGCGCCTCGATCCCATCGATGCGGACGGTCGTGTATTGCGACACCTGCTCGGCCATGTGCGTGACGCAGACACCATAGCTGCCGGTGTCCTTCAGGAGCTCGATGAACGTGCCGACGATCTTCGACGCGGCTTCGAGCTCCGTCATCGCTTCGAGCTCGTCGGCGAGCACGAGCTTCGCGCTCTTCGACGTGACGATCGGAAGGAATCCTTTGAGGAAGCTCTCGAATGCGCCTGCGTCGAGGCTGCGCTTCTGCGTGAAGAAGTAGATCCCTTCGACGGGCGGCACGACGGCTTCCTTCGCGTTCACGGGAAGCCCGAGGTGCGCGAGGATGGCGATCTGGCCGAGCGTCTCCAGGAGCGTGGTCTTCCCGCCCGAGTTCGCGCCCGTGAGGAGCGCGACCTGGTTCTCTGGGTCGAGGACGTACGTGATGGGCACGCCGCCCACGCGAGCAAGGTTGAGGTGGATCGCGCCTTCGACGCGCAGCTCCTGTCCGAACGCGGCGGGCTCGAGGGCGTAGTCGAGCGCGAAGGCCCCGAGGGCGAAGGCGTAGTCGAACTCGAGGAGCGCGCCGATCTCGGCCTCCGCGCGCTCGCGCAGGCCTCCCAGCTTGCGCGCCGCGTCGACCTTGCCGCGGAAGGCCGC
>DATLCC010000072.1:0-42306 GCA_035526585.1 Thermoplasmatota archaeon | reverse complement strand
GGATGTCGTCCACCGGCTTTCGGGCGTCCTCGGGGCCTCGGGACCTCGAGACCTCGGGAGCTTCGCGGAGCGAGAGCGGGCCTGCAGACGAATCACCCGATGATGAGCCGGAACAGCACCCACGCGATGACGACGAGGATGAAGCTGTGGCGCAGGCCGTGGATGGGCTTGCCGCCCGCCATGACGCCGCCCACGATGCCGCCGCCCAGGCCTTGGATGATGGCCGCGTGGAAGAAGAGGATCTTGAAGTCGTCCTCGTCGAACTTCTTGAAATTCAGGCCGCCGATCGAGACGCCGTCGGCCTTCGAGACCGCCTTCGCGACCTCGGGGATGAACTGGGCGTTCAGCACGGCGATGACGCCGATGAAGACGGCGAAGGCGATGTAGATGATCATCGTGTAGATGCTCATCTGCTGCTTGCGCTCCTTCACGATCTGCTGGATCTCGCGCGCGTCGTCCGCCGCGGCGGTGAGCACGTCGACGACGTTGCCGCCGGCGCTTGACGCCTGGATGATGAGCGACACGGTGCGCTCGATGAGGGGCGTGTCGACGCGCTTCGCGAAGCGCTCGAGCGCGTCGGAGAAGCTCACTCCCCACTCGATCTGCGCCGCCATCTTGCGGATCTCCGACGTGAGGACGCCGTACTGCCCCTTCGACGCCGTGAGCACGGCCTCGGTAAGCGTCATGCCCGAGCGTTGGCTCTCCGCGAGGTCGCGCAGGAACTCGGGGAACTTCTGGTCGATGGCCTCGGTGCGGCGCGCCTCGCGCGCCGTGAACCAGCCGTAGGGGCCAAGGCCGATGAGGAGGCCGAAGACGAAGAGGTCCGTCGCGACGTGGCGGTCTGCCGCGAGTGGGCCGATCTGCTTTACGGCGCCGAACTGGACGAGGAGGCCCATCGCGAAGAGGAGCACCGCGAGGCCCATGCTGAAGCCGAGCACGAGGTAGCGTTGCACCTGGGCGGACGTGAGGCGCTTCTTGCCGATCGTGTTCTCCTCGCGCCTTTTGTTCCAGCGCGAGTCGATGTTGACGCTCTGGAAGTAGCGCATCACGACGACCACGAGGACGCCGATGCCCACGAGGAGATACGTGAAGAAGCCGAGGTCGGTGCCAAGGCCGCTCGAGACGCTCTCCGGGAGCACTCCGAGCCCGTTCGCGACGGCGAACGCCGCGAAGACGAGGACGAAGGCGAGCGCGCCGACGTACGTCACGACCATCCGCTTCTTGATGATCTCCTGCGCGCTCTTGTCCGCCTGCGCCGAGCTCGTCACGGCTTCGCGGATGAGGCCGACGACGCCGGGCAGGAGTGTCCGCGCCTTCACGAACATGATGAGCGTGATGATCGCGGCGCCCAGGACGAGGACGGCGTTCTCGATCTGGATGCCGCTGCCCTCCGCGAGGCCGCTGCCGATGAAGACCCCGAAGAAGACGGCCACGATCGTGGTCGCCGCGCCCAGCATCGCCATGGCCTGGAGCTTGGGCGAGTACGGGACCTCCGACTTGACCCTCGTGCGCACCGCGACCGCCGCGCCCATCGGGACGAGGACGATCGCGAAGATGCCGACGTAGTACGCGACGTACGCGTCGAGGAGGAAGCGGAAGATCTCGACGCCGCCCGTCTGGGCCAGGAACGCGAGGAAGGTCAGGAGGCCCACCGCGACCTGGAGGGCCGTGAGGGCGATGCTGATCGCGCTCAGGACCACGCGGCGCTTCTTGCGCGCGTCCAGCGCGTTCTCGAGCCCCATCTCGAGCTTCGCGACCACGTGCGAGACGCCGACGTTGTATGTGGCGAAGAGGAGTGCGAGGAGCGAGACGCCCATGCCGAAGATGCCGACGCCGCGCGGCGCGGCCCCGAGGGCGGGGAGGAGCGAGAGCACGACGCCGACGCCCGCGACGGCGAGGAGGGAGTAGGCGAGCTTCGGGAGGAGGCGTGACTCGCGCACGCGCTCGTCGTGCTCTAGCCACGCGCTCACTTCGGCGTAGCTCGGGAGGCGCAGCCACGCGCGCACGAAGAAGAAGAGCGTGACGAGCGCCGCCGCGAGGACGAAGACGCTGCGCTCGGCGCGCAGGCCCGTGGACCCGATGGCGCCACCGCCCACGACGAAGGAGGCCGCGACGAAGAGCGCGGTGAGGGCGCCGGCCGCGAAGCCAAGCGCGCGCTCCATCGGGCGCATCGGGCGCATCGCGCCGCCGGATGCGAGCAGGATCGCGCCCGCGAGGGCGCAGAGCAGCGCGCCCAGGAGGATGGGATAGTACTCGACGAAGCCGATGCCGATCGTGCTGAAGACGACGAGCTTGCCCATGGCGGCCGGGATCGCGAGGATCTCCACGAGCGCGAGGAGGATGAAGACGACGAGGAGCACGAGGGAGGACGCGTGGAAGGCGAGCTCCTGGCGGAACGGTGTCTGCGCCGCGGCGGGCCGCTCGGAGCGGCCGAGCATCCACGCGGAGGCGGCGGCGAGGAGCACGCCCGCGCCCAGCGCGAACGTGGCCCCGGCGAGCGGGATCGGGAGAAGGCTCACGGCGGCGCCCACGAGCGCGGCGGCCATCGCGCCGAATGCGAGCATGCGCGCGGTCTTCATCTCTCACACCTCCGGGGTCATCGCGTTCAAGGCGAACGCGAAGCCGAAGTTCGCGACGGGGAGGAGCATATACACGATGAGGTAGAGCGTGCCGGGGCCTCCGCCGCCGAGCATGCCCATGATGCTCATCATGACGATGAGGAAGAGAGGACCTGCGACGACGGCCGTGACGTACGTCTCGGCCATGAGGCCCATCATGTCGACGAACTGCTTCTGGTTCTGGCGGTTCTCCCACATGAAGCGCTCCGCCTTCGAGGCGAAGTAGAGCTGGAGGTTGCCTCCCGAGGTGACCGTGGTGATCGCGCCCTGAAGGAACTCCTGCCACTTGTCGGAGGGAGAGCGGTCGATGGCGCGCTTCATGGCGGTGACGCTGTCGCGGCCGAAGTACGCCATGTCGCGGTAGATGGCCTGCGCCTCGCGAGCGCATTCGCCATACACCTTCTGCTGCTCGCCGAGGCTGCGGAACACCTGGTCGATGTTGACGCCCGCCGAGGCCATCGCGGAGATGTAGTTGAGCGCGTACGGGATGCGCATGTCGATGTCCTTAGCCCGCGACTTCGCGCGCGACAACGGATTCGCGAGCATCGTCGAGTACGTGCCCACCGCGAGCATCATCGGCACGACGGGGAAGAGGACGAGCATCGGCTTCGGATACGCCGGCATCGCGACGGGCAGGATCACGAAGAACACGAGCGCGCTGATCATGACGCCGACGAGCGCCGAGAGGACGGTGAACGCGAGCGCGGTCGCCATGTAGGCTTCGCCGCGGACCCCGAGGCGCGCCTTGCGCAGGTCTGCGTCGAGCTTCTCCAGGTCGAACCCGCGGTTGACGACGCTGCCGAAGACCTTGAACGAGACGCGCTGGAACTCATTGAGGACCATTCGCGGGGCCCTCCTCTTCGACGGTGAGCGCAAGGGGTCCCTCGTGCTCGCTCACGGGGACGAGGGACCGGATGGCGTCCTGGCCGTCGGAGGGCGCCGCGTCCAGCATCGCGATGACCGCGTTCGGGTTGCGGTAGTAGGTCGCGATGATGCGGCCGACCTCTTCGAGGCTGCGGATGTTGTTGTCGACCATCCAGCGGATGATGCGCTTGCGGCGCTCGAACTCGTCCTTCATGTCGGCTTCCGACATGTTGCGCTCGATCTGGATGCGCTCCATCACGTAGGAGACGCCGCTGAACTCGAACTCGTCCGTCGCGGGCGACCACGTGAAGACCTGGTTCGTGAGGATCTCGCGCGTGTGCGGGTCGAGGCCGACGATCTCCACGAGCTCCTTCGTGCGGCGGACGCGCTTCTCGCCGATGCGCGTCTGGATCTGGATGGACACGATGTCGAGCGCCTCGAGGAGCGAGCGCGGGATGCTGATGGGCTCGCTCTCGAGACGGTGGATGACCGCCTCCGTCGAGTCGGCGTGCATCGTGCCGTACGCCGTGTGGCCCGTCGCCATGGCCTGGAAGAGCGCGGTGGCCTCCTGGCCACGCACTTCACCGACCAGGATGTATTCGGGGCGCTGACGCAGGGCGGCCTTCAGCAGCGTGAACATGTCGATCTCGCCGGCCTGGCGGCCGTTGTTGTCGCGCGGGCCGAAGCCGGACCTCGTGACTCCCGCGATCCAGTTCTCGTGGGGGAGGTTGATCTCGCGAGTGTCCTCGATGCTGACGATCTTCATCTGCGGGGGGATGAAGAGTAGGATGGCATTCAGCGACGTCGTCTTGCCTGACGCCGTGCCTCCGGCGTAGATGGCGCTGGCGCCGTTCTGTACCGCAAGCCACCAGTACGCGAGCAGCTCGTCGTTCATCGTCTTGAAGCGGACGAGGTCGGGGATCGTGAACGGGTCTTCCTTGAACTTGCGGATGGTGAACGTCGAGCCGCCGTCCGTCACCTCGTCCGAGAGCGTGGCGTTGAGACGGGATCCGTCGGGAAGCGTCGCGTCGAGCAGCGGATCCGCGATGGAGACGTGCTTGCCCGAGCGCTGCGCCATCTTGATGACGAAGCTGTCGAGGACCGAGTCGCCCTGGAACGTCACCGACGAGCGGATGCTTTCGTACTTGCGGTGGTACAAGAAGATCGGGATGCCTGGCCCGTCGCACGAGACGTCTTCGATGTACTCGTCGCGCATCATGGGGTCCAGCATGCCGAAGCCCAGGAAGTCGCGCAAGATGTAGTAGAGGATCTTCTCGCGCGAGACGGGGTTGAGGACGATGCTGTAGTCGTAGATCACCTCGTCCACGTGCTTGCGCAGGAGCTCGGCCGCCTGCTCCTTGTTGAGCGCGGAAAGGCCGACCTCGATCACGTCGATGATGGTGTTCTCGATGAAGTCGAGGATGTTCTTCTCGCGGTCGCTGAGGGCCGGCTCGACGACCTCGTAGATGTGCTCCTGGCGGCGCTTGTCGTGCACGATGCGGACGAACGCGTAGGGCTCCTGCACGGCGTACGTCTCGATGAGCTCGAAGTTGTCGTCGAGCGTCGGAAGCTCCGTGACGACAACAGACGCGCGCGCCTCCTCCTTGGGCGCGGCCTCGGCGGCCTTCTTTGCGAAGAGCCCACGCAGCCCCGCGGCCTTCGGGTTCTTCGCAGGGGCCGCAGCGGCGCCCGTGGGCTCGGGCGTGAGGGCGACGGGCGGGTCCGCGGGCGCAACGGCGGGCGCGGAGGCGGGCTCTGCGGCGGGCGCAGGCGGCTCGGCGCGCTTCTTCGTCTTCTTGCTGCGCTTGTCGGGCGCAGGCGCGCGCGCGGGGGCGGGCGAGGGAGCAGGCTCGGGAGCGCGCGCGGGCGTGGGCCCGGCGCCCACCTGCTGCGGGCTCTTCTCGAAGATGACGAGGATCGCGTCCAGGCTCTTGGGCGCGTCGGGCACCTTCCCGAGCCGGATCGTGGTGGTCGCGGGATCCAGCTCCACCGCGAGCGAACCGAGGCACGCAGCGCGCGTCTCGTACGGGAGGGCGGCCCACGTGCCGGGGGCGTCCGAGAGGAACGCGGCGCCGCCGACGGGGGCGCCAAGCTCCTTGAGGGCCGCGATGAACTTCGGGAACCTGACTTGCGTTTCCATGGGTCAACCTCCGAGGATGGTGATGATGCCGTTGTGATACTCGATGATGACGCGCTCGTTCGAGCTGTCGACGTCGCCGTCGACGTCGACGCCGGTCTCGTCGAGCTTGAACGTCGTCGCGGCGAACGAGAGGGATCCGTCGTTGAGACGCGCGGTGACCTCGTCGCTCTGCGCTTCGATGGTGTAGATCTTGCCGCTCAACGACTGCGGGATGACGAGCGTGGCGTTCATCGTCGCGTTGGGGAACTCCTGCGCGATCGCGCCCATCTCGACGATGCGGGCGGCGACGCGATCGGCGATCGTCTTCAGCTCGACGCCCGTCGTCACCGCTTCGGTGTTGGCGCGCGCGGCCCAGAAGACGTTGAGCGCGAGGAGCAGGAAGATCGCGCTGAGGGCGAAGCTCAGCACGTATCCGATGACCTCCGTCACGGCTTCGTCGCGTCGTCCGAACAGTCTGCGCTTCACGTGGATCACCCGTTCACGAGCTGGACCGTCGACTGGAGGAGCGTGAACCCCATCCATGCTTCGCGGTCTTCGAGGTAGTCCATGCCGTTCGAGGGCTCCTGCCAGGTGTATCCGCGCCCGCTGTTGACGAGGTAGCTCTGCCAGACGTCGGCGTACTTGCCGTAGGTGAAGACCTTCACGGATTCGACGCAGTCGCTGCGCGACGGCAGCGCGCAGTCGTAGCTGCGCAGCGTGTAGGTCGAGTAGAGCGTGACGAGCACGTCGAAGCGGTCCAGGCCGACGAAGGACGAGGTGCCGTTGAGGACGACCGCGCGCGCGAAGTGGCGCGTGACGCCGCTCGAGTGCGCGGCGGGCGGGATGGGGGGCGAGTTGACGAGGGCGTACGTGTTGCCGTTGCCCGTGATGACGGCGCCGTTGTTCTCGCTCACGGTCTTCGTGCCCACACCGGCATTCAGCTCGTAATCGACGCGGCCCGTCGGGACGAACCACGCCTCGCTCACGAGGGCGGGCGTCGCGCCCGCATAGACCTCGAAGTGGATGGTCGAGTTGCGGATGGGCGCCTGCGTGCCCGAGGCGTCGTGGAGATAGAACGTCTTCGTCGCGCCCTGCGCCCAGCTCGCAAAGGTCGCCGAGGTCGAGCCCTTGGCGTTCGCGGCGGCGTTCAGGTAGAGCGACTGCGTGGACGTCGTGCTGTTGACGCGCGTCGCCTTGATCGTGACGTCGGCGATCGTCTCGTTGATCGAGGTCATCGTGAAGGAGTTGTCCCCGTCGATGCTGCCGTAGGCGAAGCCGTAGTCGTGGCCGCTGTTGTACAGGTCGACGGCGTAGATCCACCCTTCCGTTTCGTTCGACATGACGATCGCGCCGCGGTTCAAGGTCGGCTGCCAGCGCTTTGCGGTCTTCTCCGTCGTGCCGGCGACAAGCTCCTTGATCGTCGCGTCGAGCTCCTGGAACTGCGACTCGACGCTCTTGTGCTCGACGTTCGCCTTCATCTCGTCGATCGCGGGCAGACCCCAGTAGAGGATGGCGGCGATGCCCACGATCGAGATGCCCAGCACGAGCACCATGCCTACGACAGGGCTCACCGCCGAGTCGTTGGGTCCCGACCGCTCCCGCATCGACATAACAGCGAGCCGTTTTCCTGCTGCATGGCCTATAAGAATGCTCGTTCCGCCCAACCGCCCCAGGGGCGGGAACGTTAAGATGAGGCCGGGACGCCGTTGCGCCTTCTGTCCTGTCGCGACAGGATGAAAAGGCTTCAGAACACGCGCTTCGTGCTCTCGAGCCAGAGCCCCTTCTCGGTCTCCTTCCAAAGCAGGATCCGCACAGGGTCCTGTACGTTCAGGAGCTTGGAGACGACGAGGTAGTTGTAGATGCCGAACCCTTTGCGCTCCGCGCCGAACTCGATGACGCCGCCCGCAAGATGGCGCAGCTGCGTCTCGAAATTCGCGCTGTGGAGCCCCTTCACGATGCTGATCAGATGGAGGCCGTCCATCTCGTGCCCGAGGTAGACGAGGTTCCGCACGAACTTCAGCACCTCGCGCTCGTTGTCGTCGCGCGTGAGGCTGGAGAGGCTCTCGGCGACCATGCGGTAAGGCCGCTGTGCCGACGTGTTCTGGAGCGACGCCATCATCGCCTCCAAGGCGCTCCCCATCGGCACGGGCATCGCCTTCGGGTCGCGGATGCGCGCGTTCACGCTCATGCCGAACTGCGGCGAGTAGCCATCGTGGACGGAAAGCTCCGCCTTTCCTTCGTTCCCGCGCTGCACGAACGACTGCACGGTCGCGCGCACGCCGCCCGCGGGACGGTCGAACTCGAAGTAGAGGACGTCCTCGCCGGCGTCGAGCCCGCCCCCGGCGAACTGCTGCGAGAAGAGCGGCACGGCGTTGCCGGGCTCGCCGATGAGAAGGAGCGTCGTCCCGCGGGGGATCCCGCCGCCAAGCTGCGCGTCGAGGCCGGCGATGCCCGTCGTCGCGAGCGAAGCACCAGGCGAGGCCTTGGCCGGCGCCGCGGGCGCGTTCTCGGGATCCGCCGAAGACGGCGCGGCCGGACGCGACGGAGCCGCCGCGACCGCGCGCGGCGCAGCCTGCGGAGGCGGCCGCTGGAGCGAGCCACCTGCGGGCGCGCCCGCGGGCCGCATCGGCGACACGCGGGGCTTCTGGGCCGGCGGGTCCATGTCAAAAGGACTTTGGAAGCCCATCCTATTTGAGGGGACGTGCTGCCGGCCGCGACGCTCCTGGGCGTGTGGGCCGCGGGTCTCCTCGCAGGCGTCGCCTCGGGGCTCTTCGGCGTCGGCGGGGGGATCCTCATAGTGCCGGCCGCGCTGTATCTGGTGCCCGGCACCGACTTCCACACGGCGAAGGCGGTGAGCCTCGTCGTGATCGTCGCCTCCGCGGTCGTCGGCATCTGGACGCACCACCGCCACCGGAGCGTCGACTTCCGCGCAGGTGCGAGCCTCGCCCTCGGCGGCATCGTGGGCGCCGCCGTCTCCGTGTTCCTCGTGGAGCGCATGGACGACCGGGCGCTCCAGGCGCTCTTCGGCCTCGTGCTGGGCGCGACGGGGGCGCGGCTCGCGCTGGGCGGCGCGCCCAGGGAGCGCCCCATGCGTCCGCGCGCGCGGACCGCGTACCTCCTCGGGATCGGCCTCCTCGGAGGGCTCCTCTCGGGCGCGTTGGGCGTCGGCGGAGGAATCGTCATGGTCCCTGGCATGGTCTTCGCGGGGATCGCGATGCACCTCGCCGTCGGGACGAGCCTCGTCGCCGTGCTAGGGAACGCGATCGGCGGCACCGCGTCGCATGTCGCGCTCGGGTACGCTCCCGCGCTCCTCGCGCTGGGCGCGCCGCTCGCCATGGGCGCGCTGCCCGGCACGTTCGTAGGCTCGAAGCTCGCGCACAAGATCCACGCCGACCGCCTGCGCCACCTCTTTGGCTGGGGCCTGGTGCTCGTGGCGGCGTGGATGATGTGGGATGCGCTGCCGTGATGTGTAACTGAAACGTTACGGTTCGGAGGATGGACTCTGCTCAGCGTGCGACGCAGTGCCCGCAGGCACGAAGTCGCACGTCTTCTTGCGGAGACGGCGCGCCTGCTGGGCGAAGCGGAGCGGGCGCGCCGGGATTCGAACCCGGGACCCCCGGCTTAGAAGGCCGGAGCAATATCCAACTATGCTACGCGCCCCATGCGCGCACTTCGCTGCTATCTCTTGAGCTTTGGCGGGCGCGCCGGGACCGGAGCGAGCGCAGCGAGCGCAGGCACCGAAGCGCCGTCAGGCGCGTCGAGCGTTCGAACCGGGGACCCCCATGGACTCCGGGCCTGCACTTGAGGATCCCCGGATGCTTCGCTCGAAAGAATCCGTCCGACATGCGCTCGCGGGCCGCAGCGCCCGCCCTGCGCGAATGCTTATGGGGAGAGAGCCCGCATCGCGCGCTGCCGATGGACGACAACATCCCCGTGGCTGTCGAGAACGTCCTCATGAGCAGCCAGGGGCCCATCGTCATGCTCGCGCCCAAGGACGCCACCGGCGCGAACGCGGACCGCGTGCTTCCGATCTTCATCGACCAGACGCAGGCTCTCAACATCCAGCTCGCCCTCGAAGGCCAGCTCTCGCCGCGCCCCATGACACACGACCTCTTCTCCCAGGTCCTGAACGAGCTTGGCGCGATCGTCGACCGCGTCGTCATCGAAGAGCTCCAGCAGAACACGTTCTACGCGAGCCTCTACATCCAGGTCGAGAAAGGGGACGCGCCGCACGTGCGCCGCTTCGACGCGCGCCCCAGCGACTGCATCGCGCTCGCCGTGCGGGTGGGCGCGAAGATCGAGGTCACGCCGAAGCTCATGGCGCAGGCGTCCATCCCGCGCAAGGACGTCGGCCCGATCCCCGTCACCGAAGACGAGCCGGACGACCTCGGCGTGTCCCGATAAGCGGAGCACGGCGTCCACCGATGACCGTCCCTCTAGCTCGGAAAGAGCGTCGCGTTCCGCAGCGGGCTTTCCCGATTCCCCAGCGCCTCGCCGAGCAGGAAGCTGAACACGTCCCACTGGGTCGCCTCGCGACCCATCCGATACGTGAGCCACCACTGGATCGCATCGAACACCTCCTTGTCCGCCCAACTGACGTTGATCGTCGCGGTGCCGCGACGCACCTTCTCCTCCGGAACAAGCTCGAAGCGCTCAGGGATGTCGAAACGCATGCGACGCCCGAGTGCGCAGCCAGGAAGATGCCCATTGTCCCCGCGTCTTGCCCCAGCGGATGAGCATTTTCCCCGCGTGCGGGCGCGAGGGGGCGTCGTTACCCGGTTCGGACGGTAGGAACGTTCCAACGGAACTTGCTGAAGGAACGTTCCCTCCGAACGTTCGGCGCGAACGTTCCGTGAAGGCGGCCTCTTTCCTTCGGCGGCTGCGGCCGCCAACGGAAAGAGTCCTCTCGCCTTCAGGGCTTGCGTCGGATCAGCGGATCCTCCGCGCGGTCAAGCCGCTCTTCGGGTCTATTCCCTACGGGAATAGACCGCGCGCCTTGACCGCTTGTGTCGCGCGCTTCGGCGCGCGCCACGCCGTGAAGGCGTCGGTCTCTTTCCTGCGGCGGCTGCGGCGGCCTACGGAAAGAGTCCTCTCGCCTTCACGGCTTGCGTCGGATCTGCGGATCCGCCGCGCCGTCAAAACCTCGGGCCTTTTCCCTCCGGTGCTGCGGCACCTACGGGAAAAGGCCGCGAGCTTTGACGGCTTGTGTCGCGCGCTTCGGCGCGCGCCACGCCGTGAAGGCGTCGGTCTCTTTCCTGCGGCGGCTGCGGCCGCCTACGGAAAGAGTCCTCTCGCCTTCACGGCTTCTCCGCACCGCTCGAGGGCGAGCACGTACGCGGCGGTGCGCATGTCCACGCTCTTGGATTCGGCGATCTTCACGGTGTTGCGGAACGAGCGCTCCATGATGACGGCGAGGCGGTCGTTGACCTCCTGCTCGGTCCAGGAGTAGTGGTTCTGGTTCTGGACCCATTCGAAGTAGGAGACGGCGACGCCGCCGGAGTTGGCGACGACGTCGGGGACGAGGAAGACGCCGTTCTTGTGGAGGATCTCGTCGGCCTTGACGGTCGTCGGGCCGTTCGCGCCTTCGGCGACGATGCTCGCGCGGATGTTGGCGGCGTTGCGGCTCGTGATCTGGTTCTCGAGCGCGCAGGGGGCGAGGATGTCGCATTCCTGGGTGAGGATGTCGTCGACGTTCTCCGCCTTTTGATAGCCGGCGATGTTGCCCTTGTTCTTGCGGGCGTAGGCGAAGAGGTCCTCGACGTCGATGCCGTTCTTGTTGTAGAGCGCGCCGGACACGTCGCTGATGCCGACGACGCGGCTGCCCTTGTCGTGGAGGAATTTGGCCGTGTAGTAGCCGACCTTGCCGAAGCCTTGGACGACGGCGGTCGTGTCGCGCATCTGCTTGCCCTTGTGCTTGACGGCCGCTTCGATCGTCGTGACGACGCCGCGCCCCGTGCTCTCCGTGCGGCCCAGCGAGCCGCCTAGCGCGAGGGGCTTGCCGGTGACGACGCCGGCCGTCGCGCCGCCCTTGATCATGGCGTACGTGTCGTAGATCCAGCCCATCATCTCGCTCGTCGTGTTGACGTCGGGCGCGGGGATGTCGGTCTCGGGGCCGAAGACGTTGATGAACTCGACGGTGAGGCGGCGCGTCATGCGCTCGAGCTCGCCGGGGCTCATCTTGGTGGGGTCGACGACGATGCCGCCCTTCGCGCCGCCGTAGGGGAGGCCGGCGATGGCGCACTTCCAGTTCATCCACGCGGCGAGGGCGATGACCTCGTCGAGTGTCACGTCCTGGTGATAGCGGATGCCGCCCTTGGTCGGGCCCAGCGCGTTGCTGTACTGGCAGCGGTAGGCGGTGAAGACCTTGACCTCGTTGTTGTCCATGCGCACCGGGACGCTCGCGATGGTCGTGCGCATCGGGTGCGAGAGGTGCTCGACGATCCACGGCTCGAGCGCGACGTGGTGGGCGGCGCGGACGAACTGCTGGTGCGCCATCTCCGCGAGGGACGGGGGCCCCTGGCCTTCGGGCGTCGGGGCGGAGCGGCCTAGGTTCGGAGTGTGCGTCGCGCTGTCGGGAGACATTTTAGGCACCGAAGTTGGCCGCGAGGAGCCGGCCCCCTGCATATACCTATTTGGACGAAAGAGAGGGAAAACGTTCGACGTGGAACGCCGGCATCGTTTTTCGCATGGCGTCGAACATCTCCTGCGCGTCGAACGCCTCGGCGGGCGCAAGGACGCCCGCCCGCGCGGCGCCCACGAGGCGGAGCGCGCCCTCGGCGGCGATCTCGGCGGTGGCGACATAGGGGTCAGGGGTCTCGATCACGATATGCTCTCCCGAGGGCTCGGCCACAAGGTGCACCTCCCCGCGCGCCTTCGCGTTCGCGGGCGGCTGGTGCTTCGCGTCCACGCGCCTGTCGGCGAAGCGCAGGACCGGGCCGCGCAGGGCGACGCGCGCGAGGGGGCCCAGCACGCGGGCGGCGCGCGCGGTCGATGGCTTCGTCTGGTAGTATGTGCGGACGGTGCGGAACGGCGTGTGCCGGGGCACCGTGAGCACTTCTCCACCGGCGAACGCGGCGCCGCTTCTGGGGCCCTCCGCCGTCGGGAAGCTCTTTTGATATCGCCCGTAGGAGATGGAGCGCAGCTTGCCCTCCTCGTAGGAGAGCGTGGGCGCCGCGAAGACGCGCAGCATGCTCTTCTTCGTGCCCGCCGAGGGCGCGGTGGAGCGCGGCCGATAGAGCACGTGGAGCGCGTCGCCGCCCTTCGGGAAGTGCCGTTTCGCAGCGAGGTCGCCGAAGGCGTACTCGAAGGCCAGCGCGTTCACGATCGGCACCCGCGCCTCCTGCGCAGCGCCGTGCAGGCGCTCGCGCACCTGCGCCATGAACGCCTGCTCGCCGGTCGTGTCGACGTAAGGGACGCGCGCCTCGATCGCGGCTTCGACCGGCGCGAGCCCGTTGCGCAGGAAGGGACCGGCGAGGTTCACCACCGCGTCGGCGCCTTGGATCGCCTGGCGGACGGACGCCTTCTGCGAAGCGTCCGCGTCCTTGCGGGTGAGCGCGCGCACGTCGGCGCCCCGGCGCTTGAGCGCGTCCACGACGCGGCTTCCCGTGTGACCCGACGCGCCCAGCACCGCGACCTCGACCATCGGCGCGCGGATGCGGCCTCGTGGGTTTAACGCCTTACGACCATCGGTGGTAGGCGGGATGGCCGGGCTTCACGGCGACGAAGACGCCGTGGCAGGTGGCAGTGACCTTCTCGCCTACTCGGAGCTCCGCGTCGACGGTCACCACGTCGCCATCGACCTTCACCGGCCGCGCGCTGAGGAGAAGCTCCTGGTCGACGGGCGTGGGACGCTTCAGCTTCACGCTGAACTCGCTCGTGACGCAGGAGGGCGCCTCGCTCAGCCCGCGCTCCTTGAGGAGCGTCGTCACCGCGCACCAGTTGCTGTGGCAGTCGAGGAGCGCGCCGCAGATCCCGCCGTTCAGCACGCCCGGGAACGCCTGGTGGTGCGGCTGCGGTCGCCAGCGCGCGACGAAGAGGTCCCCTTCCCAGCGGGACTTGATCTGAAGGCCATGCTTGTTCGCGGGCCCGCAGCCGAAACAGATCCCGTGAGGCGCGTGCTGGTCCTGGACCGACTCCACGCGCCGAAGCACACCCTCTTTCTGGAAGAATCTTCATCTAGAGGTCAAGCCCCTGGTGGCTTGGGAGTCTTCGTGAGGTCCAGCCTGCTCGTTCTCGGCATGGCCGCGCTCTTGTCGATGCCGTCCTTCGCGGGCGCCGTCCTCGGCTCCGACCCCACGTGCGGCACCGGCGCGCCCGTCACGGCGACGAGCGGCGGCGGCGATGCGGCGCTACCCTCGCTCCAGTATGCCGCGCTGAAGACGGGCTTCCGGGCGGTCGTCACGTGGGAGACGCCGACGCTCGAGCGGGCGAGCCTGCGCTACAGCGTCGACGCGGGAAGCGTGACCACGCTCAGCGAGAACGTTCCCCGGACGGTCCACGTCTTCGTCATCGACTCGCTCCCCGTGGGCCGCTCCCTCTGCTTCACGCCGTTCCATGAGGGCGGTGCCGCGGCGGGCGGCGCGCACGCGATGAAGCTCGCGAACGCGATGAACGCGTTCGACGGCGCATCCTACACGTTCAACTATCTCGTGCTCGCCAACGAGCAGTCGAGCATGATCTTCCTCGAGCGATCGCTCGACGATTTCGCCGAGAAGGTGTACGACTACACGGACGGCCACGTGCGCGCGGGCCGCATCATCACGATCGTCGGCGACTACGAGCGCCACAACGCGGGCTGGCCGACGTGCGTGCTCGCGAACGTGCCCGGCTGCGCGTGGGCGTACGACGTGATCTTCACCTTCGGCGCCGACCCCGTGGGCGCCGCGTCCACGAACCTCGACGGCGTCACGCTGCGCCAGAGCGCCATCTGGATGAACTGGTACCACCAGGCCGGCCTCGTGAGCACGGGCGACGACACCGGCACCGTGCTCGCGCATGAGACCGGCCACTACCTCTTCGGCCTCCTCGACGAGTACGGCTCCGTCACCGGGACCTCGCCCGACTGCTGGGATCCCGAGAAGGAGCTCAGCGTGATGGGCGGCAACCGCGCCGCGAGCGAGATCGACGACGCGGTGAACCGGTGCCCGAACGAGGCGAGCCTCGCCGACTACGATCCCAGCTGGGGCCGCCTGCGCGAGCGCTACCCGGCGATCCCCGAGCGCACGGTCATCGACGCGGGCCCCGTCGGTCACGGCGGCGCCTACGTGCGCTCGACGCTCGAGGTGACGCCCGCCGTCTCGCGCGTCGGGATCCCCTCGATCGAGGATCCCCAGGACGACGCCGGGAGCGGCGCCGATGCGGGGAGCTTCCCGTGGACGGCGACGCCCATCGACACGGGCGTCGAGTACACCGCGACGTTCCTGCCGCCGCTCGATGGCGCCGACGTCTTCGTGTTCGACGCGGCAGCGGGCGCCGCGATCGAGGTGGGCGTGACGCCGCGCACGGTGTGCTTCGTCCTCCAGGATGCGGACTACGCGAACGTCGCCGGGAGCTGCACGTTCGATGGCGCGACGATGCTCCGCCACGCGGTCTCCGACGGGCGCCCGATGTACGTGAAGTTCCTGACCGGCACGAGCCCCGTCTACCGCTTCGGCGTGGGCGTGGACGCGCCGGCGCCGCCGGTCACGGGCTGAAGGCGTACCCGGAGTGACAAGCGACCCTCCTTGCCCCAGCCGATCGCGTGACCATCGAGGAGGCATTCCGTGAGGACCGTCGCCATCCTGGTCGCGGTCCTCGTTTCCCTCCTGTCGGGGTTCGCGCTCCCGAGGCAGGCGCCACTCGACGACGACGCAGGCAGCGGTCGCGACGCGCCGGGGTCGCGCGCTGCCCGAACGAGGCCCTCCTCCACGGCTATGTCCCGAGCTGGACGCTCCTGCGCGAACGATATCCCCGCGTCCCCGACCGGCGCGGCGACATCCTCGACGGGCCGCACGACGCGGGCGCGGCGTTCTCCTTGCGATCCTTCGCCTTCACGCCTGGGCCGGCAGCGGCGGACCCCGCGCAGAGCGATGCGGGGAGCGGCGCGGACGCGCCCGCTGGACCCGAGGGCGCCGTCCCCATCGAGCCGGGCCGCGCGTACACCGCCTTCGCCATGCAGGCCTTCGACGAGGATGCGTTCGCGTTCGTCGCGGAGGGCGGCGCGGAGCTTCGCCTGGCACTCCAGTCGGGGGTCGTCTGCGAGGCGGACTTCCTGCGCGTGGACGGCACCCCGATCGAGACCCAATGCGCATTCGGTGCGAACGGCGCGCTCCTTTACACGGCCGTGGCTCCCGACGACGGTACGTGCCTCGTTCGGATCCACACGCTCGCGCCCCGGTATCGCTTCGTCCTGACGGTGGACGGATCGGATCCCCTGCTCCTCCTCCCTGCGGACGCACCGGACGCGGATCGAAGCAGAGCCACCCTCGCCAAAAGACCCAAACCATCCCCGACGCGTCGACGCAACGGGAGGCATCCCCACGCTCCGCCCGATCTTCGCGCTCATCGTCCTCTTCGTCGCCATGCCGGCGCTCGCCCTCCCCAGCGAGCCCGTCGGGCCCCCCAACGCGATGCCGCTCCCGACGCTCGTCGCCGCGGGGCCCGCCTCGGTCGCGGGCGCGTGGGAAGCGCCGTTCGAAGGGCAGATCCCCGCGGTGCACGTCGCGCTCCTCCCCGACCAGCGCGTGCTGTACTGGAGCGGCGACGTCGCCGGCGAGCGCGACCAGATCTACTTCCTTTCCACCGTGTATGGCGGCGAGGTGCGCGTGCTCGCGCCCCCCTACGACGCGGCGAGCGTCTCGACCATCGCGACGCCCGGCGGCAGCGACCTCTTCTGCAGCGGCCACACGCTCCTTCCCGACGGGCGCCTCCTCTCCGCGGGCGGCTCCTCCTGGCACCCCGTCGTCACGGAGCCCGGGCAGAGCTTCGTCGACGGCACGAGCGAGGCGCGCATCTTCGACTGGCGCACCGACTCGTGGACGTACGCGAGCGACATGAACGTGCCCCGATGGTACCCGACGGTCATGACGACGTCGGAGGGCGGCCTTGCGGCGAGCGGGATCCACCAGCTCGTGAACCCCGCGACGCATCAGGCGTCGATGGAGCAGTATGATAGCAGCGCCGACGCGTGGAACGTCGTCCCGGGCGGCTCGAACGTCCTTCCGCTCTACCCGCGTCTCTTCGACGTGCCCTCGGGCCCCCTCAAAGGCCAGCTCTACTACGAGACGGGCGGCACCCTCTGGGGCCCGTTCGGCGAGCGGCCCGAGGAGCCGCTGTGGAACCTCGCGCAGGCGTACGACCCCGCGACGGACGCGTGGCGCATCCTGGGCCCTTCGGTCCTCGGAGCGCGCCAGAGCCCGAACAACGTGATGCTTCCGCTCGACCCGGCCGATGGCTACGCGGCGCGCATCCTCACGTTCGCGGGCACGCTGCAGCGCAGCGTCGTCGCGACCAACACGGCGGAGCTCACGGACCTCTCGGTCGACCCGCCGACGCACGCCCTTGCCGCGCCGCTCCACACGCCACGCTGGCAGTCGAGCGGCATCCTCCTTCCCGATGGCAAGGTGCTCGCGGTGGGCGGCGGCATCTACGACAACGTGATGACGTACGGCTCGCCCGACCCGGCCGTCATGACCGCGGAGCTGTACGACCCCACGAGCGGCTCGTGGACAGAGCAGGCGCCGATGACGATCCCGCGCGAGTACCACGGCACGGCGCTCCTGCTGCCCGACGCGCGCGTGCTCGTCGGCGGCCACGTGCCCAACCCGGTGCCGTGGACGGCGCTGCGCGACAACGTGAACATGGCCGCGCAGGATCCGCACACGAAGTTCGAGATCTTCGAGCCGCCCTACCTCCACTGGGGCGTCGCGCAGCCCACGATCACGAGCGCGCCATCTTCCATCGCGTACGGCCAGACCTTCACCGTCGACTCGGCGGACGCGGCAAGCATCACGGACGCGATCCTCGTGCGCCACATGGCGGAGACGCATTCGAGCGACCCCGGCCAGCGCGCGATCGTGCTTCCCGTCGTCTCCCAGAGCGGCGCGACGCTCACGTTCGAGGCGCCCGCGGACGCGCAGCTCGCGACGCCGGGGCCGTGGATGCTCTTCCTGAGGACGTCGAGCGAGCACGGGCTCGTGCCGGGCGTCGCGAAGACCGTGATGCTCGGCTGAGGCCGCGCTGCGCGTCAGCGGATGACCGGGTGGCTGTGGTCGGAGCGGACGGTCCCCTCGGGCAGATGGATGTCGTACTGGTGGTACGCCATCCCCATCGTGTACGTGCCCCCCGGGCCCGCGACGACGTCCTCGAGCGTCCACTCTCCATCGGGATCGCTCGCCTCGTAGAAGCGGACCGTGAAGGCGTCGTTCCCGACGACCTCCGACTCGAACGTCGTCCCGTTGGGCGCCGTGTCCGTGATGCGGTAGGCGCCCGGCCCGAGCGCGAAGATCCCATGGAGGAGCGTGAGGCGGTTGAAGCCGCCCTCGATCGCTTGCGTGCGCGTGACGATCGGCTCCCCTGGAGTCGCCGGTAGGAACTGCCCGTAGTCGATCGCGGTGTGGAGCCCGCGCGGGACGGTCACCCAGCCTTCGAAGCCGTATCCGTGCTCGACGACCTCCCACGTCCCGACGAGCGATCCGAACGTCACGACCTCGTGCTGGCGCGCGTCGTAGGTGAGGCGCATCCCGGCGCTCGTGTCGATGGGGCTCAGGAGCGCGAGCGCGGCGTCCGTCGGGTCCGGATCGGAGGCTGGCGGATCGAAGCGCACCGTCGCGGTCCACAGGTCGGCGCTCTCGACGGTCGCGACGAACTCGGACGTCCCGAACATCGTGGTCCAGCTCGCGCCCTCGACGAGCGGGAAGCGCAGGGGCTCGAAGCGCACGTTGTGGAGCTCGTAGGAAAGATCGCGCCCGACGTCGCCGAACGCGGGCGCGTGGTACGCGATCGCCTCCTTGAACCAGCCTTCGTGCGGCATGCCGACGACGTAGCCGTCGGGCTCGACACTGGCGACGACTCGGACGAACTCGGGCGCCTCGTCGAAGAAGCTCGAGTGGAACCGGATGCGCCACCACTCGCCGCGCACGAGCTCAGGCGCGGCCTGCGTCGTCGCGTCGAGGTCCGGCGCGGCCGCCGGCCCCGTCTCGATCGCGCCGAACGCCGTGCCGGGGCGCTCGGCGACGAGCTCGATGGGGGGATCCGACGCGGCCGCAGGCTCCCTTGCCGCGGGCTGCGCGCAACCGGCGAGCAGAAGGAGCGCGCACGCGAGGATGGGCATTCTCATGGTCTCAGCCCCTCACGACGATGGTCTCGGCGATGCGGTCGCTCACGCGCTGCTTCTCCTCCTGGAACGCGACCAGCATGATCAGCGTGTCGAGGATCAGGAACGGCGGCGAGAGCTTCACGAGGTTCCGCAGGAACGCCTCGCGCAGCGTCATCGGCGCGCCATCCGCGCGCATCACGCGGAGGCCGACCGCGCGCTTCCCCAGCGAGCGCCCGTCGGTCCCTTCCAGCCACGTGAAGTAGCCGATGAGGACGAGGCCGCTCGCGACGGCGACGACGAACTGCCCGGCGACGCCCGCGGCGGGGTGATATCCCCACGGCATCAGCCCCCACCACGACGCGTCGTCGTCCATCGGCGCGCTCATGTCGAAGAATGGTGTCAGCGCGAAGGTGATCGCGCCGTGGACGAACCCGATCACGATGAGGACGAGGATGGCGTCGATCGCGAAGGCGCCCGCGCGCCGCCAGAAGAGCACGCGCTCGATGGGCTTCGCGAGCGGCTGCACGAACGCGGTCGCGAGCCCGTCCTCGCCGCCCGCGGCCGCAAGCCCCGCTTCGAGGTCTTCGCGGGCGACCTCGCTGCGGCCCGCGGCGAGCGCGCGCGCTTCTCCGGCGGCATGGAGGTGGCTCATGAGCTCGTACGTGATGCCCGCGCGCTCGGCGTCGCCGAGCGGGTGGCGGGCAAGGATGCGGCGCACCGTGGCCTCGAGCCACGCGCGCGCTTCGGTGGTCATCTGCATGGTGTCATTCTCCTTCGAGGAGCCGCGCGATGGCGCTCGCGTACTCCTTCCATTCCTTCGCGAGCGCGGCGAGGTGCTGGCGTCCGCTCGCGGTGATGCGGTAGTATTTTCGCGGTGGCACGCCAGGCTCGACCTCGCGCCAGGCGCTCGTGATGTGCGCCTCCTTCTCGAGCGCGTGGAGCGCCGGGTACACGTTCCCCTCCGCGACCTCGAGCACGCCTTCGGTGCGCTCGCGGATCGAGGTGATGATCTCGTATCCGTACCTCTCGCGCTCGCTCACGAGCTGGAGGATGGCGAGACGCGTGCTCCCCTTGCGGATCTGCTGCGTCCAGCGCGCCACGTCCTCAGCCACGGAGGTACCTATGTTCCATAGGTGCCTGGGTGCGATATAGCTTGCGCTGGATCAGAGAAGTGGAAGGGACCGGATCGTACGGTCGAGCCTCAGGGCTGCGCGGGCAGGTCGAAGAGCGCGCTGTCGTAGAGCCACGGGAGCTCCGTCGTGCAATCCTGCGGTGCTGTGGTGACCGGCACGAAGGTGACGACCGCGTCCACGTCCACCTCGGCGGACTCCTGGCACGTGTCGCCGGTCCCGGTCTGCGTGTAGTAGGTGCCGACGCCGACGCTCGCGACGTCCTGCACCGTGACCCAGCCGCTCGCGCCGAAGCACGAGCTGCGGCCCACGTAGCTCGAGCACGCGCCACCGGCGTCCTCGCCTGCCGTCTGCTCGCGCTGCGCGAGCTCGGTCTGCGCGCCCGTGCCTGCAAGCCCCCGCGCGCCCTCCCAGGCACCCGCGCCGATCGTCGTCCACTCGCGCTCGTGGCGCACCTCGCCGTCGTCGTAGACCCACGTGCCGCGATCCGCGTTCGCGTGCGCGTAGTCGAAGACGGGATCGACCTCGACCGCGTGGCTCACGTGCGCGAGGTAGTCGTGGTCCGCGCGCTGCGTCGTGTCGTCGTACGTGTTGCCTTCGTCAAGGAGGCACACGGTCGTGTAGTTGATGTCGGGCGACTCGTTCACGGTCGCGACGTTGCAGCTCGCGCTCGCCGGCAGGGCGGCGAACGGGAGCGCGAGGATCAGGATGCCGAGGAAGATGCGGACGCGCAAGGGACTGCCTCCGGGAGGCCAGACGGCTCGACGACGATAAGGGCTTCTCCCGCGGCGAGTGGCTGCGCTGGGTAGGGGAAGGGGGGGACGAGAAGGAGGAGGGCGGCGCGCCCGCGCGCGCCGGAGGGGCTTGCCTACGCGAGCACCGCGTGCTCGACCGTGATGGCCGTGTTGTCGCGGCCGCAGGCGGCGGTGTGGTTGATGGCGCCGTCCTGGTACGTGGCCTGGTCGCAGTCCGTCTCGTCGACGTGGCCCTGCGTGACGCGGGGCGCGGAGACGACGGTCGCGAGCGCGTTCGTCGGGGTGTTGTCCTCGACGTAGACGGCGACGGCGCTGTGGTCGACGTAGAGGACCGCCTTGCCGACGAGGACGATGTTCGTGCCGACGTAGACGGCGTTCGTGCCGTCGCTGCTCACGCGCAGGCCGAGGGGCGTGAGCGGGTTGGACTCGGACCAGCCGTCGGCCGCGCCGTTGTCGCTGCAGATGCCGGCGAAGAGGGCGTTCGGGTCCGCGTTCACGGTGCCCGTGCAGCTCGCTTCGGCCTGGTCGGAGCGGACCGTGTCCTGCCCGTCCCAGTGCTCGCCTTCGCAGACGTTCAGGTCCCCGGGGTGGCCGAGGTCCTGGTTGTACGTGTCGCGCACGGCGGTGGTGCTCGTGTAGCCGATCCAGGGCTGGGTCGACTCGCAGTCAGGGGCGGTCTCGTCGGCGAATGCCACAGGGGTGCTGACGAGGACGAACGCGGTGGTAAGAAGAACGATTCCGAAGCGCATAGGGGCTCAGACCTCCCGCGCCGGCGATGCCCTTGAGTCTATTTGGCGGTATCGCAGGGCTGTCGCTGAAGCAGATACGAAGTCTAGAAAGAGGGTAAAGAGGGGAGTCGGCCGGCGCCCCCGCGAGCGCCGAGTGGCCGAGCCCTCAGTTGAAGATGCGCTTGAACCAGCCGGTCTGGACGGCCGTCGGGTCCTTGCGCAGGAGCGGCATGCCGGTGCGGTCGCTCACTTCGACCTTGTAGCCGTTCGGAAGCGTCGCGGGGGAGCCGCTCCTGGGCTCGTTCTTCGCGAAGAAGTAGATCCGCTGCGTGCCGTTGTCATTGCGAAGCACAACGTCTCGCGCGTACAGCGTGTATTCACCGAAGTGGTAGGGTCGCATGGTGCATCCCAGGAGCCCATGGACACGCAGACATGATGACCATGACGAAACGCATCCAGACCGAAAGGGAAGGCACCCCCAGGCGTTCTCGGGGGGTCGAAAACGTTCATGAGGGGGGAGCGATTAGCAGGCTCGCCGGTTCCGTAGTGTAGTGGCCAATCATGGAGCCCTCTCAAGGCTCCGACCCGGGTTCAAATCCCGGCGGGACCACTGTTTTTCCCCGAGCGGACGCGCCGCAGCGCGGCCGCGAGAGGGAAAAACAGTGGGAGCGCGCGAGGGCGCCCCGAAGGGGCGCCCGGTGCCCGCAGGCACGCGCGCGAACCCGCAAAATTCGCCGCAGCGAATTTTGCGCCTGTTCTCCGAGCAGTCCGATCCCGCCAGCGTACCGGCTGGTGCAGCAGACCGATCCCGCCAGCGTAGCGGCTGGGGCAGCAGACCGATCCCGCGAGCGTAGCGGCTGGGGCAGCAGACCGATCCCGCCAGCGTAGCGGCTGGTGCAGCAGACCGATCCCGCCAGCGTACCGGCTGGGGCATCAGTCCGATCCCGCCAGCGTAGCGGCTGGGGCAGCAGACCGATCCCGCCAGCGTACCGGCTGGGGCAGCAGAACGATCCCGCGAGCGTACCGGCTGGGGCGGCAGACCGATCCCGCCCGCGTACCGGCTGGGGCAGCAGACCGATCCGCCCGCGTACCGGCTGGGGGTCGAGACGACCTCGCCTCGAGTGCAGGCGAGGATGACAAAGAGGCCGCGCGCCGGGCACGAACTTGGGAGGCTATCGGAGTGTTGGGGAGGCTTGCAGATGAGGCCCGACACGCGGCTGTGGCGCGCACCACGAGGATGCACGCCGACGTGCCGAGGAATCCCGACTCCCATATCAGCATATCGGGTGAAAAGAAGTCGCTTTGTTCGGCCAAGCGAATGAAAACCATGGAAACATTCGACCGAACGCCTTCTGGCAGCGCACGGAACGAACGTTTGGCGGGCTCCTTCTTCGGCAGCTTCATGCGGCGCGCCTCCTGAGAGGGGCGCGATGACGCTGGACGCGGTGGACCGGAAGCTCCTGAAGATGCTGCAGGAGGACGGGCGCCGCTCCTTCCGGAGCCTCGGCGAGGCGGTCGATCTGGGCGCTCCTTCGGTCCATGCGCGCGTGCAGCGCCTCGAGCGCGAGGGCTACATCCGCGGCTACCACGCGCACGTGGATGCGGAGAAGGTCGGCCGCGGGATGACGGCGTTCGTGAGCATCGGCCTCGAAGGCGGCCGCAAGGGCGACGTGCCGCGCACGGAGGCGATCGCGGACCAGCTCCGGAAGGACCCGGACGTCGTCGAGGTGCACGCGATCACCGGGGAGGACGATCTCCTGGTCAAGGTGCGCACGAGCGATATCAGGGGCCTCGAGCGGCTGCTGCTTCGCGCGCTCGAGCCGCTCGAGGGCGTGCGCCGCACGACGACGAACATCGTGGTGCGCACGCTGATCGAGCGCGAGACCGCGCCGTAGGGGCTCACTCCTCCTTGCCCGCGCCCAGCACCGCTCCCGCGACGAGGAACGCCGCGTCCGGTGCCGGGACGTGCGGGGCCGCGACGGTCGGGGTCGGGGCGGGCTCGTAGTGGTACGCGACCTCGCCGTGCTCGTGCACGTCGAGCCCCGTCTCCTCCGCGTGCTCGGGCACGCGCAGGTCGACGAGCTTGTCGGTGATCCACAGGACGCCCATCGTCGCGACGAAGGTGTAGGTGGCTACCACCGCGACCGCGATCGCCTGCTTCAGGACGAGGGCCATCCCCGCTGCGTGGTACGCGATGGCCCCCGTGTCGGTCATGAACAGCCCGGTCGCGCCTGCCGCATTGATCGCGGTCGTGGCGAAGAGGCCGGTCGCGAGCGCGCCCCAGATGCCGCCGACGCCGTGCACGCCGAACGCGTCGAGCGAGTCGTCGAGCTTGAGCACGCCCTTGAGGAACGTGACGGCGAGATAGCAGACGGCGCCCGCGACGAGCCCGACAAGGATGCCGCCCATCGGCGTCACGTAGCCGCTGGCAGGCGTCACGGCCACGAGGCCCGCGACGAGGCCCGCGCAGGCGCCAAGCGCGCTCGGCTTGCCCTTGCGCATCCACTCGACGAGCGTCCAGCTGAAGGCGCCCGCGGCGGCGGCGAAGTGCGTGGCCGCGAACGCGCTCACGGCGAGCGGGCCCGCGCCGAGCGCGCTTCCGGCGTTGAAGCCGAACCAGCCGAACCAGAGCAATCCGGCCCCAAGGACGGTGAGCGGGATGTTGTGCGGCGTCATCTCGCGCTCGCCGAAGCCTTTGCGCTTCCCGATGTAGATCACGCACGCGAGCGCCGCGACGCCGGCCGTGATGTGCACGACGGTGCCGCCCGCGAAGTCGAGCGCGCCAAGCTGGCGCAGGAAGCCGCCGACGCCCCATACCCAGTGCGCGACGACGTCGTAGACGATCGTCGCCCAGAGGAGCCCGAAGACCACGAGCGCCTTGAACGACATGCGCTCCGCGAAGGCGCCAACGATGAGCGCGGGCGTGATCACCGCGAACATGCCCTGGAAGATGACGAACGCGAGGTGAGGCACCGTCGCGGCGTAGGCCTCGTTCGCCTCGCTCGCGGAGACGCCGTTCAGGAAGGAGAACTCGAGGCCACCGATCACGCCGCCGTGGTCCTTGCCGAACGCGAGGGAGTAGCCGAAGAACGCCCACTGCAGCGAGACGAGCGCGAGGAGCACGAGCACCTGCATCAGGGTCGCGAGCACGTTCTTGTGGCGCACCATCCCGCCATAGAAGAGCGCGAGGCCGGGCACCATCAGCATGACGAGACCCGCGGCGAGGAGGACCCAGGCCGTATCTCCCGTGTCGATCACGACTCCCAGGCGTGGTAGGAGCCTACTTGGATGTTGCCGAATCATTCGCCGACGTTTGACACACAACTAGCGGCATCGGCCGGTCGAATGTGCGGGTCTCGCGTTTCCACTGGAGCGTTCGCGCCTATTCCGCCTCGCCCTCGAAGAGGGCATCCATCTCGCGCTTCGAGCCGGCCACCGGCTCCTCGTCCTCCTCGGGCACGCTGCGCAGCGGCCCCGGCTGGACGCCACTCGTGACGGCGCCGGTAGGATCCACGGGCCCGCGGCGATGGGCGCGCTGCTCAGGCTCCACGTCGACCATTCACTCGTCCCCCGTCTCGCCGAGCATCCGCCGCGGCACGCCCGGCCGCGACCCGCCGCGCGCCGCTTCGCCCTCCGCGGGCGGCACGCCGCCGCGCCGCTCCTTCTGCTCGCGATCCATCTCGGAGATCTCCTTCCCCGAGGGCGCCTGGAAGGGCGCATCCTTCGTGTAGGCGGCGGAGGACATCCGCTCCGCGTCGCTCGTCTTTCCTTGCGGTCGGTGGGGATCCTTGCCTGTCATACGAACCGCAACGTCGCGTGGGGGCGACTCCGTTGTGGCCCGGCGCTCGATGTTCACGTCGAGCCGCGATGCGCGTCGGAGAGCGTCGGCTCCTCGATGAGCGTCGCGCCCTTCGCGGCGGCGTTCCGCTGCGCGCGCTCGAGCGCCGCCGTGCGGTTGCCCGCGGCGAGCAGGTTCTCCTCGCGGCTGCCATCCGCATGTCTCAACGCATATTTCCAGAGGGCCATGGGCTCACGCGCTCGATCCCGTGACCTCGGTGGAGTCGACGTCCCAGCGGCTCGCCTTGAACTCGCGCTCGACGGTGGGCAGCTCGAGCGTGGTCTGGTCGGCGCCGAAGGTGAACGTGAGCTGCGACGAGGCGGCGCTTGGCAGGTAGCCGCCGCTTTCGCCAGTGAGCAGGAGCTGGAGCGTGCTGCCGGCGAGGATGCGCGCATCCAGCGGGTAGAACTCCATCATGGCGACGACGGGCGTGTTCGGGACGTACGGCGTCGGCGACCTTCCGCCCGCCGCGTAGCGCAGGTCCATCTGCGCGCGCCCGACCTGCACGGGGTCCCCCTGTGCGGGCACCTCCCACAATTCGGCCCAGATGTTGCCGCCGGGTGTCGGCGACTGCACGGTGATGTGGAGGCGCGGCTGGCCCGAGAGGCGCGTCTCGTTCTCGAATGGCGCGCTCGCGAAGGCGAGGACGCGCGGCGCGATGGGCGTCGCCTCCTGGTCCGCGAGCGCGAGCGGGGCGGGCGCGAACACGCTGAGCGTGCCCTTCGCGGCGCCGCCGTCGGTCAGGAGGCTCCCGTCCGCGCTCGGGAAGAGCGGCGTCCATTCCGCGTCCGCCGGCGGCCACTGGGCCTCCGGCTCGACGCGCCAGTTGCCGCGGTGGTCCTCGATCTCGAGCGCCGGGCCGACGTCCGTGTCGACGCCCTTGAGCTCGCGGTCGAACCAGCGCAACAGCATCTCGGCCCAGTCCCATCGGAGGTTGTTGTGCTCCTCGGGGCGATCCGCGTAGTTGTGGGCCCACTGCCCCAGGAGCGCCTTTTTCGTCCCGTGGAATTCCTTGTAGACGCTGAGCCCTTGGGAAGGGTTGACGTTCCAGTCCTGGAGGCCGTGGACCCAGAAGAGCGAGCCCTGATATCGTTCCAGCACGCGGCCCGTGAATTCGCGCGATGTCCAGTAGTCGTCGGCGGGGCCCGGCACGCCGTGCCCGCCGCCCGTGAGATACCCGTAGACGCCCATCGGCGCGTGCTGCGGCCCGTCCGCGCACCCTTCCCGCGAGGCGAGCCTCGCGTCGTCGGGCTGCGTCTTCGAAGGATCCTGCGTGTTCGGTCCTCCCTGCGTGGCGCCGAACGTGTAGTACTGCGTGCCCAGCGCGACGCTGCGGAACTCCGCCGTGCCGTTGCGGAAGTGGAGCTGCTGGAAGTCGTCGATGCCTTCGATCGGCACGATCGTCTTGAGATACGGGTTCCCGAACGAGGCGGCCTCCCACGGGGTCGAGCCGTCGTAGCTGCGGCCGATCATCGCGACGGCGCCGCTAGACCATGCCTGCTCGCCAAGGAACGTGACGACCGCGTCGAGGTCGCGCTGCTCCTTCGCGCCGAAGTAGTCCATGCAGCCCGTCGAGAGGCCCGTGCCGCGCACGCTCACCTGCGCGATCGCGTAGCCGTGCGGCACGAAGTTCTCGATGAGGAACCCGCCCAGCCGGTGCGTGTCCGCGCTCGTGGCGGCCTCGTCGAGCTCGCCATAGTACGGTCCCGCGTCGATGATCACGGGCACCTTCGTCCCCTCGGGAACGTCCGGCCGGAAGACGCCCATGTGGATCTTCGTGCCATCGAAGCTGGGCATGAAGATCTCCTCGACCTCGAGCGCGGCGTACGGCCCGGGCCGGAGCGTGTGGCTCCACGTGTCGTCCGTCCGGAAGGCCCCGTCGTACGGGTACGCCGTGCCGGCCGTCACCGAGCCGGACCCGGCGTCACCTGGCCGCGCCTGGAGGCACCCGGCGAGACCCGGGAGGACCAGGAGGAGCATGACCAGGTGGGCGCGCATGGCGGCGCACGCCGTCGGCGCGGGCATCAGCTTTATGGTAGCGCCGCTGACGCGGGAACCGTTCTTGGTCTAGGGAACCGGGACCCTTTTCCCTGAACCAGCACGGTTCCCTCGCCCGTGATTTCGGCCAACCCCCGGCCCCAGGGAGAAGCGGGCCTCCGGCCTCGTTCGTGGCATGAGCCCGCCCCTCTGCCCTGACTGCGCCGGCCCCATGGTCCCCGCGAGCGCCTGCACCCTCTGCCGAAGCTGCGGCTGGTCCCCCTGCGGCTGAGCCATGCTGTGCTCTCTCTGCGGCCAGCACGCGCGGCACACGAAGAGTCCGATGCCCGATCTGCGACGCAAGGAGTGCCCACGCTTCCCCTACGGAGTGATCCACCGCGGATGCTGCGCGCTCGAGGTCTGCAGCGGGATCGACGCCCGCGGCCACGTGCGCTGCATGTGGGAGCGCGGAGGAAAAGAGAGGCTCCTGGCGCTTCGCGCTACGGCGCCCGCGCGGGCGTCGCCCGTCGCGCCGGAACGCGCGTGACGCGCAGGCGTGCGAGCGTCTGCACGAAGCGCGCGAACTCGCTGGGGCCAAGCTTGCTTTTCCCGACCGTGCGGTTCTCGAATACGATCGGCACCTCCTGGATGCGCATGCCGCTCTTCCGCACGAGGTAGAGCGATTCGACCTGGAAGGCGTACCCGTCGCTGCGGACGAGCTGCACGAGATCGGCCGCCTCGCGCGTGTAGCATCGGTAGCCGCTCGTGAGGTCGCGCACGCCGACGCGCAGCATCATGCGCGCGAGCGTGTTGCCCACGCCGCTCACGAGGCGCCGGTAGCTGTTCCATCCGACGACGTGGCCGCCATCGACGTAGCGCGATCCGACGCAGACGTCCGCGCCGTCCATGATCCCCTGCACGAGGTCGGGGATGAAGCGCGGATCGTGCGAGAGATCCGCGTCCATCTCGAAGATCACGTCGCCCTTCGCCTCCGCGAACCCGTCGCGGTACGCGGAGCCTAGGCCGCTCTTCTGGGGCCGGGAGAGCAGACGCACGGGGTACGTCTTCGCGAGATCTCGCGCGAGGTCCGCCGTGCCGTCGGGAGAGCTGTCGTCCACGACGACGATCTCGTAGGGCCAAGGCATGTTCTCCGCGATCGCCGCGATCAGGCGGGGCAGGTTCTGCCGCTCGTTGTACGTCGGAACGACGATGCTCACCAGGCGCGGCGCGCGCTCCATGTTGGGCGACGTCCGCATGCGGGGGATTAGCGAGCGTGGTACACGGGACAAAGACCCTCCGGGCGCGTCCCGAGCACCCCCTCCCGATGTACCAGAAACGAGTTGGCGCCACTCCCGGACGGCGGGGCATGCATCCGCGCGCGAGAGCGGCGCTCCTCTTCCTCCTTGGCATCGGCGTGCTCGCCGCGCTTTTGGCCTACGTAGGCCCGGCGGAGGTCGTCCGCGCGCTGCGCGCCGCCTCACCCGCCTACCTGGGCCTCGCGGTCCTCGCCTACGCGGTGTTCTTCCTCCTACGGGGCCTGCGCTGGAAGATGCTCTTCAGCTACAGCGCGCCCGACGTGCGCCTCTCGTCCACGACGAGCCTCACCGCGGTCGGCTGGCTCGCGAACAGCATTCTTCCCCTGAAGGGAGGCGACGTGCTGCGCGCGGCTCTCCTCGCCCGCCGGGAGCGCGTCGGGCTCGCCGCGAGCGCCGCGACCGTCGGCCTCGAGCGCGTGCTCGACGTGCTCGGCGTCGCGCTCGTCGCCGCGATGGGCCTCCTGCTTCTGCCGCACGCCGCCGAGCTCCCGACGGGCCTCGAGCGCGCGCTCGCGATCGTGTGGATCCTGCCCCTCCTCTCCATTGGGATCCTCCTCGCGCTCGTGCGCTGGCGCGCCCAGGCCGTGCGCGTCGCGGGCTCGCTCCTGAGGCCGCTTGGCAAGTTCGGACGAAAGCTCGTCGAGTTCGGCGACACGGTCCTCGCCGGCCTCGCCGCCCTCGCGGGGAAGCCCAGGCTCCTGGCGAAGCTCCTGCCCATGACGATCGCCGTCGCGCTCGCGCAGACGCTCATCTTCACGTTCCTCGTGAAGGCGTTCCTCGGCCCGACGCTTCTGCTGGCCTTCGCGGGGTCGGCGTTGTTCCTCATGAGCTTCGTCGTGAGCATCACGCCCGGCAACGTGGGCACCTACGAGGCCGCCTTCGCCGCGATCTTCGTCGCGCTGGGCACGCCCGCCGACGTCGCGATCCCCGCCGGTGTCCTCACGCACGTCGTCACCACGCTCACGGTCGCGGTGCTCGGCGGGATCGGCATGGCCGCGATGGGCCTCACACGCCAGCGCGCCGAGCCCCTCCCCTGGACCAGCGGCCAGCCGCACGCTCCTCGCGCTCCCACGCAGGGAGGTGGATCGCCATGAAAGCCTCCGTCACCTACCCCACGTACGTCCACGATCTCATCGAAGGCGTGTCGAAGAATGTCCACCACCTGCGCGAATCGCTCGTGGAGCGCGGCGTCGACGCGAGCGACGACAGCCCGCGCGTGAACGTGGGCGACATGAACAAGAAGAGCGTGTACGTCAAGCAGGGCGTCGCGGCGTTCCGCAAGGTGCGCGAGGCCCTGCGCGACCCCGCGACGGACCTCGTGCATTATCACGTGAGCATCCCAGGCATGAGCGTCTGGGCGGCGCTCGCCAAGGCGCGCACGCGCTCGTCCAAGCCTATGATCCTCCACATGTGGAACCCGTGGTTCGACCCGCGCGACATGCACGTGAAGGCGCGCACCGAGGCGCTCTACCACCGCGCCTTCAACGGCAGCGCGACGACGACTCCTTGGCTTTCCGCGTTCGAGAGCATCGTCGTCTCGAGCGAGTACCAGAAGCGGCAGCTCGAGGCGCGCGGCTATCGCGACGTCGAGGTCATCCCGAACGGGGTCGACCTCGATCAGTACCAGCCGGCCCCAAGCGGCACGACGCGCCTCAACGCGCGCCGCGAGCTCGGGCTCCCCACCGACAAGACGCTCCTCCTCTACTACGGGCACCTCACGCCGTGGAAGGGCGTCCGCGTGCTCGTCGACGCGCTCCCCCGCGCCTTCGAGGACAACCCGGACGCGCATCTCGTGATCGCGCGCACGCACTACGGCAAGGACGAGCTCGCGCTCCGCGCTCGTCTGCGGGAGCTTGGCATGTCGGATCGTGTCTCGTTCCTCGGAGTGTGCGACGTGCCGCTCCTGCTGCAGGCGGTCGATGCCGGCGTCGTGCCGGCGACGGCGGCGGTCGGCACCGCATGCCATCCCAACGTCGTGCTCGAATACCACAGCGCGGGCGTGCCCATCGTCGCGAGCCGCGTCGGGAGCATCCCGGAAGCCGTCGATGACGGCACGACGGGCCTACTCGCGAACCCCGGCGACCCTGTGGACCTCGGAGACAAGCTCCAGACGCTCCTCGCCGACGACGCGCTGCGCCGCCGCATGGGCGACGCGGCGCGCCAGCGCGCGGAGCGCTGCTTCGATTGGCGGCACATCGCGCAGCGCTACGAGGCGACGTACGCCGCGGCGCTCTGACCAGCGCCCCAAGCCCCACGCCCCCCCAGCCCCCATTCTGGGGAATGATCGACGCCTTCTCCTGTCGTAACCATTCGGTTACGCATTTTTCCCTTGCCCTTGCCATAGCACTAGCCCTCGTTCTCGTCCTTGTTCTCGTCCTCGTCTAGCCCTCGCCCTCGTCCTCCCCGCTCGCCCTCGCGCTCCCGTTGTCCGATCACCCGTTCGCTGTACCAGAAACCACTCGCCCCGTAGGAGGAACCGGCGTTTCGAGCCCCACGGCAAGGGGAGTAACCGACCATGACCGACCACACCCGCTTCCGTCGAAGCTTCGTCATCGCTGCGCTCGCGTGCGCCCTTCTGGTGGCCGCCCCGGCCGCCGTGGCCCAGGATTGGCAGGGCCAGGACAGCGAATTCGGCAGCATCCGAGCGCCTTACACGGCGACCATGGATGGCGACCGCGTGCCCGTCGAGGCGCGCGTCGTCCTCCGCGAGAACTACGAGGAGAAGGACAGCCGCTTCTTCATGTTCGGCTTCACCGTCGAGAACACGCCCCTCGACGTGAAGTTCGACAGCCTGATCCGCATGGACACCGGCGAGGAGATGCACTGCTATCAGCGCGAAGGCACCGCCGACACGGCGATCAAGTGCTTCGTCGACCTCAAGGACATGCCCAAGCCCGGCACGGAGATCCGCATGCAGGGCAGCGTCGGCGCGAAGCGCACCGGCACCTTCCAGGTGGGCGCCATCGTCGTGCCCTTCACCTACACGTGGACGCGCGTCCAGATGAGCAACGGCCTCAACGCCGAGCTCTACGCGGGCACGCAGCTCGCCGTGCAGAAGGCCACCGGCGGCGGCTCGACGCGCCTCTCGGGCGACGGCAAGTTCGCGAAGGTGCCCGGCATCGGCCCGATCGCCATCGTGGGCGCCGCCGGCATCGCCGCCGCGCTCCTTGCGGGCTCGAAGCGTCGCAAGTGAGACCTCCCGCTCAGCCGGTCGAGCCCGCGCGCCTGAGGCGTGGTCGGGCCGACGGCCCCTGGGCCCGACCGGATTGAGAAAAGCGCAGGCGGCGCCTTCGGGCGCCGCCTGCCTTCCTCTTCAAAGCTTGCTCTGCCGCGCCACGGGCACGTGCTCCGCCAACGCCTCGGCCTTCACGCCGCGCGTGCGCAGCTCCCGCGCGAGCACGCCCGCGGCGCCGTGCATCGTGTACACCTTCTTCGCCTTCGTCTCCAGCGCGAACGCCACGAGGTCGTGAAAGCTCGCGTGGTCCGAGAGGGCGAACTGCGCGTCGATGTCGTACGCGTTGAAGTACGAGTATCGATGGCACCAGCCGGAGAGATAGGCCGCGGCGCCGTCGCGGCTGCGCAATCCGCGCGCGAAGTCGTGCCCTTTCTTGAGCCAGTCGCGCGGCACGATGTGGAGCCCGCCCTGCGCGGCGAGGTCGCGCGCGCGCTCGGTGCCGGCGACGGCGTACGCGAGGTCGTGGCCGTGCGCGTTGTAGACCGCGGTGAAGGCGCCGATGTCCGGGCTCACGATCGGCGTGAGACCCGCTCGGTTCGCGAGCGCGACGAGCTCCTGCGCGCGGCCGAGCGGATACGCGCCCATCGCGACGGGGCCCTTCAGCATGCGCCCGAGCATCCACGCCTCGATGCTCTCGACGACCATGTCGCGGGGCGGAAGATCGAAGCGCGGATCGCCGTACGTGCTCTCCATCACGAGCGTGTCGCACGCGCGCGGAACGGCGCGCCCCGTGGTGAAGCCGGCGCGCGGGTTGAAGTCGCCGGTGTACACGAGGCTTCCCTCGGGCGCCTCGACCTCGACCATCGCGCTCCCGAAGATGTGGCCCGCGTCGTGGAGGCGCACGCGGAAGCCCGCGACCTGCGCCTGCGTTCCGTAGGGCAAGGGGAGCGCGGATCGGGTGGGCTTGCGGATCTTCAGGAAGCCGACGGTGGGGGGCGTCATGTACGCGTCCGCGGTCAGGTGGTCCGTGTGCCCGTGCGTGACCACCGAGCCCGGGGTCGTCCGTTTCGGATCGAGGCAGAGCACGTCCCCCTGGGAGTGGACCTCGACGCCGTTCCCCGCCACGACGCGCACGCAGCGTCACTCGTGGGGGCCGCCATAAGGCTGTTCCAGCTGTCGCTGAAGGAAGAGGTCGCCCCGCGCGAGAAAGGTTGGGAGGCTGGGAGGCGTCGCGCGGGGCTTGGGAGGCTTTCGGAGGTGTCCGGGGCCATCGGGGCCACGGAAGCAAGCCTCTGGTGCGCGCGCCATGACATATAGCCCGAGGAGAACGGCCCTCCGGCCGACGTCCGGTGGCGAGGCGCTTCCAAATGGATTTGAAGGCCCAGCCGCTCGCACGCATGTGGCCGACTGGACCGTCCGGGCGCTCCTCCTCGTGGCGGCGGGTGGCGCGATCGGGAGCGCGCTGCGCTACCTGGCGACGGCATGGCTCTCGCGCGACGCGTACCCCTGGGGCACGCTCGCCGTCAACCTCGCGGGGAGCTTCCTCATCGCGCTCGTGCTCTACGGCATCAGCGGGCGCGCCCTCGTCGGCCTCGAGTGGCGCGCGTTCCTCGCCCCCGGAGTGCTCGGCGGGTTCACCACGATGAGCAGCTTCGCCTACGAGACGTCGACGCTCCTCGAGACGGGCGCCGCGGCGCGCGCCATGGGGTATGTCGCGGTCACCGTGATCGGCTGCGTGGGGATGGCCCTCCTCGGGCGCGCCGCGGCGAGTCTCTTCGCCTAGAGGATGCCCATCTCGCTGAGCTTCTCGGGCAGGTACGTGTCGGTCACGAAGTCGAGGCCGTACTTCGCGAGCGCCTGCTGTTCGCTCTTCTTCTTGAGCGAGAGCTGCAGCTCGATCTCGCCCTTCCACCAGTCGTCGGCGAAGCGCGGGTCGGTGAGCTCGGCCTCGAGCGCCTTCTCGTCCTGCTCGCTGAGCTTGTCGCTGGGGAGGTCGTAGTTCACGATGTCGGAAGGCGTGATCCCGAGATATCGTGCAGAAGGAGTGGCCAGGTATTCCGAGATGTGCGCGGTCTTGATCGCGCCGTACGCGACGGAGGCGAAGATGCGGAACGACCACGGATCGCCGTCGGTGAAGACAACAACAGGAATATCCGACTCTTCGTTGAGCCGCTTGAGGAAACGGCGCGTGCTGCGCGCGGGCTGCCCCTTCAGGTGGAGGAGGATCGCCCGGTTCGTCTCGTCGAAGCGGTTCTCGATCAGGCGATCGTACATCCCGCCGGTCTCGATCGCGACGATCATGTCCGCGTCGTGGTCGAGGATCTTCAGCTTGTCCTTCTCCACGTTGAACGGAAGCGTGTAGCCCGAGTCGCCGACGTCGTCCCGGCAGTTGAACCGCTTGCGGTTGCCATCGCGCGTGACCTCTTCGAGCGTGATGTTGCCGAGGACCGACGCACCCGATTCCTCCGGGCGCAGCTTGAAGTCCTCGCGCAGGCACAGCGTGATGATCTCGAGGTCCTCCGCGAGCTTGTCGCTCTCGGACTGGTCGCCGAACTTCGCGAGATCCCATCCCTCGCTGATGTAATACATCTCTCTGAGCGTCGAGCTCTTGGACTCGTTGATCATCTGCTTGATGAACTCGGCAAGATACATCGTGCGCAGGAGCATGTACGCGCCGTCGGTCTTCTTCGCCGAGCGCTCCGTCATGCTTTCGCCGTATTTCCAGACGTTGAGATCGTCCTGGAACTCGAGGTTCTTCTTCGTTCGCACGGAGAGCTCGAGGTTCGGGATCCGATGGTGCGAGAAGTCGTCGTAGATCGACTCCGCGATCTTGTTGAGCTCGACGATCGCCTGTTGCTGCCGCTCCGTCGGAGGCGCGACGCTCTGCTTCGGGGCTGCCTTCTTCTTCGCCATCTCACTTGCCTCCTTTCTTTGCCTTGGCGCCCTTGGCATCCTTTGCGCCTTTGGCGTCGGGAGTGAACGTCTTCTGGCCGCTGCTGTTCTTGCCGCGCGCGGCCACTGCGGCCTGCTGCGCGAGCGCGGCTTTCGGCATCGGGAACGCGGTACCCTTCTTCTTGGCCTCGGGCTTGGGCCGCGCGTCCTTCAGGGAAAGCTCGACCTCTTTCGCCTTCTTGGAGGAAGCCTTCGAGATCTCCTTCTCGGCCTCCAGGTCCTCCTCCTGGTCGGCGTTCGTGAGCTCGACGATCCCTTCCGTGACGCTGCCGTCCGCCGAGATGGTCTTCACCGATTCCACCTCGATGCGCGGCAGGTCCTCCTTGCCTTTCCAGGGCTCGGCGCCGATCACGAGCTCCTCGTCGATGCCCTTCACGTAGAGGTCCGTCTCGTCGAAATCGGTGGCGTCGAGGCCGGGGAGGACGAACGAGAGCGTCGCCTTCTCGCCCGTGGGGATGCGGGCGACCTTCCACTGGATGAGGCCGTCCTCGAGCTTCTCGGGCGCGGGCGCGACGTCGGCGGGCGCGATGTTGTGCGGGATCGCGCTGTAGAGGGTGAACGTCTTCCCGAAGTTGCAGTAGTTCGTGACCTCGATCGAGACCTTGAGCCCCTTGGCCTTCGGTAGCGGCTCGATGCGATCGTTGATCATCATGTTGTTCATGATGCGGGCGATCACGAGCTCGAACGGCGGGACCGGCTTCCCCGTGATGATGGCCGACTTCTCGGCGATCTTCGGGATGAGCTTGCGGATCACCTCCTCCTTCTCCTTCATGCGGGCGAGCTTCGCCTTCTTGCGCACGTGCGATCCCATCTTGCGCGCGCACTCGCGAAGCGCTAGGACGATCTCGTTGCGGATCACGTCGATGTCCGCCATCGCTTCCTTGGCTTCGCTCGTGAACGGGACGTTCACGGACGCGACGTGGACGAGGAGGACGACGGGGCCGATCGGGATGCCTTTGCCGCCGCGCTGCTCGAGCTCGTAGCGGCGCCAGTCCATCTCCTCGACGGAGATGCTGGACACGCACGCGCCCTTCTGGTAGAGGAGCGGGACGCGGTTCGCGAAGCGGATGATGCGGACCGACTCGTCCTTCGGGAGCGAGCCACCGTAGGCGAGCCCCGCTTCGACGATGAAGGGGCGACCGGAGTACACGACCGCAGGTCGCGTCACGGTCGCGATGAACTCCGTGTCAGGAAGCTCCTTCTTGAGGCCCTTGCGCACGAGCACCTCGCCGATCGGGCTCAGGCAATCCGTGGGCGGTGGCGGGATCTTCACCTTCGGCACGGCGTCCATGAGCGCCTTCGCCTCGTCGCGATCGAACTTCTCCATGCTGAGCTTGGGGGAGAGCTTGGCCACCGTGCACAGCTCGGCCGCCTTCTCCTGCGCGACGCGGCTGAACTCCTCCTGAAGGAACGTCGTGAGCGTCTTCGCGGACGTGTTCTTCGCCATCTTGAGGAGCGTGCCAAGCTCCACGCCCTCGGGGTGCGGCTTGATCTCCTTCGTCGGCGCGGGCAGGATGTCCGTCGCGCGCTCGAAGACGGTCGTCGTGCCATCGGGCTCCTTGAAGGTGATGCGCGCGTGCGGGTTCACGATCGCGGTGCTCCGCAGATACTCGAAGACGGACTGCGGGCCGCGCTGGTACTTGCCCACCATCGCGACCTCGATCCGCGTCCCGTGCTCCTTCGCGCTCCAGTGCTCGTCGCCGAAGACGGGCTCCTGCTTCATGATGTCCGCGCGGTTGTTGCGCGTATCCATCTTCAGGTGCGTGAGGATCACGGGCTGCTTGTCGCCGATCTTCGACCACACGATCGCGGGCTTCCCTGTCGTGAGCTGGCCGTACATGACGGTCGCGCTGATGCCGATGCCCTGCTGGCCGCGCGACTGGCGGATCGCGTGGAAGCGCGAGCCGTAGAGGAGGCGCGCGAAGATGTTCCCGATCTGCGCCTTCACGATGCCGGGACCATTGTCCTCGACGATCATCGTGAGCTCTTCGGTCTGCCCTACCTTCGCGGCCGGCCCGGTGCGCGCGATCTCGACGTAGAGGTCGGGAAGGATCGCCGCCTCCTCGCACGCGTCGAGCGCGTTGTCCACCGCCTCCTTCACGCTCGTGATGAGCGCGCGGATGCTGCTGTCGAAGCCGAGGATGTGCTTGTTGCGCTCGAAGAACTCCGAGACGCTGATCTCCTTCTGCTTCTTCGCGAGCTCTTCGGCGACGGTCTTGGCCGTGTGGATCCGCTCCTTGCGGCCCCAGGGAAAACTAGTGCATCCCTAGGGTACTGGGAAGCGGCAGCGATTCCTTCGCCTTAAAGGTAGACGAAGTGGAGTGCCGCGGCGACTGGAGCGGGTGCGACAGGTGGAGCCACATGGGCTTGCCTGGCTACACCCACGAGCGCGATCCCATGCGATAGAACCGACCCTCCCTGTTCTCCAACGCCTCCGCCAGGATCAGATTGTACAACTCCCACAGCGGCACGCGCCGCCCCTCGCGGAAGCTGAACCACGCCTGCACGGTGTCCGTCGCCTCCTTGTCGAGCCGAGTGATGCTCAAGTTCACGAACCGGCGGATCTGCGGCTCCTCCAGCGCAGGCTCCGCCCGCGCCACCATCACGGTGCGCTGGAGCGCGAGGGGACCGGGGAGTTCGGACGCGGGCGTGACGGCAGTGACGCGTGCCATGCGCGTCCGGGATGGCGCGCGGGTGACATGCGCATTGTCCCCATCGCGTTGCCGGCGGGCAAGGCGCGGGGAATAAGCTCAGATACTGGGACGCGCGGGACGCGCGCGACGCTCGGGACGCGCAGGATGCATGCTTTGCACGTAACGCACGGAGCGCGTGAGGTGCACGGCGCGCGTCTTGTGAGCATCACGCAAAAGACGCAACTCACGCACGCCACGGGTCGTACGCATCTGGCGCGCGCGTTCAGCGCCGCCCGCGCTTCGCGCGCCCCGCGAGGAGCGCGCCCAGGACGGCGAGCGCGCCCCATGCGCCCGGCACGGCGCTCTCGCCGCGCACCTCGACGAGCGCGCGCGAGGCGGTGCCCGGCTCGCCGTCGACGATCGGCGTGGCTTCGAGCTCGAGCTCGCCGAATTCCGCGTTGGTCCAGGGGGTGCGGACGCGGACCTCGACGATCTTCGTCTCGCCGGCGGCAAGCTCGAGCGTGTCGGTGAACTCGACTTGTGAGAGTTCCGGGCGGACGGTGACGTTGATCTTCGCGACGATGGGCGAGTTGCCGTCGTTGCGGACGGTGTAGGGGATCGTGGTCCATCGGCCGCCGTGGATGACGAGCATCGGGTCGGCGCTGACGTTGAGCTTGCCGACGGTGGTGGCGCGCAGCTTCAGGTCCGGACTGTCCTGGGAGGCGCCCTGGATGTTGCCGTTGGGATCGGCGGTGGCGGTGACGACGAACGATTCGCGCTGGAGCGCGGGCGCGTCGGGCGCGACGGCGAGGATCGCGTTGACGCGCGCGGAGTAGGTGGGTTTGGTCGCGTTCTCAAGCTTCATGTTGATGAAGACCTCCGGCGGCTCGAATGTCACGGAGGAGATCCATGCCGGCTGCGTCTTCGGGGCGAACGCGATGTGCGTCGGGGTCGTGTTCTCGGGCTCTTCGGCGGTCGGCGCGGGCGCCGGGCGGCCGCCCTGCTGCGGCGCGTAGTTGACGATCACGACGACCGTCTCGTTCGTGCCTGGGATGAATGCGCGACCAGGGTCTTCGACGAACACGTTGAGGGTCGCCGCGACCACACCGACGCCCGGGAGCTGCGCGGCAGCGCTCGGCATGGCAAGGAGCGCCAGCATCAGGAACGGTCCCGCGCGCATCTGTCGCGACAGACCCCTGGCTGCCTCAAAAGGGCTGCGGCGCCGACATGCAAAGAAGCAGGACGCGCCGGAGGGGCGTCCCTGGCTTAGGCGAACGCCGAGTCCTTGCTGAGCGCCGCCGGGTTGCCACCGATCTTCTGGCCGAGCATCTTGTGGATGCTCTTCTGGAAGTCGTGCATGCTCACGGTGTCGCGCTCTTCGCGGATGGCGAACATGCCAGCCTCGGTGCAGACGGCCTTGATGTCGGCGCCGGTGGTCTTGTCGCCGACGACGAGGGCGAGGCGCGCCATGTCGACGTCCGGGCCGAGGCTCATGCGGCGCGTGTGGATCGCGAAGACCTCGCGGCGCCCTTCGAGGTCGGGTGTCGGGATCTCGATCAGGCGGTCGAAGCGGCCGGGGCGCGTGAGCGCGGAGTCCAGCATGTCGGGGCGGTTCGTGGCCGCGATGATCTTGACGTCGCCGCGGGGGCTGAAGCCGTCCATCTCGCTGAGGAGCTGCATCAGTGTGCGCTGGACCTCGCGGTCGCCCGAGGTCGAGGCCTCGTAGCGGGAGGCGCCGATGGCGTCGAGCTCGTCGATGAAGAGGATCGAGGGGGCTTTCGCGCGCGCCATCTGGAAGAGCTCGCGCACGAGGCGCGCGCCTTCGCCGATGTACTTCTGGACGAGCTCGCTGCCGGCGAGCTTGATGAACGTCGCGTTCGTGTGGTGCGCGACGGCCTTCGCGATGAGGGTCTTCCCCGTGCCGGGCGGGCCGTGGAGGAGGATGCCCTTGGGCGGGTCGATGCCGACGCGCTCGAAGAGCTCGGGGCGGTTGAGGGGGAGCTCGATGGCCTCGCGGATCTCCTGGAGCTGCGGCTTGATGCCGCCGATGTCCTCGTAGGCGACCGTGGGGTGGTCGATGACCTCGGCGCCATAGACCGCGGGGTCCAGGGAGGCGGGGAGGACGCTTACGACGGAGAGGGACTGCTGGTTGAGCGCGACGCGGTCGCCGGCCTTCATCGCCGTCTTGTCGACGAACTCGGCGACGTGGACGACGAAGTGGGGGCCGGTGCTGGACTTGAGGACGACGCGGCCGTCCTCCAGGATGTCCTTGACGTACCCGACGATCAAGGGGGGAGACTTGAGCTTCTCCATCTCGGCCTTGATGTGCTTGAGCTCGCGGGCGAGGCGCTGCCGGTCGTTCTCCGAGTTCCGGTACTGGGTCTCGAGGCGGCGCTTCTGGTCGCGAAGCTGCGCGTTCCTTTCCTCCAGGTGGCGGAGACGCTCTTCGGCGAACGCCTTCTCGTCGCTGCCCTCGGGCGGGATCGCCGTGTCGATGGGCATCGGGGAAAAGATGTCGTCTTCGCTCATGGAAAACCGCGGCCGGCGTCCCGAGGTACGGCCACGCGCTATTAAGCGTTTGTGAAAGCTGGGGTCTGGCCGCTCCTCGCCTGGAAGCCACTCCTGCTCGTGGAAGAGACCCTTATAGCGAAGCCATGCATGGCGACCGCATGCCCTCCTGCGAGATGTGCGGCAAGGAGCTTCCCTCCCTTCGCCGGGCCATCATCGAAGGCACCGCCATGAGCGTGTGCGGCGACTGTATCAAGTTCGGCGTCGAGCAGGCGGGCGCCAAGCACGAGGTCACGAACCGCAGCCGGACGACGGCAGCCCTCGAGAACCGCGCCGTCCGCGGCCGCACGCGCGACGTGTTCTCCGACATGCCCGAGGAGCTCGTCGAGGACTATGGCGAGCGCGTGCGCCTCGCGCGCCAGAAGCTCGGCCTGTCGATCGAGGACGTGGGGAAGAAGATCAACGAGCGCCAGAGCGAGCTCGCGAAGCTCGAGCAGGGCACGTACCACCCGCCCGACACGCTCGTGAAGAAGCTCGAGCGCTTCTTCAACATCAAGCTCATGGAGAAGCCCGAGGCGCCCGCGGGCGTCGGCGGACCCAAGATGAAGGCCGCGGGGCCGATCACCCTTGGCGACATGATCAAGGACGAGCTTGCGAAGAACAAGAAGTAGGCGCCACGTTCGCGAGGTCGGCCAAAGGCGCCAGGCGGGGGACGCGATGGAGATCCTTTCTGTGGAGCATCCGGACGCGATCGCGCGCGCGATGAGCGCGCTCGACTCGGGGGAGCTCGTGATCGTGCCGGGCGACCTTCGGTATTTCGTCGTCGCGGACGCGCTCGACGACTCCGCGATCGAGCGGCTCTTCGACGCGACCCAGCGCCCCGCGGATCGCCCGCTCATCGCGCTCCTCTCCGGCTACGGCGACCTGCACCACGTGGGATACGGAGGCAGCGGCGCGCGGGAGCTCGCCCAGACGCATTGGCCGGGCCCGACCGTCCTTTCGGTGAAGGCGCGCCCGTGGATGCCCGAGGGCGTCACGGCGGGTCACGACGAGCTGCGCATCATGGCTCCCGCGCAGCCCGCGACGAACGCGCTCGCGCGCGCCTTCGGGCCGCTCGCAGCGGGAAGCGCGCGCATCCAGGGGCAGCGCGACAGCCTGGACGCGAAGAGCGCGGCGGAGCGGCTGGGCGCGTCCGTGGCGCTCGTGTTGGACGCGGGCGCGTTACCAGGCGGCGAGGAAGCGTACGTCGTCGGGCCAGAAGGCTGAAGCGCGGCTCGCCGGTTGGCCCGCGCATGGATGAGAAGGCGCTCGAGGCCTACCGCAAGGCCGGAGAGCTCGCGGCCAAGGCGCGCCAGTACGGCGCGGGCCTCGTGAAGGCGGGCGCTCGGCACATCGACGTGTGCGCGGACGTCGAGAAGTTCATCCTCGAGCAGGGCGCGGCGCCGGCGTTCCCGTGTTGCGTGAGCGTCGACTCGGATGCGGCGCACGCGACGCCGGGCGCGAACGACACGAACGTCTTCGCCGAAGGCCAGGTCGTGAAGCTCGACTGCGGCGTCCACGTGGACGGCCACATCGGTGACACGGCGATCACGGTCGAGGTCGGGACGAACAAGTATGCGCAGCTCAAGGAGGCCGCGATGTCGGCGCTCCAGGGCGCGCTCGCCGTCGCGAAGCCGGGCGTCGAGATCGCGACGATCTCGGGCGCGATCGAGACGGCGATCCGCGGCTTCGGCTACCAGCCCATCATCAACCTCACGGGCCACAGCGTGGACCAGTACGTCCAGCACGCGGGCGTCAGCATCCCCAACATCGCCGCGACCGCGCGCGGCAGGCTCATGCCCGGGATGGCGGTCGCGATCGAGCCGTTCGCCACGGACGGCAAGGGCAAGATCAAGGACAGCCTCGGCGGCCACATCTACCATTACATGGGGCCCAAGCCGCAGCGCGACCCGCACGCGCGGGCGGCGCTGGAGTTCATCCAGAAGAACCACGACAAGCTCCCCTTCGCCGAGCGTTGGCTCGTCGGCGCGATCCCGCAGGAGCGCGTCCAGTACACGATGCGCATCCTGGAGCGAAGCGGAGCGGTGAAGCAGTACCCGATCCTCCGCGAGATCGGCGGGGGCCAGGTCGCCCAGTTCGAGCACACGATCCTCGTCCACGAGGACAGCATCGAAGTGACGACCCGTAACCGATAGGTTACGTATTCAGGAGAGGGGGGAAGGCCGCGCAAAGCGCGGCCTGTTGCGCGCGCCAGAGCGCGCGTGTGAGAGTGGAAGGGTGTGCTGGCCTCACAAGGAGGGGATGGGATGCACTTTGAACAACTACCAGCCGGGCCCTTCCAGAAGACCTATCAGAAGCGACGGGGCCTTATAGGTTTGGAAAGCAGGGCCGCTGCCCCT
>DATLCC010000071.1:0-18852 GCA_035526585.1 Thermoplasmatota archaeon | reverse complement strand
TTCCAGCGCGCGCTCGTCGCGACGATGCTCGCGCTCGTCTTCCTGATCCTCTTCGCGGTCGTCCTTGCGATCTTCCTCGTCGCGGTCCTCAACAAGTACCTCGGTGACCCGTGGGGCACGGGCGTCGCCGGGCTCATCCTTCTCGTCTGCGCGCTCGTGTTCGCGATGCGCGCGCGCTCCAACTTCAAGGAGATGGAGCGCGAGGCCTCGCAACTCAGCATGCGCGGCCGATAGGTCCGCCGACCGGAACAACGCGAACCCGCGAACGCCGCGTCTTCCCGGTTTGCGGGTTCTCGTCGCTTCGGCGCCATCGTCAGTCGAAGAGCGACTTCACGAACGGCACGCTGTACTTGAACAGCTGAGGCGCCTTCTTGAGCAGGGGCTTCGCGAGCTTCGAGGGGTAGTCGATGTCGCCCAGCATGTTCACCATGCCCAGGAGCTCCGGGTCGTCCAGAGTCTGGAAGAGGTCCTCGATCTGGTCGTCCCGCAGGTGCATGAACGCCTTGCGCAGCCGCCAGCCGACGTAGAGCTCGCGGCCGACGTCCGCGTACCAGCGGTCGTGGTATTCGGAGAGCTTCTTCGCGCTGAGGTCGTCTGCCCGAAGCGCTTCGTCGGCCACGTCGGAGAGGTGGCCCGCGCAGACGAGGCCCGTGTACACGCCGCCGCCCGAGGTCGGCTTCGTCTGCGCGCCGGCGTCCCCGACCAGGGCGACCCGCTCGCCCGAGGTCTGCTTGATCGGACCCAGCGGGATGCACCCGCAGATGTCGAAGCAGCTCTTCGCCTCCGGGCCGAGGAAGCGCGCGCTGGCATCGTCCTTCCACATGCGCTCGTAATAGTGCTGCGCGCCGTGGGGCGCCTTGATGTCCACTCCCACTTCGACCTTGCCTTCGCGCCCGTCGGGCGAGGTCGGGATCATCCAGCTGAAGAAGCCGGGCGCGCGCTCCTGCCCGACCCACATCTCGACGTGCGTCGGCGTGAGGCGCGTGCCTTCGACCTGCGCGCCGTAGCACGGGACGATCTCCCGCGCGCGCGGGAGGCCGAACCACTTCGCGACCTGGCTCTGGACGCCGTCCGCGCCGACGAGGAGCCGCGTGCGCTCGGTCGTGACGGAGCCATCCGCGTGACGCAGCGTCACCGCCATCCCGTCGGGCTCGCGCGTCGCGGCGATGGCCTTGATGCCGGTCCGCACATCGGCTCCCGCGCGGCGGGCCGAATCGACGCACTCGCGGTCGAACTGGCCGCGGTCGATCGCGACCGCCATCGTCTGGCCCCCATCGAGCGAGATGGTGTGGCCGCCGGGGCTGTGGACGTTCGCGCCGCGGACGTCGTTGAGATGGACGCGCGAGAGCGGGAAGTCGACGAGGCCGAAGATCCGCGGGGTGAAGAGGCCCGCACACTGCACGGGTTCCCCGACCTTGGGGTGCTCCTCGACGAGGAGGACGTCGTGCCCCTTCTGCGCAAGGAGACGCGCCGTCTGGCCGCCCACAGGACCACCGCCGACGACAAGGACGTCGCGGAGGGCGTCGCGCATCGCTCGAGCGAGGGGGCCGCTCTAGAAATAGATTGGCGCCTCTCGCCCCTTCTAGATGGAGAGGAAGATGGTGATCGTGGCCCGCAAGGACCTGAAGCTGAGCGCCGGCAAGCTCGCGGCGCAGGTCGGGCACGCGGCCGTCGATTGCGCCTTGAAGGCGAAGCGGCACCAGCCGGACGCCTTCGAGGCGTGGTACAACGAGGGGCAGAAGAAGGTCGTCGTGAAGGCGGACGACGAGCGCTCCCTCTTCGACATCAAGCTCGCCGCCGAGAAGGCGGGGCTCACGACCTCCCTCATCGCGGACGCGGGCCACACCGAGCTCGCTCCTGGAACGATCACCGTGCTCGGCGTGGGGCCGGGACGCGCGATGGACGTCGACAAAGTGACGGGGCAGCTCCCTCTTTACTAGTTTTGCTATCAATCGGCAGCTATTTCACGTCCGGGCGCATTCGATATCGTGCAGGGAGCGCGCGTTGCGCGTTCGAGCACGCAACGACGCGTGTGTTCACTCGCAACTTTTCATAACATTCTTATTCTACCAAATGTCATTGGCATCACGAGGGTGTAAAAGCCAATGGCAGCAAAGAAGGCAGCCCGCAAGGCGACGCGCAAGACCACCAAGAAGTCCGCGAAGAAGGGCGGCCGCAAGAAGGCCTCCCGCAAGAAGGCCAAGTAAGGCCCTCTGACTTCTCTTTCTTCCCATGGGCCGGGCAGGTTTTTCCGCCCGGCCTTTCTCCACTCTTCTGTGCCTCCGACGCTTCTCGACGTTCCGTTCGTCGCAGGCATCGCCCTCGCGTGGAGCCTCGCCGCGCCTCCGGGGCCGGTGAACGCGCTCATGGCGCACGCTGCGGCGCGCCGCGGGTTCTGGGCCGGCTGGCAGTACGGCCTCGGCGCGCTCACCGGCGACATGACGATGCTCCTCCTCACGTTCTTCGGGCTCTTGCGCATCGTGGAGGCGTTCACGTGGCTGAAGGTCCTCTTCGCGCTCGTCGGCGCCGCCCTCATGGCCTGGTTCGCGATCGGAGCGTGGCGCACGGCGCGCCGCGCAGGCTCGAAGCTCGGATCGGACGCCGATGACGTCCCCATGAGCGGCGCAAGGGAGTTCGGCAAGGCGTACCTCATCGTCGTCACGAGCCCCTTCAACTGGGGATGGTGGCTCACCGCGGGGAGCAGCATGCTCACGATCCTCGGTTGGGCCACGGCGGTCGGCTTCTTCGCCGGCCTCGTGCTGTGGACGATCGCGTGGGCCGCGCTCGCGACGGCCGGCGGCGCGCGGCTGAAGCGCCTGAGCGAGTTCGTCTCCTACGGCGCGGCGGTGGTGCTCGCCATCTTCGCGATCGTCATGGCCTGGTACGCCGTCACGACCGCCCTGCCCATGGCGGCTCGCTGACGCCCGCGAGCACGTTCTCCTCGCGCGCGAGGAGGAACAGGAGATCGCTCAGCCGGTTGAGGTAGATGAGCGCATCCTTCGACACGGGCTCGGTCTCGGCGACGCGCCATGCCTCGCGCTCCGCGCGGCGGGCGAAGCTGCGCGCGAGCTGCAGGTAGGCGGCCGCCGGCGTGCCTCCGGGCAGGATGAAGTGGCGCAGCGGCGGAAGCTTCGCCTCCAGCGCGTCCTCCATCGCGACGAGGCGCGCCACCATGGCGGGCGTGATGCGGAGCGTCTGCGCGCCTTCGGGCGCGGCGAAGTCGGCGCCCAGCGTGAAGAGGTCGGATTGGAGGCTGCGGATCAGCTCGACGAGCGCGGGGCGCGTCGCGAAGGCGGCGGCGAGGCCGAGCGCGTCGTTCGCCTCGTCGACCGCGCCGATCGCGGCGACCCGGGCGCTCGTCTTCTTCACGCGCTGGCCCCCGACGAGGCCCGTCGTGCCGTCGTCGCCGGTCCCAGTCGAGATGCGCGCCATCGTGTCGCGCAGGCCCGAAGAGATGGATAGCCCTTCGCCGCCGGGCTGCAGACGAAGCCACGGAGGGCCACGGAGATGAGCGGACTGCGTTTCCCGATCCTTCGTGTTTCTTAGTGGCTTCGTTTTCGCGAGCGCGAAGGGTCAAGCCTGTTTGGGAAGCTGGCGACACGTGGCGACGACGCCCTTCTTCCAGCGCGTCCACGACGTGGTCCGGAAGATCCCGCGCGGCAAGGTTGCTTCGTATGGGCTCGTCGCGGAGCTGGCCGGCTCGCCACGCTCGGCGCGCATGGTCGGCTACGCGCTGCGCGTGGGCCACGGCTTGCCCTGGTGGCGCGTGCTGGCGAAGGACGGTCGCATCGTCATCCAGGATCCCGAATACCGGTTCGCGCAGTACGCGAAGCTCGAGGCGGAGGGGATCCCGATCCGCGAGGGGTACGTCGACTACGATCAGTTCGCTTGGCGGCCCGTCAAACGGCGCCGCTGAGCTTGGCCTCGAGCGCGACGCAGTCTTCTGCGGCGAGCTGGAGCTTCACGCGCAGTCGGTCGAGCAAGCGGCGCTCGCGTCAGGCGAGGAGCGCGCGAGGACCTCCAGCGCGATGATGAAGGTCCGGAACTCCACGCTTCCGAAGGCGAGGGGAGAAGAACCTAGCGCGCCCGTTCGTACGTCACGAAGTCGAAGCGCAGCCGCTCCGGCATCTCCTGCAGGCGCGCCTCCCGGGCGACCTCGCGCCACTCGGTGCCAAGGGGCGGGAAGCGCGCGTCCCCCTCGAAGGGGCCGTGGACGCGCGTCAGGTGCACGACGTCGGCGCGCGGGAGCGCCTGCGCGTAGATCTCGCCGCCGCCGATGACGAACGCGTCGCCCGCCTCTCGCGCGGCGACGTGGGCGAGCGCCTCGTCGAGCGAGTGCACGACCGTGGCGCCCCGCAGCTCGAGCTTCTGGCGCGTGATGACGACGTTCTCCCGGCCCGGGAGCGGGCGCCCGATGCTCTCCCACGTCTTGCGGCCCATCACGATGGGGTGGCCCATGGTGAGCGCCTTGAAGCGCTTCAGGTCCTCGGGGATGCGCCACGGCATCTGGCCGTCGCGGCCGATGACGCCGTTCTCCGCCGCGGCGACGATGATGTGGATGCGCATCGGCTACACCGTTCCCTCGCCCTTGTCCTTGTCGTCGCCCTTGTCCTTGTCGTCGCCCTTGTCCTTGTCCAGCTCGCTCGCCGGAAGCGAGGGCGAGGATGAGGGCAAGGACATGGCCAAGGTCGTCACACCGCGATGGGCGCGCTGATCGCCGGGTGCGGGTCGTAGCCGGCGATCTTCACGTGCTCGAAGCGGAACGCGTCGATGTCCTTGACGCGGGGATCCAGCTCGAGCCTGGGAGCCGCGCGCGGGGTGCGGGAGAGCTGCAGGCGCGCCTGGTCGAGGTGGTTGAGGTACAGGTGCGCGTCTCCGAGGGTGAGGACGAAGTCGCCCGGCGTAAGGCCGGTCACCTGCGCGACCATGTGCGTGAGGAGCGCGTAGCTCGCGATGTTGAACGGGACGCCGAGGAAGACGTCCGCGCTGCGCTGGTAGAGCTGGCAGCTCAACTTGCCCTCCGCAACGTAGAACTGGAAAAGCACGTGGCAGGGCGGGAGCGCCATCTGCGGGATCTCGCCCACGTTCCACGCGCTCACGATGTGGCGGCGCGAGTCGGGGTTCCGCTTGATCCCGTCGATCACCTGCTTGAGCTGGTCGATGCTTCGCCCATCCGCGGTCGGCCACGAGCGCCACTGCTTCCCGTACACCGGGCCCAGCTCGCCGTCCTCCTTCGCCCACTCGTCCCAGATGCTGACGCCATTGGCCTGGAGCGAGCGGACGTTCGTCTCGCCGCGGATGAACCACAAGAGCTCGTGCACGATGCTCTTCGTGTGGACCTTCTTCGTCGTGAGGAGGGGGAACCCCTGCGCGAGGTCGCATCGCAACTGGCGGCCGAAGACGCTCTTCGTCCCCGTTCCCGTGCGGTCCGCCTTCTCGGTCCCGTTCGCCAGGATGTCCCGGAGAAGCTCGAGGTAGGCCGCTTCCACGGCGCAGGATGCGCCTTCCTCGGGCATCAACATGAGCCGGGCAAGGGGGCCCGCGACGAGTGCTTCCGATGGAGAATGCTTTTGAAGGAGAAGGGGGGTCGCCGCGCTTAGGATGGCCCAGAGGTTCGTGATCATCGGCGACGGCATCGCGGGCGCGACGGCGGCGGAGACGCTGCGCGCGAACGACGCGGACGCCTCCATCACGATCATCACGAACGAGGGCGAGCCCCTCTACAACCGCGTCCAGATCAAGGACTTCGCGAAGGGGCAGAAGGAAGAGGCGAAGTGCCGCATCCACGACACGAAGTGGTACGAGAGCCGCAAGATCGACCTCCAGCTCTTCACGCAGGTCACGCTCGTCGACGACAAGCACAACACCGTGATCTGCGAAGATGGCCGCCGCTACGACTACGACAAGCTCCTCGTCGCCACGGGCGGCCTGCCGCGCCCGTACCCCGTGCCCAACGGGCAGGCCGAGGGCGTCTTCACGTTCTGGACCTTCGCCGATGCGCGCCGCATCCGCGCGGCCGCCGAAGCGAGCGAGAAGGCCGTCGCGATCGGCGCGGGCCTCCTGGGGATCGACCTCGCCGTCATCTTCGCGAAGCACGACGTCGAGACGAAGTACATCATGCGCGGCAACCGATGGTGGCGCGAGGGGCTCAACAAGGAGGGCAGCGCCATCGTCGAGGGGTATCTCAAGGAGATCGGCGTCGAGTGCATCTTCGGCGAGACGCCCACGCACTTCGAGGTCACCGACAAGGACCACGTGAGCGCCGTCGTCACGGACAAGGGAGTCACCTACCCCGTGCAGGCGGTCGGCGCCGCGATCGGGCTCAACATGAACCTGCGCGCCGTCGCCCCTTCCCAGATCAAGACCGGCGAAGGCATCCTCGCGAACGAGTTCCTCCAGACCTCGGTCCCCAACGTGTACACGGCGGGCGACATCGCGCAGTACTTCGACCCGATCCTCCACCGCGTCAACATCAACGGCTCCTGGGCGTCCGGCAAGAAGCAGGGCGAGGTCGCCGCGCTCAACATGCTCCGCGGCAACACGGTCCCCTTCGAGCACGTGGACTTCTACAGCATCGACCACTTCGAGAAGCCCGTCATGTCCGTCGGCAACATCCTCGGCGACGAGATCGTCGAGGCCGTCGTCGCGGAGGGGATCTACCGCCGCGTGATCTTCAAGGACAACAAGATCATCGGCATGGTCTTCGTGGGCGACGCGAAGCCGCTGCCGTTCGTCAAGAAGATCATCGCGGCTCGCCTCGACGTGTCGAAGATGAAGCAGGACTTCCTGAAGGCGGACTTCGACTTCAAGGGCCTTGCCGCCTCGCTGAAGGCGCCGGCCGCGTGACCCACGCATCAGCCATATCGCACTTAGCCCGCGTGCGACAGTTCTCCGCTTCTATGTCCACGGCGGGCGGCCAGCACCCCTACACGGACGTCAGCGGGCGCATGGAGGTGTTCGGCAAGCTGTTCGGAGAGCAGGTGGGCGTCCCCGAGCCCACCAGCCTGCCGAACGCGCATTCCCTCATGGCCGTCGTGCGCGCCCGCGTCCCCCGCGACGTGAACGCCTCCGAGGACGCGCCGGTCTTCGAGGCCGCCGCGTTCGTGGGCGAATGGCTCCGACGCCGAGCCGATGCGCTCTGGGTCGCGGAGGGTCCGTTCGAGCCGCACCTGCAGCTCGTCGATCCCACGCACGCGATCGTCTATCTCCTCCCCCTCGTGCAGCTGATACGGACCGCCGCGACCGCGGGCTACGACGGCATGACGCACATGATCGAGCGCGTCCTCGCCGACGTCTCGCAGCCGGCCGAGGCGGTGCCGCTGAGCGCGCTGCGCGTCGTGCCGACCGAGGAGCGCGAGGCGGTCGTCCTCTGGGCCCGCGCGAACCGCGACGTGCGGGACGCCACGCGCGCCGCGCTCTGGCGGCGCTGCTCCGTGTGCTCCCGCATCGACGAGCGCGCGATCACCCTGCAGCGACCCGGGAGCGACTGGGAAGGCGAAGCCGCGAACGCGGCGCACATCCTCGCCGCGAACCCCTTCCAATGCCCATGCGGCGGCCCGCCGGGCGCGACGTCGCGCTTCCTCATGATGCGCCACCACGAGGACGCGACGCGCCTCGGAGACATCCACGTCACGAACACGCACACGCGCGTGGGGTGCTGGACGCTCCTCGACGCCGACATGGTGGCGCCCTTCGACGCGCTCGCCTTGTCGCAGGACGAGATGCTGATGGGCTGACGCTCCGCGCGAGCCCGCAGCCCTTATCCGCGCGCCCTTCCGTGCCGCGCGCATGGCGTGGCTGGACGAGGTCGTCGCGTTCGCGAAGGGCACGCGACCCCGCCCGCCGCCCGGGCCCAAGCGGCCCCTCGCGACGCTGCTCCTCGTCGGCGCGGCGCTCCTCCATCTCCCGCTCGTCTACTGGCTCGTGGCGAACGTGGCGTTGCAGCCCCCCTTCGCGATCACCGTGGGCCTCATCGCGATGGGGCTCGCGTGGTCCGGCGGCGTGTCGCTCGAAGGGCGCCGCGCGGGCACGGTGCGCTTCATCGCCGCCTTCGGCGTCGCAGAGGGCGCGCTGGCCTTCGTGCCGGTGCTCGCGGCGGCGCTCGATGGCGCGAGATGGCTCTTCGTCGCGATCGCACTCGCATCCTTGGCGGCGATCGTCGTGACCCTTCCGAAGCGGACGGGTCACGACTAAGACAAGCGCGGGTCGCGCTCAGCTCTCTTCGACGACGCCCAGGTCCTCGTCGCTGACCTCGGGCGCCGCCTCTTCGGCCGCTTCGCCCGTGACCTCTTCGACGAGGTCCTTCGCGGCGCGCGCGGCCTTGCGCTCGTCGCGCGCCTTCGCCTCGCGCTCCTCGACGCCCTTGCAGCCCATCGTCAGGCACGTGACCCAGGGGCCGCGCTTGGAGCCCTGGTTCACGACCTGGATGACGGGGGCGTTGCAGACAGGACAATCCGTCTTGTCGGGGATGATCTTGCCATACTGAGGCAGCGGGAAGGTGACGTCGCAGTTGGGCCAGCCGCTGCAGCCCACGAAGCGCTTCCCGGTGCGCGAACGGCGGATGATGAGCGGGTGCCCGGTCTTCGCGCACATCCCCAGCGTGTTCTTGGCTTCGAGCGCGCGCCGGATCTCGTCGCCGATCTTCTCGCGGTTCTTCTCGAGGGTCTTCACGACCTTCTCGAGCATCTCGCGCGACTCGGTGACGACGTCGTCGAGCTTCAGGTCGCCCTCGGCGATCTTGTCCATGTCGGATTCGAGCGTCGCCGTCATCTCGGGCTTCGAGATGATGTCTGCGTACTTCTCCAGCGCGTCGATCATCGCGAACCCGGATTCCGTGGGCTCGGGCGTCTTGTTGCGCACAAAGTCGCGATCGTAGAGCTTCTGGATGACGTCGCCGCGCGTCGCCTTCGTGCCAAGGTTCAGCTCCTCCATCATCTGGACGAGCTTCGACTGCGTGAGCCGTGACGGGGGCTGCGTCTGCTTCGCGGCAAGGTGGGCGCCGCGCACCTGCACGGTGTCGCCCACGGCGAGGGCGGGGAGGATGATGTCCTCGCGGCTCGAGAAGTGGTAGACGGCGAGGAAGCCGGGCACAAGGAGCGTCTGGCCGTTCGCGTGGAACGTCTCGCCGCCGATCTCCAGCGTGACCTTGATGCGCTCCACCTCGGCGGGGTCGGAGAGCGTCGCGAGGAACCGCCGCGCGATCAGGTCGTAGACCTTCCACTCGGGGCCGCTGAGCTCCGTTGCCTTCGGCACGACGCCCGTGGGGTGGATGGGCGGGTGATCCGTCGTCTCCTTCTTGCCGCGCGTCGGATGGAGCGGACCGCCGGCGAGGATCTTCTTCGCGTCCTTCTCGAGGAACGAGCCTGGCTGCGCGAAGGCGGTCACGATCTCCTTGAGGTCGATGCTCGCCGGATAGACGGTGTTCGACGTGCGGGGGTACGAGATGTATCCCGCGGTGTAGAGCGACTCGGCGATGCTGTCCGCGCGCTTGATGGTGTAGCCGAGGCTCGCGGCCGCGCGCTGGTACGTCGTCGTGTCGAAGGGCGTCGGCGGCTGCGTCGTGCGCTTCGTCTTGTCCGCGCTCGCGACGCGCCCGGTCTTCGCGGCGCTGGCGGCCGCGTGCGCGGCCGTCGCCTTGCGCTCGTCCCAGAACTGTCGCGTCTCGTGGTTGACGTCGAAGGCGGCAGCGTCGCTGCCGCGAGGACGCGCCCCGCCGGGCGCGTCGGAAGTCTGGTCCTTGTGGACGGTCGCAGTGACCTCCCAGAAGGGGACGGGCTGGAACGCGCGGATCTCCTTCTCGCGGTCGACGATGAGCGCGAGCGTCGGCGACTGCACGCGGCCGACGCTCAGGAAGTCCTGGCCGCGCTGGCCGGCGGCGATGCTGAGGAAGCGCGTGAGGGCCGCGCCCCAGGCGAGGTCCACGACCTGGCGCGCGTGCGCGCTCGCGGCGAGCTTGTCGTCGACGTTCGTGAGCGCGCCGAACGCGCGCGTCACTTCGTCCTTCGTCAGGGCGGAGAAGCGCGAACGCTTGATCTCGACGTCGGGGTTGACCTCCTTCACGAGGTCGAGCGCCTCGACGCCGATGAGCTCGCCTTCGCGGTCGAAGTCGGTCGCGACGATGACACGGTCCGCCTTCTTCGCGAGCTTCTTGATCGCCTCGGCGATCGGTTTCGCGTCCTTGTCCACCTTGCGCTGCGGGTCGACCCACACGAGCTCGGGGAGCTTCTGGAGCGACCAGCGCGTGTGCTCCTTCGGGTAGTCGAGCGTGATGATGTGGCCGCGCAGACCCACGACCGTCCACTCCTCCTTGGCCTTCCCCTTCCCCTGCTTCCACTCGTAGACGTTCACGCCGCCCATCTTGCTCTGGTCCGCGTCCCCCTCCGAGAGGTGGGCTGCGATCTTCTTCGCGGCGATGTCCTTCTCCGAGATGACGACGACCTTCATGGCGAGCGACTCGAGGCTGGACGGCAGGAGACTCCCCTCCTTCTTCAAACGTTCGCCCACGGGATAGTTGACATGTCCGTACAAGACCGTACAGGAAAGCGCCCTTGCGACCAAAGGCGCGCGGGTGCGCGCCCGCGCGTGTATACGCGTACGCGCGCACGCGCGTACGCGCGCACGCGCGCGCGTACCCTCCACGCCCGCCGCCCGCGCGCGCTGCCACCCCGCTGCGCGAGCGAAGGAGCGTGACGAAGCGGCGGCCGGCAAGGAGGGCCCACCTTCTTCGTCGAGCACGCCACCGTCGAGGCGCCCGTCTGCACCTGCTCCCTCGTGACCGCAACGTCCTCCGAGGGCCTAGCTTCATGGGCGGCCGTGCGTCGTGCTCCGCGTGGCGCTCGGAAGGGTCTCCCTCTTCTTCGGCAAGGGCGGCGTCGGGCGCACCACGCTCGCGAGCGCCTTCGCCGTCGACCGCGCGGCGGCCGGCGAGAAGGTCCTCCTCCTCAGCGTCGTCGCGCACGACGATCCCGGCCCGCGCATCCAGCACGAAGCCGCCGGCGTCGACACGGGCGGCCGGCTGGAGCTCCTGCACATCGACGCGCGCCAGCTCGTCGACGACCTCGTCCGCCGTATCACGCGCCTCGGGCCGATGGCAGACATCATCCTGAAGAATCCGTCCTACGAGTCGCTCGTCGACATCGTGCCCGGCGTGCGCGAGATGGCGATCTTCCACTTCGTCGCAACGAAGCTCGACGAAGGTTACGATCGCATCGTTCTCGACGCGCCGGCGACGGGCCACGGCATCCATTTCCTCGAGGCGCCCGAGAAGAGCGCGCGCATCCTCGCCGGGCCGCTGCGGGCGCGCGCGGAGCAGCTGCGCGCGATGTTGCAGGACCCGGCCGTCACCGACATCGTGCTCGTGACGCTCGCCGAGGAGATGCCCGTGCGCGAGACGATGGAGCTCGCGCGCGCCCTCGTCGCGCAGGGGTTCGCCGTCGACAACATCGCCGTGAACAAGTGGCTCCCGCCCTTCTTCGAGGACGAGGGGAGCCGCGCCGTGCTGCGCAAGCTCGACGGCGACGCGCAGGCGCGCACGGCGTTCGCGCGCGAGATCGAAGGGCGCGTGCCGATCGCCGATGTTCCGCAGAACATCGGCGAAAAGGCGCGGCCCGCAGGACGCGCCGGCTTCGACCTCGACGATTGGCTCGTCGCGCTGAAGCTCATGGCCGCGCAGCGCGCCGAGGCGAAGTCGCATCTCGCGGAGCTGCGCGCGCTGGACGCGAAACTCTCCATCATCCCGCTCATCCCGGACAGCTCGCGGCGGCTGCTCAAGATCGCGGACGCGATGAAGGCGCCCGCCTCGGGGGCGATGGGATGACGCTCTCCGAGGCCCTCCGCACGAAGCAGCTCGTGGTCATGCTCGGCACGGGTGGCGTGGGAAAGACGACCATCAGCGCCGCCGCCGCCCTCGAGGCCTCGCGCGACCGGCGCACCCTCGTGCTCACGGTCGACCCCGCGCGGCGCCTCGCGGACAGCCTCGGCGTGAAGCTGGGGAGCGAGATCGTCCACGTGCGGCCGAACCTCGACGCGCTGATGCTCGACACGAAGGCCGCGCTCGACGCGCTCGTGCGCCGCTACGCGCCAAGCGCGGACACGCTCGGGCGCATCTTCGGCTCGCGCTTCTACGAGCAGCTCTCCGACGCGTTCGCGGGGAGCGAGGAGTTCGTCGCGATGGGCACGCTTCACGACCTCGTCGCGGACGGATCGTACGACGTCATCGTCGTCGACACGCCCCCCTCGTCGCACGCGATCGAGTTCCTCCGCGTGAACAAGAAGCTCATCCGCGTCTACGAGTCGGGCGTCGTCAAGTACCTCTTCAAGCCCACGCGCTTCCTGCGCCTCGGGGGCGGGTACATGATGAACGTCCTGTCCCGCTGGACGAGCTCGGAGTACATCGAAGAGATGGCCGAGTTCATGAGCACGTTCGACCAGATGTTCGCCGACATGGAGACGCGCGTCCGGGCCATCGAGCGCGTGCTCGCCGACCCCGCGCGCACCTCGCTCCACATCGTCTCGACCGCGGAGGAGGAGAGCGTGCCGCAGACGGCGCGCCTCTACCGCGAGGTCACGGGCGGCCTCGGCCTTCCGATCGCGAGCTGCATCGTGAACCGGCACTACCCGCGCCTCAAGGGGCTCGAGGTCGCGCGCGCCCTCGGGGACCCTGCGTACCACGCGGGCGCGGTGCGGCGCGTCACGCACGCGACCGGCGCCGCGCCGGATGCGGCCGCGCGCTTCATCGAGGACGCCGTGCGCGCGGGGCTCTTCTACGAGGCGCTCGCCGCGGACCACGAGAAGTACGAAGCGGCGCTGCGCGCGCAGGTGCCGGCGCCGTTCGACGTCGTGCCCGCGATGCCCGGGTCGGTGCACGACCTGGCCGGGCTCGAGCGCGTGCGGGCGGCGCTGTTCGACGCCTAGCCTTCGACGGCCTCGGCCTCGATAGGGAGCGTGACGCCGCCCTGCTGGATCCAGACGCTGATGGGGCTCGACCCGGTGTACTTCGCCGGGTCGGCCTCGTCCTGGAAGTTCAGGAAGTACGCGCGCCCGTCCGGGCCGGCCGCAGCGCCCATGACGTGGGCCGAGCTGTGCGGGCCCTCGTCGACCGCGAGCGTCACGTCCTGCACCAGGGGCTCGCCGTCCGGGCCGGCGAACAGGTGCGCGACGTACCAGTCGCTGTGGTCCTCGTCGTCGCCAAGCTGCGACCACGTGAGGAGCGCGCCGCGGCCGAACATGTTCCCGTCGAGGTAGAGCGAGCGCACCGGCGTGCCGGTGGCGAACGTCGCGTTCTGGAACGTCTGCCCGCCATCCGTGCTCACGGCGAGGATGAAGCGCCCTTCGTCCGCGATGGTGAAGCCACCATTCAGGATGTCGCCGGGGACCTCCTCCTTGAGCGTGTTGTTGCGCGCGCCGACGAAGAGCGTGCCTTCGCGGTCGAACGCGGTGCGGCCGCCGTTGCTCGTGCCGCCGCCCGCGGAGGTTACGGGGAAGACGGTCTTCGTCTCGACGGCGAAGATGTCCTCCTTGTTCCCGATCACGACGTTGAGCACCTGGTCCTCGCCCGAGCCGTCCATCTGGGGGACCGCGAAGAGGCCGTCCGCGCGCATCGCGGGGACGCCCGGGATCGAGCCGCCTTCGCTCGCGCACATGTTCCAAGTGGGGCCGTTCACGCCGACGATGCCGACGGGCGCGGCGGGTGGCACGTCCATCACTCCGATCTGCATCGGGCCGCCACCCGGGTTGTTGACGAGCAGGAGCGTGCCGCTCGCGTACGCAGCCCACGGGCGGTCGTTGAGGCTCATCGGCGTGCACGTCGTCGTCGACTCCGCGCGGTCGTACGCCTGCCGGTCGTCGTAGCACTGCGACGCGCCGTCGTCGCACCACCCTGTCACGCTGAAGCCGGCCGCGTAGATGTCCGCCATCCACGCCTGTCCGTTCTCGCCGGCGACGATGAAGCCCTCGTCGCCCGGGGGCGGCGTCGCGCCCTGGAGGGGCGAGGGCGCCGCAACGGGGCCGAGGAAGGGGAGCGGCGTCCACGTGGCGCCATCGTCCCTGGAAACGTACGCGGGCGTGCCCGTCGTGGCGGCGCCGACGACGTGCGCGGCGACGTAGAGCGTGCCCGTGTCGGAGACCTCCAGCGTCGGCTCGTAGAGATCGTTCCCGAGGCCCACGGCCGGCTCGACGATCTGCTGCGTGAACCCCATCACGTTCGCGATCGAGATCGGCAGGAGGCCGTCGACGCGCGGCACGACGGTCGCGCCAGGGGCGAGGTCGCGGCCGTCGGGCGTGAGGCATCCCGCGAGCGCGGTGACGATGAGACCCAGGGTCAGGAGGAGAGCGCGCGCCGTGCGGGCCATGGCTCGACGAGCCTCGGCGGAGGCTGATAAGCCTTCTTCCCGCGCGCTTGCCCAACGTGGCTCGAGCCAGCGCGACGCGTAACCTTTCGGTTACGCATCAGCTTCGGCGCTTGACGACCGAGGAGGCGAGCGCAAGAAGCTCGTCCTTCGCGGGTCCAGGTGGAAGCACCGCGAGCCGCGCCTTCGCGCGCTCGGCGTACCGGGTCGCGACCGCGCGCGCCTTGTCGATGGCGCCGGTCTCGACGAGCATGCGGCGCAGCTCCTCAGGGTCGCTCTCGCGCGCGAGCTTGCGGAACGTGTGCGTGTCGTCGCCGATCCCCGCAGGGAGCGTCAATACGCCCGTCTTCGCGTCCTGGCCGACCGCCTTGCCGGTCTCCTTCGGGTCGCCGGCGATGTCCAGCACGTCGTCCGCGATCTGGAAGGCGATGCCGATGTCGATGCCGAACTCGCCAAGCTCGCGGACGACCTCGGGCGGGGCGTCCGCCAGGAGCGCGCCCGCCTTCGCGCAGGCGCGGATCGGCTCGGCTGTCTTCTTGATCACGATCTGGAGATAGCGCTCCTCGTCGATCTCCTCGGCAAGGAGGCGCTGCTCCATGACCTCGCCCTCGGCGAGGCGCGCGCACGCCTCCTCGGTCACGGCGATGACGTCGCGCGAGAGCCGGCCGGAGAGGCCGAAGCCGCGCGTGAAGAGGAAGTCGCCCGCGACGAGCGCGTGCGGGATGCCGTAGGCCGTGTGCAGCGTGGGTCGGCCGCGGCGCAGAGGCGACTGGTCGATGATGTCGTCGTGCACGAGGCTCGCCGTGTGGATGAGCTCGCAGGCGGCCGCCGCGTCGATCACCGCATCCAGGCGCTCCGGCTTGCCGCCGCACGCGGAGAACGCAAGGAGCGCGATGCGCGGACGCATCCGCTTGCCGCCCGCGTGGATGAGCTCCGCGACCATGCGCTGGAGGAGCGGCTCGTCGCATTGGACGGCGCGTTGCAGGACCTGCTCAACGCGCTGGAGCGCGTGCTCGATGTCCACGTCGGACACGAGCTTCACGAGCGGCCTTTCCACGAGCGACGCGAGGCCGGGACCCGTCTTAAAGATGTCCGTGGCGCGACAACCTCGGACCCGAGTGAGAGAACACGAGGTACGTTCAGTCATTACGCAAGAAGGATGTCCATCTCACTCTCTGCACAGGTTGTGGACGAGTCGGCGGGCGAGGAGCTCAAGGGGTTCGGCCTGTCGAGCTACGAGGCGAGCGCCTACTCGCTCCTGCTGCGGCTCGGGCTCGCCGACGCCTCGACCATCGCTCACAAGGCGGAGATCCCCTTCGGCCGCGTGTACGACGTGCTCAACAGCCTCGTCGAGCGCGGGCTCCTCACGCTGCAGGACGGGCGCCCCAAGCAGTACCGCGCGGTCCAGCCGCGCGTCGCGATGTCGCACCTCCTCGCGCAGCGCAAGCGCGAGCTCGACGAGCGGTACGCAGAACTCACGCGGCTCGCGAGCGACCTCGAGAAGCGCCTCTCGCCCAAGGTCAAGAAGGACCCTTCGTCGTTCTACAGCGCGAGCGTCGGGCAGGAGGAGAGCCGCGCCTTCCTCGTCGAGAAGCTCGCCGAGGCGTCCGTCTCCATGGACGTGAACCTCGAGATCCAGCGCTATCGCCCGCAGGACGCGGCGCTCTTCGACGCGCTCGTGGCCGCCGTCGACCGCGGCGTGCGCACCCGGATCCTCGTGCGCGAGAGCGACATCCCCAACATCCTGGACGCGCCCGTGAACGAGCAGATCGCGCGCTCCATGCTCCCGCACCTCGGGAAGAACCTCTTCGTGAAGGTCACCGAAGGGGAGCTCGTCCCCTTCGCGGTCGTGGACGGGGAGAAGGCGCTCATCGGCGTGAAGAACCCGGTCGATCCCAAGGAATACTTCGCGACCGTGTTCATCTGGGACCCCAAGTTCGCGACCGAGCTCTCGACGCGCTTCGAGGAGCTCTGGAAGGGCGCGGCGCTCGACGTCGGGAGCCTCGTCGGGAAGACCGGCGAGCCGCCCAGCGCGGAAAGGTAGGCTTACGCACCCCTGCCGCATGCCTCGGTCGATGTCAGACGCTCTCACCGGCGTGATCAGGGTCATCCACATCGCCAGCGCCGTCGCATGGGTCGGCGGCGCGCTTCTTTGGGGCAACGTCATCGCGCCGCGCGTGATGGCGAGGGGCCCCCCTCAGATCCGGCGCCCGTTCGCCGAAGCGGTCATCCCCGCGATGACGCGATACTACATGATCGTCGGCCCGCTCTCCATCCTCTCGGGCCTCGTCCTCATCTGGCGCCTCTACCCGACCGACTACTTCAGCGCGTTCCAGGTCGGCGGCGGCTACGGACCGGCCCTCGCGATCGGCGCCCTGTCGGCCATCCTCATGGCGATCGTCGGCTTCGGCGTCATCGCGCCCACGGGCAAGAAGCTCCTCGCCGCGATGGGCGCCGCAAGCACGCCGCCCACGGGAGAGCAGCAGGCGGAGCTTGGCGCGCTGGGCAAGAGGATCGGCATGATGAGCATGCTCGTCATCCTCTTTGGCACGATCGCGATGTTCGGGATGGCATGGGCCGTCAACGCCGTGCGCTGAGCTGTTCGCGGATCGCGCGCCTGTAGAGCCGCTCGTGCGCCGCCGCCACGTGCTCCCAGGTGAACCCGAGAGCGCGCTCCCGGCCGATCGCGCCCATGCTCGCGCGGCGCGCAGGGTCCTGAAGGAGCGCGGCGGCCTCGCGCGCCATGTCCTGCCACGTGGGGACGCTCACGCCGCACCCCATCGCCGCGAGCTCGGGTGCGGCGCCGGCGCGCGTGGCGACGAAAGGGAGGCCGGACGCCATCGCTTCGAGGAGGACGAGGCCGTACCCTTCGAAGCGCGCGGGCAGCAGGAACAGCGTGCACTCCTGGTAGGCGGAGAGCACGTCCTCCCAGGGGATCTTGCCGAGGAACCGCGCGTCGGCGCCCTCGCGCGCGGCGAGCGCCCGGCACGCGGCGAGCGTGCGCTGCGCAGGATCCGGGTCGCGGCCGATCACGACGAGGGGCGTCCTCGTGGCCGCCGCGATGCGGACCGCATCCTCGACGCGCTTGTTGGCGTAGAAGCCGCCGACGTAGAGGAGCACCGCCTCGTCCGCCGCGAAGCCGTACTTCGCGCGGAAGCCCGGGTGCGGCGCGCGGAACTCGGAGGCGTCGAGCGAGCTGCTGATGACCTCGATGCGCTCGCGCGGCACGCCCCAGCGCGCGAGCTCTTCGCGCTCTCCCTCCGTCTCGGCCACAAGATGCCGCTTCTTCGACGCCCACGGCACGAGCGCCCGGTAATAGAGCCACTCGGGCGGCCGGAACCGGTTCATGTGATGTTGGTAGAAGCCGTGGTACATCAGCACGACCGGCGTCGGCGTGCGCCGGAGGATATCATACGCATAGTCGGTCGACCACACGCGCTGCCCGTGCGCGACGAGGACGTCCCAGCCCGGCGCGCGCAGCAGGTCGCGATAGTCCTTGTGAGGCACGCGGAACTTGCCCTTGCGCACGAGCTCGAAGCGGTGGATCGCGTACCCGTCGCGCGTCTGCTCCGCCGGCGCGCCCGGCTCGCTGCTCGTGGCGATCGTGACGTCGTGGCCGCGCTTCGCGAGCGTGCGCGCGAGCCCTTCGACGAAGGCCTCCGTGCCGCCGATGCTCGGCCAGAAGCGGTGCACCGTCATCAGGATGTCCACGCGCGCGCCTCCTGGAGCGTCCATTCGGCGGCCTCGCGCAGGTCGCGCGCCACGTGGTCCGCGGGCGGCGCGGGCGCCCCCTCCTTGGCGGCGACGTAGATGCTGCGGGCGCCGATCCTGCGACCCGCCTCCATGTCGGCGGCGGTGTCTCCGATCATGAACGAGCGCCGCGGGTCGATGCCGAGGTCGGAGATCGCGGCGTCGAACATGCCCGTCTCCGGCTTGCGGCACCCGCACCCGGCGTCCGGCATGTGCGGACAGAAGTAGAACGCGTCGATCCGGCCGCCCAGGCCCGCCTCGAGCGCGGCGTGGAACGCGTGCATGTCAGGCTCGGTATACTTGCCCCGCGCGATCCCGCTGTTGTTCGTGACGACGACGACGCGCCATCCCTGCGCGTTCCACAAGGCGAGCGCTTCCTGCGCGCCGGGCCGGAGCGTGAGGCGCGCCACGTCGACGTTGTGGACCTGGTCCACGTTGAGCGTCCCGTCACGGTCGATGAAGACCGTCCACCCGTTCATGGGAAGAGCTCTTTCTCGACGAGATAGCAGACGAGATGGTAGTACATCTCGTGGATCTCCTGGATGCGCGCCGTGTCGTCGCTCTCGACGCAGAGCGCGACGTCGCTCATCGCGGCGAGCGTCTTGCCGCGCCGGCCGCAGAAGCCCACGCTCTTCGCGCCGGCCTTCTTCGCGACCTCCATCGCCTTCACGACGTTCTTCGACGTGCCGCTCGTGGAGATGCCGATGACGACGTCGCCAGCCTTCACGCACCCCGCGAGCTGGCGGCTGAAGACGTC
>DATLCC010000070.1:0-3330 GCA_035526585.1 Thermoplasmatota archaeon | reverse complement strand
TACGCGGCGCGCACGAGGACGTCGCAGGTGGCGCCGTCCATGCAGTCGCCGTGCGTGAAGTGCACGATCGTGCTCGCGGCGTAGGCGCGCCGGTAGAAATCGCGCTCGAACTTCCAGTCCTTGACCGCGGCGGGGCGGAGGAACGACGCCGGCGGCAGGCCGGGGAGCACGTGCCCCTACTGATGCGCCCGTGGCTAAAGGGTTCCTTCTTCACTCGCCCTCATCGTCTCGCGCTTTCGGCGACGAAGCCACGGAGAAACACGGAGGACGATGGAAGGGTCCCCGGACAACTCTTGTCGTTCTCTTCTCCGGTGAGGGACCACGGAGCGAGAGAGGGTAGGCCCTTTGATACCCGCGACAAGCGACTTCCTTGTTGCACTCCGTGGTCCCTCTCCGGAGCGGTGGGAGGCAGGCCTGGAGCAGGCACATTCCCCACGTCTTTGTGGACCTCCGTGGCTTCGTCGTCACGAGAGGCGGCGGCGCACGAAGAGCGCGACAGCGACCGAAGCGATCGAGAGCAGAGCAGGCATCGGGACCTTCTTCGCCTCGTCCTCGCCGTTCGTGGCGGCCGGCGCGATGCTATCATCGTCGCGCGCGGGCGGCACGGCGCCGGAGGTGGTGCCGTTCGCGGCGGCCGGGGCGGTCCCATTGCTGCTGCTGGGGCCCGTGGAGTTGGAGCCGGGGGGCGTCGGCTTCGCGCCGGAGCCCGGGGATGCCGTCGTGGGCGGCACCGGCGTGGGCCCGTTGCGCAGCTCGCTCAGGACCTTCACCGGGTCCTCCCCGGCGAGCACGAGGCGCAGCTGGGTGAAGCCCGCGTCGGCGGCGAGGCGGAAGCCGCGTTCGAGCGTCGTGCCGCCGTTCGTGCCGGCCGTGCCGGCCGTGAGGTGCGTGAGGACGCCGATCGCGCGCCCGTCGTCGGAGAGCACCGCACCGCCGGAGTCGCCGGGCGTGTTCATGCCGAACCAATAGAACGCGTCCCCATCGCTCTGGAGGCCGACGCCGGGGCGCGCGTTCGTGGGCGCGCCAAAGATGTCGCCGGCGTCGCCGAAGACGAGGCCGTGGCCGTACGTCTGCACGCCGCCGCTCCCGGGCGTCTCGTTGTAGAGCCCGTTCGGGCCGTCGTAGCCGCACATCTTCGGGTTGAGCGAGCCGTACGCGTCGGGATCCACGCGGATGAGCGCAAAGTCGTGCCCGGGGCTGCCGTCGGTCTCGCTCCCCGTCTCGGGCTCGAGATAGTGGAAGACGCCGACGCCCCAGTCGCCCACGTCGGGCGTGGACGCCGTCTCGTCCACGTGGATGCAGTGGCCTGCGGTCGTGAAGTAGAGGCCGTTCGGGTCCGCGACGAGGAATCCCAGCGTGCAGATGAAGTTCCCGACGTTGAGCTCGTCGCCCGGAGAGAGGCCCTCGCATGCGGCGGCCGTGCCGGCGATCGCGACGAGCCCTAGCACGATCGACGCCCAGCGCAGCATCATCGCCGGAGGCTCGGCCTGCCCCTCTAAAAGGGCTGCGGTTACGCCGTTGAACGGTCGCGCCTCGGGACGCGACCGAGGGGGACCGCTTCGCGGTCACGCGACGGGTCGCCGCTCCCTGCGCTACGGGAAGCCCAAGGCATCGTCTGCGGCCGCACGTTGGCGGGACCCCAGCACGACGGGGAACCGGAGTTTGCGTCATGAGATCCGGGATCACGCGCGTCGTCCCCTGGAGGCTCCGGAACTCCGGCGTCCTTCGGACCTCCGGCCTCCGTCGTCACACGGTCGAAGCGAATCCGCACTGCTGGCAGCTCGCGGTGAACGGGCGCACGCCTTCCGCCGTGAACGTGTTCCCGCACTGCGGGCACTTGAGGGTCGCGCGCACGGGCTTGGGCGCCTGCGCCGCGATGGATGGCTCCTCCGCGAGGCGCGCCGCGACGTCGGGGTGGCGCGGGTCGTCGGCCGCGCGCGCGGGCTCGGGCGCCGCCTTGCGCTTGAAGGCGAAGAGCGCGGCCGTGTCGGCGGGCCTCTCCTCCTTCCTCGCCCTCTTGGGCATCGAGAACGAAAAGCGCTTCTTCTCGCTGGGCTCGGCTACCGTCGGCAGCTCTTCGGAGCCCCTGACGGCAACGGGCTTCGCGAGCGCGAGCGCGTCCTGCGTCATGAGCGTCCGACGCGAGCGCGACGCGCGCGACGCCATGATGCTGCGGCCCCACGCCGCGACCAGGATGCCGGCGAGCGCGAGGAGCGCGCCGGCCATCGCGGCGAAGGCGAACGCGATGTCGTACACGCGCGTGCCCGTATAGGCGAAGATGGCGACGAGGAGGCCCACGGCGGCAAGGGCGAGGCCGGCCCAGACGCTCGGGTGCGTCGGCGGCACGTTCGCAGACTTGACGGTCGCCATCCAGCGTGACGAGGACTCCCGTCTTATCAACTTTCTTTGGACGTCCTGCGACAACGAGCGTCTTGGCGGTCCTCCAAGTCGTGGCGGCGCATCGTCCGCGCATGCATACCCTGCGCGCCGCCGGCATCGTGCTCCTGCTCTCGCTCGCTCCCCTCGCGAGCGCCGCGCTCTTCGACGGGGCGGCAAAGGTCTCGCTCGCCTACACCGACAGCGGTCGCGCTTCCGCGGCCTCGTCGCACGTCTACGAGGACTGGGTGCGCTCGTACTCCTTCAGCGTGGACTGGTCGCGAGTGGGCGTGTACCAGCTCACGAAGGTGGGCGCAGGCGCGTACGCTGGCACGGGCGACGAGTTCCGTGAGGCGATGGGGCGTCTCGAGATCCAGCTCGTGGACCAGGGCGTCGAGTCCACCCTCGACTGCACGCTCTCGTTCAACGAGACGAAGCCCGCGACCGCAGGCATGCTCGAGTACGAAGGCGCCCTCGTGGTCACGGCGGGCCGCGGGACCCTGGACGACGAGGCCTGGGACTGCACGTACGGCGGCAACGAGGTCGTCCACGGGGGCGCGCAGGACGTCCCCCTGGCGTCCTTCGCGTTCGCCGCGGTCGAAGGCATGGACGCGGGCACGTTCCCAGCCTCGCTCGCCGTCGCGCTGGGTTTCGCCGACGACGCCGAGGAGTGGACGCCGCAGGCGCAGGCGGATGCGACATCCGAGGCGCTCGAGTCTGGCTACGTCGAGGCCGAGGCCCGCACGGGGAAGCAGGTGATCGACTTCGAGCGCAAGATCCAGGACGAGGACTCCCTCATCGCGGAGCTTTGCGGCGACGTCTCGGTCGACGACACGCCCGCCGACAGCGTCGCGTGCGCCGTGAACGGCAGCGTCACGCTCGGCATCCAGACGGTGGGCGCGGGCACGGGCGGGGGCTCGGGCTTGGGTTCGGGCTCGGGCGCGGGCGGGGGCG
>DATLCC010000069.1:0-8728 GCA_035526585.1 Thermoplasmatota archaeon | reverse complement strand
GGCGTTCCCCGTCGTGGTCGCCGGCGCGAACGGCAGGATCGCCATCTCCTTCTACGGATCCACCACCGACGCCCTCGGCTGGGACCACAACCCCGGCACCGCCCCCGCGACGACTCGCTGGGAAGGCTACGTCGCGGTCGTCACGGACGCCGCGAGCGCCGCGCCGACCCTCGCGCCGGTGAAGGTCACGGCCGGCGACCCGCTGCAGATCGGCTGCATCTCGAAGCTCGGCGGCTGCCTCAACAACATCGCCGACTACATGGACGTCGACGTCGGCCCCGACGGCCGCGTGTACGCGGTCTACACCGACGGATGCGTCGGCTGCGCGACGAGCGCCACGAGCACGCTGCAGAAGGGGATAGTCGCCATCCAGATGGGTGGCCCTACCCTGCTCTGACCTCTCCGGCAGGCCCGCTTTCCCCCGCGGCCGGTCTCCTCGCGAGCAGGGCGTCCCGCTCCAGCGCGGCCGCGGTGTCGGCGCCGAGGCCGAGCTTCGCGCGCAGCCGCTCGAGGATCGCGCGCTCCTTGGGCGAGATCTCTCCATCCACGAGGATCTCCTCGAGGGCGGCCAGGTACACCTCGGCGCGCCGGTGCGCGAGATACTCCGCGGACCCGCTCACCTCCGGCATCGCGGCGTTCGCGAACCGGTCGACGAGCCGTTGCAGCGGGACGAGCGCGAAGAGCAGGAGGCCCGCCGCGATCCCGCCCCAGATCCAGCCGAAACGGTCCGCGAAGCCGTTCTGCGCGAGCTGCGTGACGACGAGGAAGACGCCGACGAAGATGGCGCCGAGCGTGCCGCGGCGCAGCGTCCACTTGATGTGGAGATCGAGGTCGAAGAGGTGCCACCGGAGCACGCCGTAGACGATCATCACAACGTACAGGCTCAGGAGCGTGGGGACGAGGACGTTGAAGGTGAGCTCGTAGCCTACGGTGTCGGGAAGCAGCACGACGAACGCGGAGACGATGGAGCCCGCGATGACGACGTCCCGGATGCCGAACGCGAGCATGAACCAACGCGCCCGGTCGCGCGCCGGCGTGCCGGGCGCGGCGCGACGGCACGCGGAGATCGACGCGACGAGCGCGTAGAGGAAGAGGAGCGCGGCCACGGTGTCGAAGGCCTGCGCCGCCGGCCGCACGCTCCACGCGAACGGGCCCGCGCGCGCGAGCCGGTCGCCGATGAACCACCCCGGTCGAAGGAAGCCGATCACGGGAAGGACGACGGCGAGCCCGATGAACGTCGTCCGGACGGAGCGCGCGCGAAGCCAGGCGGTGAACGGCGTGCGGAGCGCGGCGCCGACGAAGACAGGGTACATCATGCCGACGACGAACTTCGCGATCTGGCCCATCACGGTGAGCGCGTACGAATCCGCCAGGTCCGTCGTCATCGCCGACAGGCCGTAGCTCATGCCGATGACGCCGGCGAAGAAGAGCGTGACCGCCAATGCGCGGTTGAGGAGCCGGTCACCCGCGACGCCATAGATGAAGAGGCACGTCGAGACGTGGAGGACGGACGAGAGGAGCCAGGGGAGCGCCCACGGGTTCCAGACGAGCCCCACGCGCGTGCATGCGGACGCTCGAAGATAAGGCGTGCGGAGCCTCACCGCGAGCGCTGCGCGACGAACGCATCGAGCCCGCGCCGCGCGTCCCCCCGGATGCGCCGCTGGACCATCGGCGTCCAGCCCAGCAGGAGGCCCGCGGGCCCCAGCGCCTGGCGCGACCACGTCCAGAGCGGGAACGAGTCCTCATGGCGCGCGATCAACCCCTCCCTGAACTCGAAGCGCGCCTCGATGTCGTTGCGCACCCTTCGCGCCTTCGGGCCGAAGGAGTACGTGGCGACCCAGCGCGCGGACCCGAGCGTGTCGTCGGCCGCGATGTCGCTCGCGACGATCTTGAGGTCTTTCGCGCGGCCGCACAGCATGCGCCACATGTCGGCCGCGCGCTCGCCGTGGAGCTCGCCGAAGACGGGGTCGCAAAAGACGACCTCCTTGTGATAGCAAACGGCCATCGCTTCCGCGTCGTGCCGGTCGAAGGCGTCGTAGAAGCGCGCGACGAGGGCCGCGTTCGGGTGCATGTGTCCGTCAAGCCGGACATGCGCTTGGCCCTACCGATGCGGCCCCGGGAAACCGTCATGAGGAGGACGCCGGCTGCGGTCGCGTGCGTCCGCTCTGCCTCCTCGTGACGATCCTCCTTCTCGCTCCCTCCGCGTTCGCCACGCACGGCACCGAACGCGATCTCACCGGAGAGGTGCACGATGGCTCCAGCATCGTGATGGCCCTCGAGGCGAGCGGGACGGTGAGCGCGCACGGCGCGGGCTCGAAGCGCAACGGGGGCTCCCTGGAGGAAGCCTCGCACGACTACCGCTTCGCCTACTCGTGGGGGGGCACGCTCGAGCTGAAGCTTGGCGCCGACGGCTTCCTTTTCGGCGACGCGCAGCTCACCGGCGGGGGCACGGGCGCGCTCGCCGACCACACGCGTCTCACGGTGTACAACTATGAAGGCGGCGTCGAGAACGTCATCGACACCGACAAGACGTGCGACGTCGACATGAAGATCTACGGCGATGGCAAGAGGCATGCGCGCGGCCTCATGGATCCCGAGACGGGGGATCTCTTCGTCATCGTGGATGGCCTCGGGCAGCCTCGCGGCGAGAACCGCTGCACGTGGACGAGCGAGGGGAGCGGAAGCGAGACCTCGACGCTCTTCCCCTCGCCGCCCATGTCGCCCCTCTTCGCCGAGGGCGTCTCGCTCGTCGATCAGGGGGACGCTCGCGCCAAGAAGGTCGCGCCCCTGCTCGATGGCCCCAACGCCGCGAACGCGCTCGTCTTCTCCATCCAGCTCAAGTCCGGGCACAGCATCCTGCGCGGCGGCGCGAGCGACGCGTTCCCGGTCGAATACGAGCCGCCCATGGGGTACGCGTGCCCGAACGCGATGGACGAGGAGATCTTGCAGGGCGCGTGCTCGGCCTCCGGCACGCTCGAGGTGAGGATCCTCGTCGACCCGTGCCCCGTCCTGCGCGAGTCGCGCGCGGTGCACCTTGCCGCAGTGAAGGCGCTCCAGCAGCCCGCGAACGGCTCCAGCGAGGCGCAGGTGCGCGCGTTCCAGGTCGACGTGCGCCAGAAGCTCGTCGCGCTCCTCGCGGACGAGCGCGCGATCCAGCTCCTCTGCGCGAGCGAGGAAGGCCCCGAGGTCTTGGACGCGATGGCCGAGGCGATGCAGAAGGTCGTCGACGCGTGGGTCGACGTCGCGAAGGCGCACGGCCTTTCGGACGAGGGCAAGCGCGACCTCCTCGCTGCGGAGCGCGGGCGGCAGCTCTCGGGCGGGGGCGAGGCATCGGTCTCCACGTCCGAGATCCTCAACGCGGTGATCGATTCGCCCGGCGCGTACGGCGCCGTCACGATCAAGGCGCACTCGCCCGTCGCGCTCCACGCGTGGGACGAGGCGGGGCGCCACGTCGGGTGGAACGAGACCACGAAGGCGCCCGACGCGCAGGTGCCTGGCTCGAACTACACGGGCGAGCCGGGCGGCGCGCAGGAGCTCGCCCTTCCCTCGGGCTTCTACAAGGTCGCCGTCGTCGAGCTCGGGGACGGCCGCTACACGCTGAACACGGGCTGGAACGGGACGGCGGGAGAAGGCTTCGAGCTCCTCCCGCTCGCCTCCGCCAAGGGGCGCACGATGGTGACGAACGTGCTCCTCGACCAGCACGGCTTCCTGGCCGGGCCCGCGCAGCGCGTCGCGAGCGCCGACATCGAGCCTGCGTCGTTCGTCGAAGCGTGGCGCCCGCTCCCCAACACCCAGACGCCCGAGGCCGGCAGCGGCGGCGCGCACGACGATGGCGACGGCGCTGGCGACACCGGCCGCGGCGCGCCCGCGCCGGGCGCCGGCGTCCTCGTCGCGCTCGTCGCGGCGGCCGCCCTCGTCGCGCGCGGACGCCGGGAACGCTGAAGCGGACGGGCGCCCTCCGCGGCCGTGTGGTCGGCTCCAGCCTGTACGCGGGGATCGTCGAGGGCGACGAGGAGTACGTCGGCCGCCCCGGCCTCTCGCCCGCGCTCGCGGCGCTCGTCGCGGCGGACGTGCTGCGCCCGACGCATCGTGTCCTCGACGTCGGGTGCGGACGGGGGAACGATCTCCTCGCGCTCGCGGCGCTCGGGTTCCGCCATCTCACGGGGCTCGACCACAACCGGCGCAGCATCGCGAGCGCGCGGCGCCGCAAGGGCGCGCAGGCGATCGACCTCCAGCTCGCCCCGTTGACCGCGCTCCTCGACGAGCCAGCGGCCTCCTACGACGTCGTCCTCGACACGTTCCTTGTGAACAATCTCGAGGAGACCGAGGACGAGCGCTACCTCGCGTGGCTGGCGCGCCTGCTGCCCCGCGGCGGTAGGCTCGTGCTGCACTGCAAATGCCGCCCCAGCGACCCGGAGGCGCGGGGGGAGGGCGGGTTCGCGTCGCCGTACCTTTCGTTCGGGAAGCCGGCGCTTGCGTGGTTCGTGGAATATCGCGACGTCAAGAAGGACGGGAAGTGGCGCGTGCGGAAGACGGGCGTCACGGGGTTCGTGCAGGTGGGCACGCGGAACGGGCGCGCAGTGCCCGATCGCCTGCTTCGTTCGACCTGACGGACGGACCACGAAGCCGAAGCGACACGACGGTTCAGCCGCCCTTCGTGCGAGATGGTCCGCAGCGAGGCGAACCCCGCGCGCATCAGCGGCGTGGGTTCGGGATCGAGCCCATCTGCGCGATGACGCCGGTGAGGTCGCGCGTCGTGCTGCGCTCCAACGGCTCGGGGATCGGCTCGCCGACGCGGCGCACGTGCACCTGCGAGCGCGCGAGCATGAAGCGGCCCAGCTCGTCGGGGTAGCCTTCGTCGTAGACGACCTCGCTGATGCGCGCCGCCATGATCATCTTCGCGCACGTCACGCACGGGAACGTCGTCGTGTAGAGGGTGGAGCCGGCGATGGCGACGCCGGTCGTCGCAGCCTGGATGATGGCGTTCTGCTCCGCGTGCAGGCCGGTGCAAAGCTCGTGGTGCGCGCCGCTCGGGACGTTGAGCATCTCGCGGATGCAGCCCATCGTCGCGCAGTGCTCGAACTCGGGAGGATTCCCGTTGTAGCCCGTGGTGAGCACGCGCTTGTCCTTCACGATCACCGCGCCCACGGCGCGCCGGTGGCACGAGCTCCTGCGCGCGGCGAGACGCGCCATGTCCATGAAGTACGTCTCCCAGTCGGGCCTCTGCGCGAGGAGGTCGATCGGGGTGAGGCTCACGGGGAGGGTTCGGCGGATGTGCGCTTGGAGTTTCGTTGGGCTGTTCCGGTGGAACCGGTGGAAGACCGCGAGTCTCTCGGGTCCGCGTGGTGCGGTCGGTCGAGGCGACGCTCGCGCGTCAACCGGCGAGCGCCTTGTACTTCTCGAGCGCCGCCTCGGCGTCCGCCGCGTTCAGGCGCGCGTCCATGCAGGAGCGCTGCTCCTTCTCGGCGCACCCCTTCAGCGCGTCGATCGCGAAGGCCATCGCATCGTTCGCGGTCTCGAGGTGCGTGCGCGCGTCGCCTTCGGGGAGCGCTTCGATCTCCGCCGCGATCCGGTCGCTCTCCGTGCGCAGCTCGCCAAGGGTGGCGACGGTGGCGTCCTTCTGGGCGTCCTTGCCCCAGGCGGTCGAGGCCGCAAGGTAGCCGTTGCGCAACGCGAACATGTTGTCCGCCGGCGAGGCGGGCGCGTCGGCCGAGGACAGCAAGCCCGTCCCGACGCCCGCGCCCGCAAAGAGGAGGATCATCGCGACGGCGGCGATGGTGTTCGGCCGATCGAAGAGGACCTGCTCGTACCCTTCCTCCGGCCGGTCGGCGCTCACGAGGAAGTAGGAGCCGAGGAAGCCGACCGGCGCAAGGAGCGCGGCCGCGGCCGCGGTGACCCACGGGATCCCCAGCACGAGCCAGGAGGCGGCGAGCGCGCCGAGGCCCAGGAGGGCGCCGATCAGGATGCGCGACCAGTAGGGCAGCTTCATCGGGATCGGCCCGGTTTCTGCCCGCAGGGGCTATTTGAAGGGTGCCTTGGGTGCCAACGCTCCCACAACGCTTTTCCGCCCCTCCGCAGGCTCGCCGGGCGTGCGCCTCGCCGCCCTGAGCCTCGTCAGCGTCCTTCTCCTCGCGGGCTGCTTCAGCGAGGACGCGGCGCCCGCGTCGCCCGACGCGAACGAGACGCCGGGCGCCTCCGCCGCGCCCGCGGTGGACGACGGCAGCGCGCCCATGGCGACCGACGTCGGCCACATGCCGCACATGCACGACTACTGGATGGAGAGCGAGCGCGTCACGCTCTTCGACGACGACCTCGACCCGTCGCAGGGCGAGGATCCCTTCCAGAACCTGGAGCCGCTCCTCGTCGACAAGCAACCCAAGGCGGGGCGCATGCTCTGGCGCCTGCCGGATGGCAAGATCGTCTACGAGGGAACGGGCTCGATGGAGATCACGGCGTCGTGGGACGACCCGCGCGTCACGTCCATCGCGGTCGAGATGCGGGCGCCCGCCGCGACCGACTTCGGCGAGCCGGTCCAGCTCCCGCAGGGGGAGCTCGTCCCCGTCGCGATCGCGCCCGACATGACGGACATGCCGCACTCGAAGACGAGCCGCTGGGTCTTCGGCTTTGAGACGGCGGACGAGCCCGGCGCGGCGCTCGGGCCGTTCCATCTCCGCATCGACATCGTGCGCGTCGCGGACATCATGACCTTCCCCGGCCACCCGCAGCTTTTCGAAGGGAAGCCCGAGAAGGTGCTCGACGACGCCGACCACGAGCACACCGAGGTGAGCTACGCGAAGCGCGTGCCGCAGCTTGCGACCGAGGGCGACTTCTCCGAGAAGACCGTCTCGCCGTCGAAGGCCGTGCCCATGGAGACGAAGGCGGTCCGCTTCGAGCTGGACATCCTGGAGGCGACCTCCACGCCGGGCGTCGTGAGCGAGATCCGCTTCTTCTACCACGGCGCGGACACGACGTTCCTCGGCCACCCCACCGTGCTTCCCGTCGAAGGGAGCCTCGAGTCGAAGCGCCTCGTCTACCAGGTGCCCGTGACGATGGAGCAGACCGATTCGCCGTACGCGAACTCCAGCCAGTGGGTCATGTTCGTCGAGCCCGCGGTGAAGCTCACCGGCCAGGAGGCCGAGCCCACCTGCGGCGGCTGCACGGACGTGTCGATCAAGTACCACCTCAAGGTCATCGCCTACGACCACGACCTCGACGACTACTCCAAGATGGAAGGCGAGGAATAGGCCCGCATGCTGCGCGCGGCCACCGCGACGCTCGCGTTCGCCCTGCTATCAGGCTGCGCGCTGCCCTTCTTCCCGGACTGCACACCGCGGCTCGCGAGCGTGAGCTGGAAGGACGCGCGCGTGTACGCGGCCCTCGCGGACCCGAGCGCGATCGAGGTCGGCATCGTCACGCAGGAGATCCTCGCGCCCGGCCTCGCGCGCATCGAGGATCCCCTCGTGCCCGAAGTCGCGGTGACGCGCGAGGTGCGATGGACGGACGGGGCGCGGCAGGGGGATCTCTTCGCGCCTGGCGCGGGCGGGACGCGCGTCTCGTTCAGCTTCGCCCCGAACGACACCGGCGCGCCCGCCGCGTTCGAGCGCTTCCTGGATGCCATCGTCTCCGGGGCCGCAGCGCGCGAGGCGCTCGCTGCCGACATGCGCGCCGGCGAGCGCGAGGGGATGGAGACGCGCAGCTACGAGGCGACGACGGAGGCCCCGCTGCGCCTGGGAGACTTCGCGTGGCTGCGCGGGAACGAGGGCGAGCCGGCCATCGAGGACCACGAGCACGAATTGCACCTCGTCTGGTCGAACTGGACGTACGTCTTCTCTCTGCCCAGCCGCAGCGGCACGTTCCCGAACGACTCGTCAGGTCGCACGACCACCGACGCGGACGATGGGCTTCCCTACTTCCATCTCGTCGCGTTCCCCGGCGGTCGCGTGCACATCCAGCATGGCGAGGGGAACTCGCGCCTCGGGATGGACGAAGCAGAGACGCGCCAGTGGGCCAACGAGAGCTTCGCCGCGGCGCGCCTGCCTACGCCCACGTGCGACGAGTGGCGCGCCGAGTGGGCGACGTGCCTGTGAGGACTAGGTAACCATTTGGTTACGCTTCACGTACGGGACCCGCGAAGCGCACGAAGGACACGAAGCCTTGGGCGCGGCGTCCTCGTGCGCTTCGTGGACTTCGTCAGCCGCGCACGCGCCGCAGCCGCGCTTCCCAGTCGCCCCACGTCGCATGCTCCGCCGCGAGCGTGCCCACGTCCTTGGGCGAGAGCACCCCCGCATCGGTCGCGACGCCCTTCACGAGGTCCGCTTCGGTGCGGTCGAAGTAGATGTTCCGCACGCTGACACCGGCGGGCGCGTCGGGCCAGACCTCCTCAGGGCCCTTCGCTTCCAGCGGAAGGCTCGTCGCCGCGCTGATCTTGAAGCGGTCCGCCGCGGCGTAGAGCGGCACGCCCGCGCGCGCGCAGGCCATGCCCAGGAGCCGCGTGCCGACCTTGTTCACGACGCTGCCGTCGCCAAGCACCGCGTCCGCGCCCACGAGCGCCACGTCCGCCTCGCGCGCCTGGAGGCCCATCGCGGCATCCACCACGAGGATCACTTCGACGCCTTCGGCCGCGAGGGTCCTCGCCAGCTCGCGGCCTTCGAAGCCCGGCCGACCCTCCCCGACCACGACGCGCGTGAGGGTCCCTCCGCGATGCGACGCTCGCAGAGCCTTCGTCACG
>DATLCC010000068.1:0-13138 GCA_035526585.1 Thermoplasmatota archaeon | reverse complement strand
CGACGAGAAGCCGATGTGGCGGTGGAACCCCTTCTGGCCGTTCCAGAGGAACCCGAACTCGCGCCGCGCGAAGCGCGCGGGCATCGGGGGCGGCGCGGTGGCGTAGTAGCGGCGGAAGGTCTGCGTGACCCAGTCCAGGGTGGCCTCGATCTGCTCCGGAGGAGGCGGGCCGCCCACGGCGTCGCCGACGCCTGGGCCGACACATCATGCTTTCCCCGCGCCGTCGAAAACGAAGCCACGGAGGACCATGGAGACGGAAGAGACAAGTCCCCTTCCATCTGCGTGACCCTCCGCGGTTTCGTCTTGCCGCCGTAGGCTTCATGAGGCAACGTTGGTCTGGCCTCGACGTGGCCTGGCTTCGCGACGTGCTCGCGCAGAAGGACAGCCTGATCCGCGGCGGCACGCTCCTCGTGGGCGGCCTCGCGCTCGTCCTCGCGGGCACGCTCATCGGCCTCGAAGGCTCCAAGTGGGCGCAGGTGGCCGCGGGCACGCTCGCGGTGACCGGGATCGTCGTGATGTTCCTCGGCTTCTTCGTCTACGTCGTGCCGCCTCTTCTGCCGGCCAAGTGAACGGTTTTGCCGGGAAACATGATCCGTTCGTTGTTAGAGATTGATGCCACGTGCAAAACCGGTTATCAACAACACGTCTGGTTGGAGGATACCACCACAGGTGTCGTCACGAATAGCGTCGGCGCGCTGGAGACCAGGGATTCCATTGGATTCCTGGTAAATCCAGAGGGAAATGAGACATGTTGGCTGACATTGGTCGAGCTCAACATACACCCCGCTCACCTCGGCCGTTGGGCTTTCAACGGATGGGCACTCTGCAAGAGTCGATGGGATGCTGAGGATCAGAAGGACACTCCCCAAGATTGTCATCCCGCGGGGCATTTTTCTCGCCCCCTGGATTTGACGACTCCTCCTTCAAGTTGTCGGGCTCTGACACTCTTAGGCTTATTCTTATGCACCCGGAATGGGCTCACGGGCTTGGGAAGCGGATGCGTGGCAGGCTCAGCGCCATTACTATCATTCTCCTAATCACCGGAACTGCCATATCCACGGAGGAAAGCGCTCGGCTCGTCCTGAGCGTTGAAGACTTGCCCACTTCCTTAGAGCGCGGAGACGAGTTTGCTGGCGGTGCAGTGTCCGACGTGATTCACACACTTGGGCTAGTGTACATCGAGACCTCCAACCTGCAAGCGTCACTGTCGATAGCATTCGAGGATGAGGATGTCCATTATGTCGAGCTTTCTGTCGAGGACGACCCGACAGAATCATCGTACCCCGACGACCCCTTGTATGCGACCACCCAGTATGGTCCGCAATTAATCAACGCTGACGAAGTCTGGGAGTTTGCGAAGGGAGACGGACCAAAATCGCTCTGCGTGCTTGGATCGGGCATCAGGACCACGCACGAAGAATTTGGAGGCAGCCGCTGGCTTGGTGGCTACGATTTCCGCCGAGGCGACTCCACCCCCGACGACGAAATTGGTCACGAAAGCTTGGCCACAAGCATTGCTACCGCGAACACCAACAATCTGAAGGGAATTGCAGGTGTCTCGCCGAACACCACGTACTATACTCCCAAGTTCCAGGGGACGGGAAGCTTCGACTCCGATGCCGCCTCAACGAACGCATTCCAATCCTGCAGAGACAACAACACGGCGGTCTACAGCTATTCATATGGAAGTCTGGGGACCTATAGCCATTCGCGCGCGACATTGATCCAACAGATTTGGGAGAATGACTCCCTTGTCGTATCCAGTACTGGGAATGGCGGAAGTCAAGCCCCTTGTGACGACGATGAATGTGTCATTTTCCCTGGAAACTTGACCAGTGTTGTCGCAGTCGGCAACGTAAATGCTCTGAAGCAGCTCGTTGCTGATTCCAGTACCGGCAACGAAACAGAGCTCGTCGCACCCGGCTTCCAGATCGTGGGAGCCGGCTTCACGCTCGATTTCGGCTATCAAACTGATAGCGGAACGAGTTTCGCCGTTCCCCATGTCGCCGGCGCCGCCGCGCTGATCTGGAATATCGAGCCAGCACTCCCGGCATCGGTTCTCCGCGATATCTTGGATGAAACTGCCGAAGACCTTGGGGCGACTGGCCGTGACAAGCTTTTCGGCTTCGGCCTTATCGACGCCAAAGCGGCGGCGGATACGATCTACCCCAAGAGCCTACCTATTTGTAGGTTCCTTTCGCCAACAAGGTTTAATGAGTACGCGGCTACCGCACCCACCATTTCAGGAAATGTCACGTTCAAGACGTGGACAAACTCGACAGGCAGCACGATTTCCTCGGTAAAACTTCTGGTCGATTCGACCGAATACAACATGTTGACCACATCCGATCCGCACGTGTACGAATTGACTTTCGACACGACGGGAATCAGCAACGCAGTTCACACAATCAAGACCAAATGCGTCGAAAGCGATGCCGGGTTCCGGGAGCATTCTCGGAGCTATACCGTCTCCAACTAATTGGAGAGGTTGTCTCAAACAACCATGGACCATTCCAATATCAACTACGACTGCCTCGTGTTCACACGCGACCGAATCGCGTTGCCCCCGACGGTTGTGGCTATTGATACTCTATGAATAGACCAACCCTCATCGACATCTTCGCCGGCTGCGGCGGCTTCGGCTTCGGCTTCGCCGAGTCCGGCTTCCGCATCGCGCACGCGGTGGAGGCGTACCGCCCCTCGCTCGAGACCTACGTCGCGAACGTGCCACTGGGCGAGCCGCATTTGGGCGACGTGCGCAAGATGGACTACGAGGCGATGGGCCGCCCGGACATCCTCATCGGCGGCCCGCCGTGCGAGGCGTTCACCGTCGCGAACGCGGACCGCCGCGGGAACCCGCTCTCGCGCCTCTACGACGATCCCGTGGGCTCGCTCACGCTCCAGTTCATCAAGGTCGCGAAGGCCCTCCAGCCGCGCATCTTCGTCATGGAGAACGTGCCGCCGATCATGGATGGCCCGCTGGAATCGGAGCTTCGCATGATCTTCGCGAGGAACGGATACCCGCAGATCCACTTCAACCGGCTGCAGGCGGAGGACTTTGGCACGCCGAGCCACCGCGACCGCGTCTTCATCTCGAACGTCGTGATCCAGCCGCCAAAGACGCCCAAGAGGCCGAAGCTCATGGACGTCATCGGCGACCTCGTCTCGCTCGAGGTCGACATCCCGAACCACGCGCCGCCGCGGCTCGGGAAGAAGCAGCAGAAGATGATCACTGACCTCGCGGAAGGCATGAGCGGCTATCATTATCGCGCATCCGGCGGCCGCGTGCACCACACGTGGACGCGTCTGCCGCCCGCCCAGCTCGCGCCGACGATCAAGGGGCTGGGGCGCTTCGTCCACCCGACGGAGGACCGCCTGCTCACGCCCCGCGAGCACGCGCGCCTCATGGGGTACCCGGACGACTACGTCTTCCACGGGTCGATCAACGAGCAGTACAACATGGTGGGCGAGAGCGTGCCGCCGCCGTTGTCGCTCGCGATCGCGAGCGAGGTCAAGCGACTTCTAGGAAAGCCTTGACCGGGCGGAACGCGCTGCGCGACGCATGCGCGCGCTCCTCCTCGCCCTCGTCTTGCTCTCGATCCCCCTTGTTGCCGCCAAAGGGGAGACGCTGACGCTCGAGACGCCGATCGCCGAGAAGTGGTCGAAGCCCCAATCCGTCGTCGCGTTCCCCGTCAAGGTCACAAGCCACGTCGGCCACCCGATCACGGTCACCTTCGAGGTCGTGAAGGCCACCGGCGGCCTGGTCGCCTCGCAGCCCAAGCCGTTCCAGCTCGTTGGCTCGAACGAGACGACGCTCGCCGTCCAGACGCCCTACCACAACGGGCGCGTCGACGAGAGCGGCACGGTGACGTACCGCGCCACGCCTTCCGAGGGGGCCGCGCAGGATCTCAGGGTGACGGTGCACACCAAGGGCGTGTACGTCCCGGGTCCGCAGCTCTTCGGCGCGCTCGTCGCGCTGGCACTCGCGGCGCGCCTCGCGCGGCGCGGACCGCGCTGATCACGGCAGCTCGGGCGGGAAGTCGGGGTTGTCGACGCACCGCGCGATGATGCGCACGCCGAGCTGGCCGTCGAAGCAGATCTCTTGCGGCTGGTCCCACGTCACGATGCATGCCCGAAGGACGAACGGCTCGGTCTGGTCCACGAAGCACTTCGTGAACTCGATGAGGGGATCCGCGCTCGCGAGAGGGACCGCGGTCAGCACGGTCGTGGCGCAGAGGACGATCCCGATCCACGCAATGCCTCGCATGGCCGGGCATGGGCGCAGGGGATGATGAACGAGCGTGGTCCGAAACTATGTCTGGGAGGCGCCGGGGATCGCCACGCGCGCCTCCTCGGCGACCCAGCCTGGCGGGATCATGAGCTGGCTCTGGTGCGAGAAGACAAGGACGCGCAGAGCGCCCGGGTCGAGGCCGATGGCGCGCGCCTCGACGCGCGGCGTGGTCACCGGCGCGGGCACCATGCACGCGTCGGAGGACCACGCTTCGACGAAGCCCACGAGGGTGCGCTCCCCCTCGCGCTCCTCGACGACGAAGTCGCCCAGCGGCACGGCGCTCGCGGAGCAGTCCGACTCCCAGCGGCCGAAGCTCCACGTGACGAGGGCGCCGCCCTCGGTCGCGACCGCGGAGAGCCCGTCGGGGACGTCGGCCTCATCGAGCTTCGGCGTGGCGACGACGGGCGCAAATGTCGCATTCCCCAGCACGCCGATCCGGGGGCCGTGCAGGAAGGCCTGGCGGCAGCACACGCCGTCGCTCTCGTTCGAGAGGATCGTGATCTGCAGCGCGGCGCGCGGGCCGACGAGCACGTCGAGGTCGAACGCGGCGCCCTCGGCCGTCACCTCGAACTCCTGCGCCGAAGGGTCGGCCGCGCGCGCCCACGGAGGAACGAGGAAGCGCGCCGCGGGCGCATCGGCGCGCGCGGGGCGCACGTCGACGCGCACGCGCGCGAGCTCACCGGGCGCGCCGGTGACGTTGCCCGGGGTCCAGCGCGCGATCCACGTGTCGTCCGCGGGGTCGGGGAGCATCGTCGTCGTGTTCCACGTCCACCATGCGCTCTCCTCCATCGGCGCGCTCGTCCATGCGGGGTCCGCAGGCGGCGCGCCCTGCATCGCGGCGGGCACGTCCTGCATGCCGCTGGGGCCCTGCGGGGCGGGCTGCGGGAGGGAGCAGCCGCTGAGGGCGAGCGCGAAGGCGAGCGCGAGGAAGTGGAGGGGGACGGGACGCATGGTCAGGCTCTCTTCGGGACGAACCGCAGGAGGACGAAGGCGAGACCCAGCAAGAGCGCCGCGCCCACGAAGAGGATGTACACGCCGCCGCTCGCGCTGTTGCCGAGGATCGCCTCTCCCATGCGCACGACCACGCCCATCCCCGCGACGCCCGCCGCGACGCCGAGGATCCGCGCGCGCCCCTGGCCCGCGAGCGCGACGGAGGCTTCGGCCGCGCTCGTGGGCTCGGCGCCCCGCGAGGCAAGGTCGTGCTGGAGCTTCACGTGCTCCACCTCGACGTGGAGGAGAAGCACCGCCGCGAGCGCGGCGAGCGAGCCGAGCGTGCCCACGAAGCCGACGCGCGTGCCCGTGATGCTGCCTGGGAAGGGGCCGATCCAGTGCACGGTCGCCTCCTCGAGGTGGAAGCCGATCACGTAGCCGATCACGCCCCAGAGGGCGAACTTGCGACGCGCCGCGCCGCCGCCCGCCGCGTAGAGGCCCAGGAAAAGGCCGCTCCCGAGGAGGATGACCGGCCTGATGTCAGGGAAGAACTTCAGCGGGATCGGCCCGATGACGCCCCAGAACATGCTGCCCACCGCCGTCATGAGGACGCCCACCGCCAGGAGGACGGCGTAGCCGAGGCGGCGCCCGAGCGAGGCCGATGGGATCGCGGCCATCTCGTCGAGCCATTTCATGTGTGGCGCCCCCCGAGGGGGCGCCAAGCGCGCGCCGCGATCGGTCGCTTCGCTCCCTCGTCTTCGTCGCGCATCATCGCGACGCGGGCGCGAGCGAGGTCACGCCCAGCGGCCCCACCTGAGGGCGGGGCCTGCGACCCCGCGGCGCGAGCACCCGTGCCGCGCCCAGCGTCGCCGCTACGCGGGGACCGGTCGTCTGCGGACGACCTCGCGGGTCGCGGCACTATCGCAGGACCCCCTTCGCGAGGAGCGCGGAGAGCGGCGCGCGGCTGGGATGATATCGGATGACGGTGACGCCGCGCCGCTCGAGCCCCTTGAGCTGCGCGCGCTCGCGCACGGCGACGACGCGCGCCGCGAAGCTCGGGTCGATGGTCTCCCGGCTCTTCGTGCGCGGCGGGGCCGGCTCAGGCGGCTCTTCCACGACAGGCGTCACGCACACGATGGCGGCGGCGCGCCGGCCCGTGCTCGCGAGGGCGCGCGCGGAGACGAGGGCGCGCGCGAGCTCGGGGTCGCGCCCCGCGAGAGTGAACACGAAGATGAGCGGGCGCTCGCGCGCGAGGAAGCCCTTCGTGACCTCGACGGCCTTCGTGATGTTCTCCCCTTCCTGTCCGGGGTCGGCGGTCGCAAGGAGGGTCGCGATGCGCCGCTCCTGAAGCTCGCCCGCGTCGGGGTAGAGGATGCGCGTGCCCGACGTGGCCCCGGCCGCGTCCGCACCCTCGCTGCGGCTGCGGGGGGCGCCGCTGCCGTAGAGGGTGAGGCCGACGCGGTGGCCGAGGTCGAGGTAGTGTCCAGCGACGGAGAGCGTCGCCGCGGTGAGCTCGTCGAACGCGTTCGCGAGCGTCGTGCCGCCCACGGTGTACGCGCTCGCGTCGGTGAAGAGCCAGATGACCTTCTTGCCTTCGACCTCGTAGTCGTTCACGATGAGCTGGAGGTCGTCGCCGCGCGACTGGCGCGCGGTGGCCTTCCAGTTCACCTGCTTCAGCGGATCGCCGCGCTCGTACGGGCGCAGCTCGCGGAAGTCGTTCGTGAGGATGCCGCGCGTCGCCTTGTCGCCGCCCGGGAGGTGGGTCCTCCCCCAGGCCGAGCCCGTGCGGATCCTCGGGAGCGGCGGTTGCCGGGGGTGCACGAGCACTTCGGTGGTCGCGCCCGCGGACGCGACGACCGAGGTCTGCAGGAAGAGCGGGTCGAAGCTCGTGGCGCGCAGCGCGCCGATGTCGTGCTGCCCGCGGCGCGGCGCGCGCAGGCGATAGCGCAGGCGCGCGGTACCGCCGGCGGGCAACCACGCGGCGTCGAAGTTCGTGCCCCCGTCCATGAGGAAGACGTCGGGGACCTTGTCGTGGAGCGAAAGCGCGCCCGCGGCGCCCAGGTTCGTGACGGTGAGATCGACGCCGATCGCGTCGCCCGCGCGCACGTCCTCCGCGGAGAGGATGCGCGCGACCTCGACCTCGGGCGCGGGCTGCTGGCGTGACCAGAGGGCGACGCCCAGCAGCAAGAGCGAGCAGAGGAGGTACGGATAGTCGCCGAAGGCCAGGCCGACGGTGAGGAGGATCGCGCCCGCGAAGCCTACGCTGCGCCCGAACGTGGTCAGACCGCGTGGGTCGCTGTCTTTTCGGGTCTCCTTCATGCTCACGCCTTGCGCATGGCTTTCGTCTGGGGCAGGGGCACGCTCGCCACGGCCTCGCGCACGACCTTGTCCTGGACGGCGCCGCTTAGCATGTCCTCGATCTTGAGGAGCGTGCGGTGCGCGAGCGCGTCCACGGCGAAGAGCTTGACGTCGTCCGGGACGACGAAGTCGCGCCCGCGCATGAGCGCCATCGCCTTCGAGAGCTTGAAGAGCGCGAGCGAGCCGCGCGGCGAGGGGCCGACCCGCACCTGGGGATGCGCGCGCACGGCGCGCACGATGCGGCCGATGTAGAGCATGACGTCGCTCGATGTGTGGACTCCGGTCTCGACGCGCTGCACCAGCGTGTCGAAGCTGGAGAGATCCATCACGGGCTTGAGGTCCATCGTGGGATCGTCCTTCGCCCACGAGGCGCGCCGCTGCAGGATCGCCGCTTCCTCCTCGTCGGTCGTGGGGTATCCCATCGAGAGGCGGAGCAGGAAGCGGTCCATCTGCGCCTCGGGGAGCGGGTACGTGCCTTCCTGCTCGACGGGGTTCTGCGTCGCGAGCACGAAGAAGGGCTTGGGAAGGCGATGCGTCTCGCCGTCGATCGTGACCTGCCGCTCCTCCATCGCCTCCAGCAGCGCGCTCTGCGTCTTCGGCGGCGCGCGGTTGATCTCGTCCGCGAGCAGGATGTTGGTGAAGACGGGGCCCTTCTGCAGTTGGAAATTCCGGGTCTGATTGTCCCAGATGCGCGTGCCGATGATATCAGACGGGAGGATGTCGGGCGTGAACTGGACGCGTTTGAACTCGGCGTTGACGCAGCGGGAGAACGTCTTCACGAGCAGCGTCTTCCCCAGGCCGGGGAAGTCCTCCATGAGGATGTGTCCGCCAGCAAGCGCGCCGCAGAGGAGCTTCTCGACGACGACCTCCTTGCCCAGGATGGTGCGCCCGACGCCGCGGTGGAGCGCCTGCAGCGCGGCGACCTCCTGCGTGTAGACGGCGTGTTGCTTCTCGAGGTAGTCGTCGGTCTTCACGTGGGCTGGCTCCTGAGTGCGAGCAATCGTTCGACCTCGTCCAGCGCGGCGCGGATGTCGGCGTCGCGGTCGGTGCCGGCGCGCGCGAACGAGTGGAGGATCCGTGTCTCCAGCGCATCCACGTCCTCACGCTTGAGGTCCGCGGCGTTCGCCGCCTCCCGGACGAGCTCCAGGAACGGGCCGGCGTCGCCGCGCGCCTTGAACGCGACGAGGACCTCCTGCGCGCGAAGGCGCTGCGGGTCGGGGACGCGCTCTTCGCGGCGCTCGTGGCGTCGGTGGTCCTGGGGCGGGAGGAGGTGCGCTTCGGTCGCCTTCGGGCCGCGCAGGGTCGCGTAGAGGAACATGGCGAAGCCGGCCGCGAGGAGCGACCAGGAGACGAGGATCCCGAAGGGCAGGTATCGCCCGACGAACACGTGGAACGCGGCCACGCCGCCGAGGTAGACGAAGATGAACAAAGCGGCCCACGGGAAGCGGCGCTTCACGACCGGCTTCACCTCGGGGAGCTTCTCCTCGCGCTTGACGAAGCCGCCGAGCGCGTCGGCGACGAGGAACGCGCCGAAGCCCGCGACCGTGAGGAGGGCGCCGGCCATGCCCAGGAGGGCCGCGCCGAACCCCCACGCGATCCACGAGCCGATGCGCGCGCCCCAGGGCATCCCCCAGCGTCCGCGGCGGATCGCGTACGTCGTGCCGCCGAAGCGGATGAGGAAGCCGATCGCGACGAGCCCGGCGAGGATCGGGAAGGGGACGACGCCGCCGACGCTTGTGACCGTGCTGGAAAGGAGCGTGAGCCCGAGGGCGACGAGGGCTCCGATCAGGTTCAGGACCTGGCCGACGCGGGGGCGGGCGATCGGCTCCAGGACCACGCTACGCCTCCCGCGTGACGCGGCCCGGCGCGGGGAGCTCGGCATGTTCGAGCATCATGAGCTGCTCGAGGACGGCGAGGTAGAGGCGGCGATCCGCTGTGCGCTCGCCGTACGCGACGAGCTCGTAGACGCGGGCGAGCTCGAGGAGGGCGCGCGCCGTCTGCGGGTCCGCGCGATGGCGCAGCTTGTCGCAGAGCTCGCGCGCCGTGTCCGCGTGCGCCTCTGGGCCGAGCACGCCGGCGGCGTACGCGCGGAACTCGCCAAAGAGGCGCTCGATCTCCTCCTCATAGTTGACGATGCTCACGACCATCGCGCCGCGACCTGCGCTCGCGCCGGCCTTCGCTTCGGCGGAGAGCGCGAGCTCGCCGGTGCCTTCGGGCTCGAGCGTGAACTCGACCTCGCCGCCGGTGCCGGTGATGCCGTCCCCCTGGAGGGAGCCGCCATCCATCGCGGCCGAGAGCTGCACCGCGGCTCCTTCGGCGGGGGCCGCGGGCCCCGCGAGGGAGACGCGGACCTTCACCTGCAGGGGCTCGCCGCGCCCGAGCACGGGCGGGTAGCCGGGGGGCACGTCGGGGAGCTCGAAGCGCACGTGGAGCGCGTCGGGGGAGAGCGGCGCCTGCGGCATCGCGCGGGGCGCGGCGGCGTGCTTCGCGCTCTTCGCCTCCTTGGCGGACTTGGCGTCCGGGTCCTTGACCCGCGTGAGCCCGATGACGAGACCGACGAAGACGGCGAGCGCGACGAGCCAGAGGGGCGAGAGCGAGAACGCGCGCCCGGGGTTCGTGAGCATCGCGCCCACCGCGAGGCCGACGAAGCCGCCGCAGCCGATCCAGAGCGCGGTGCGCCCGGCGGAGGTGAGCTTCACTGGAGCTGGCCTCCGCAGGGGAGGACGACCTGCACGTCGCTCTCCCAGCTGCCGCTGATCGGGATGTCGCCACCGACGGCAAGCGTGTATTCGCCGGGCTCCGGCCACGTGTCGGGATCCTGCTGGTCGGAAGGCTGCAAGGTGATCGTGAGGATGGACTTGGCCTTCGCCTGCGGGGCCACGAGGAAGCCCGAGCTGTCACTCTGCTCGGTCTCCGTGATGTCGGTGCCGTTGGGCGGCGTCAGGGTGACGAAGATGCGCTGCGCCTGCCAGTTGGTGAACGTGGCGTTCACGATGATGGCCGCCGTGTATTCGCCCACGACGAACGTGGTCGAGGTGCGCCCCGTGTCCTGGGGGGAGAGTCGCCCGCTCATCGTGCCATCGGGGACGCTCTGGAACACGGGCGGCGGGCACCCGCCCGGCGGAATGGGGCCGTCGTATCCGGGGGGCGGCTCCCAGCCTTCGGGGGGCTCCCAGTCGGGGGGAGGCTGCCAGTTCGAGGGGGGCGTGAAGTCCGTCGGTGGCGTGAAGTCGTCCGGGATCTCCTTCGGGGTCGGGATCCAGGGAGGAGGCTGGATGTCCGTCACGTAGGAGTTGTTGAGGGCGTTGAACGTGGGCAACAGGAGCATCATGCCGATGGCCATTGCGACTCCTGCGCCGGCGACCCTGGGGTCCACGCTTCCGCCTCGCGTCCGAGCCCGTTCCGCGCCTTATAAGCTTTCAGGATACCGCATTGTACCACGCGCTCGCATGCGGCGCCGTTGAGAGCCGCGGTCGTGCTGGTGGGCGACGAGCTTCTGGCGGGGCACACGCGCGACGCGAACGCGCACTACATCGCCCAACGCCTCACGGCCTTGGGACATCGGCTCCGCCACGTCGTTGTCGTGCCCGACGAGAACCACGCGATCGCGGCCGCGCTCGACCACGCTTCGCAGCAGGCGGAGATCGTCTTTGTCTCGGGCGGGCTCGGCCCCACGCACGACGATCGCACGACGGAGGCCGTCGCGGACCGCTACGGCCGCAAGCTCGTCGTGGACGAGGGCGCGTGGAACAAGCTCCTCGCGCGCTACGCCGATCGGCCCTGGGTGACGCAGGCCACGCGCGAGGCGGCGCGCAAGATGGTGACGGTGCCCGAAGGCACCGAGGTGCTCGACAACCCCGCCGGCGCCGCCTGCGGGTACGTGCTGCGCGAAGGCGGCGTCGCCGTCGTCGTGATGCCCGGCGTCCCCGCCGAGCTCCAGGCCATCTTCGAGGCGCACGTCGCGCACCGCATCCTCCCGCCCGCGCAGCAGGCGGGGCTCGTCGAGGTGGACATCGAGATGGCGGAGGCGGCATTCGCGGCACGGCTCGGAGACGTCGCGCAGAAGTACGCGGACGTCGAGATCGGCAGCTACCCGCACTTCGGGGAGCGGCGCGTGACGCTCCGCTTCAAGGGGGACGCGACGCGCGCCCGCGCCGCGCTGGAGGCCTTCTTCGCCGCCGCGCCCGAGGCCAAGGCGAAGCTCGTGCGCGGACCGACGCCTTGAGCGCCCAACGACCGGACGACCGAAGAGTGGCGCGCCGAAGGATCTCTCGTGGGGCTTTTGTCGTTTGGCACCGTTGGGCGCTTCGGCCCTTGTGGTCCTCCGCGGATGACGCGCGCTCTGCCACAACGCTCTTCAACCGCCCCCCAGGTCGCCCAGCGTGCAGCGCGCCCTCCTCCTCGGGCTGATCCTCTTTGCCGCCGGTTGCATCGGCGCCCCCGGCACGAGCGACCCGGCCGACCCGGGCGCCTCCGTCGCGCTCCCCTTCCCGGACCCGATGGCCGCCGACCACGACCACCAGGACGTGACGATCCACGGCGCGAGCTATCGATTCGAGGAGACGTGGCACCACGCGCTCGCCGGCAGCGCGACGCATTCGAGCGGCGCGCACGCGCTCGATGCGCGCGCGGGATACCTCTTCGCGGCGGTCTACGGCGGCGAGGCGGACGCGGAGGGCGGATTCTTCGTCTTCGACATCGCGGACCCCCTGCACCCCGTCGAGGTCGGGCGCTTCCGGTTCCCCGGCGCGCTGGGCGGCGACCGCAGCCTCGAAGCGACGGAGGACGGGAATTGGGTCGTGCTTGGCACCGAGCCCGTCGACTGCGCAGGCCACGTGAACCCGGTCGCGCCGGGTCTGCACCTCATCGACGTGCGCGACAAGACGGACCCGAAGCCCGCGTTCTACCTCCCGAACACGGGCGTCCACAGCGTCACCGTCCACCGCATCGCCGGCGAGGACTACGTCTTCGCCCTGATGCCCCAGCAGAACATCGTGCACATCGTGAAGGAGCCCGTGCCGCGCCTCGAGCCCGTCGGGCAGGTCTCCATCGCGCACGACAGCATGGTCATGGACGACCCTGCGCTTGGCGTCCCGCTCCTGTACGCGGCGAACGGCGGCGCAGGATTCGTGATCAGCGACGTGAGCGACCCCGCGAACCCGAAGCAGCTCGCCGAATGGAACATCCCCGACCGCGGCGACCGCTACTACATCCACACGGGCGCCGTGCAGACGATCGGCGGCCGCCGCATCGCGGTCGTCACGAGCGAGGACTGGGAAGACTACCCGAGCGCGCTCTGGGTGCTCGACGCGACGGACCTCGGCCTCGTGCAGATGCTCGCGAACTGGAGCGCGCCGGGCGAGCACGCCGCGGACGGCCTGCGCTACTCGATGCACAACCCGCGCTTCCTGGGCGACGACCTGATCCTCGCGTACTACCACGGCGGCGCGTGGTCGCTCGACCTCTCGACGCCCAGCGCGCCGAAGGTCCAGGGCCTCTTCGTGCCTGGCGAGACGAACGGGTGGAAGCCCCAGCCCACTGAGACGCACGCGGTCTCCG
>DATLCC010000067.1:0-5714 GCA_035526585.1 Thermoplasmatota archaeon | reverse complement strand
ACATGCACCGCACATGCACCGCACATGCACCGCACATGCACCGCACATGCACCGCACATGCACCGCACATGCACCGCACATGCCCCACACCTGCGCCCTTCGCGCGCCCGTCACACCCGCGCCGCCCGCGCTGGGGCGGTGGGCGCGGGGGGCGCGAGGGGTTGGAGGAACCGTGAGGCGCGTCGCGCCCAGGTGATCGCGAGCGACAGGCGCGCGCGTGTCATGGCGACGTAGAGGAGGCGGCGCTCTTCGGCGAGGAGCGCCTCGCGCGCGTCGGGGGGCGCGCGCAGCGCCTGCTCGCTGGGGAGTCCGCCTTCGCGCGCGCCCAGGAGCACGACGTGGTCCCATTCGAGGCCTTTGGAGGCGTGGATCGTGGTGACTTCGACGTCGCGCAGCGCTCCTTGGCGGGTGTGGCGCTCGTCGAGGTAGGCTCCGGCGAGTGGCCGCGAGCGGCACAGCACGACGAGGTCTTCGGGGCATGCGCCTTTCGCGAGGAGCGCGTCGAGGTGGTCGGCGACGGCGTCGGCCTCGCTTTTTGCGTCCTCGAAGCCGAGGACGAGCGGCGCGCGTCCTTTGGGCGCCTTCGGGCGCGCGCGTAGCGCGAACTCGGTGGGGAGCGCGTGGTTCGCGGCTTCGACGAGCGCGCGCGTGCTGCGGAAGGAGCGCGTGAGCGGGATGCGCGCGCCTCGGCGACCGTAGGGCTCGAGGAACGCGTCGAGGTGCTGGGGCCCGCCGCCGCGGAAGCCGTAGATGCTCTGGCGGGCGTCGCCGACGACCGTGACGGGCACCGCGCGCGGGCCTGTGGTGAGGGCGCGCACGGCGTCGGCCTGCGCGCGGTTCACGTCCTGGTACTCGTCGACCGCGAGGTGGTCGAGGCGCCCGGCGACCTGGGCGCGGAAGGCGCGCCCGTTGAGCCGGTCGCGAAAGTGGATCAGGAGGTCGTCGTAGTCGAGGCGGTCGCCTTTCTGCTCTTGATAGCTGCGCTCCATCTCTTCGAGCGCGGCCTGCCATGGCGCGAGGGCGGGGAACTGGCGGAGGATCGCGTCGCCCACCGTGGTCTCCGCGTTGCGCACGTAGGAGAGGAATCCTTGCACGCGGGCGGCGACGTCCTCGGCGCGCGCGTCGCCGGCGGCCGCCGAGAACGCGCCCCCTGCCGCGCCGCGCTTCAGGGCGTGGAGCACGGCGCGCCGCGCGTCCTCCTGCGACAAGTAGCGCGGCTCTTCGTCGCGCAGCTCGCGGGCGGCCCATTGATGGAAGCTCGAGACGCGCACGGCGTGGCCTTTGCCCAGGAGGATGCCGAGCCGGCGTTGGAGGGATGCGGTCGCCTCGCGCGTGAAGGTGACCGCGAGGAGCCGGTGCTCGGGCGCGCCTTCGCGGGCAAGGCGCGCGATCCGGTGCGCGAGCGTCGTCGTCTTTCCCGTGCCGGCGCCGGCGCGGATCTCCAGCGCGTGCGCCTTCGACGCGACCGCGCGCCGCTGCTCAGCCGTGAGATCCATGCGTCGCGTGCAGGGGCGCTCGGGTGAGAGCCTGCGCCGCGGCGCACCGAAAGTGCCACTGCGGGGGAGGGGAGCACGGGGGCCAGGGCTAGGGCTCGGGCTATGGCTGGGGCTAGGCTCTGGCTAGGGCTGGGGGCGTGGCTGTGGACCGACGCATCCGCCAGAACCGACATACCCCCTGCTCCCCGCATTTTGCACCATCACGAGGTGACCATCATCGACGACACCGCTTCCCCAAGCGACCGCGACGCCGCGGAACGCATCGAGAGCATCGGAACACGGGCGGAGGACTCGACGCGCCGCATCGCAGCCGCGATCGCGGGCGCGCTCGAGGGCTTCGTCGAGGCGCTGGAGGAGTACGACCTCCCGAGCGAAGGCAAGCGCGCCATCGAAACCACGGGCGACATCGCGCGCTCGGCGGCCGTCGAGGGCAGGGCCGTCGGCCAGACGCCCGAGATGCGCCAGGCGGGCGAGGCCTTCCGCCACGTCGCGCACAAGACGGGCGAGGTCACGCGCGATGCGACCGGCGCCGTCCGCGAGCGCGTGGGCGATGCGCGCGACTCCGTGAAGGAGACCGTGCACGATGTGCGCCAGAACGTGCACGAGAAGGTCGAGAACGCGAAGTACGCCGCGTACCGCGTCAAGGAGGAAGTGAAAGTGCGCGCGGACGCCGTCGCCGAGACGGGCCGCCGCGCGCGGACCGCTCCCGGCGTGATCGGCGCCGAGCTCTCCGAGTGGTTCGCCGCCTGGAAGCGGGGTCTCATGACCTCGATCCTGGGCATGCTTCTCGTCGCCGTCTTCGGCACGATCACGCTCGTCGTCCTCACGATCGCGCTCGTCGTCGGCCTCAACGAGGTCGTCGGCGACCCGCAGGGCACGTGGCTCACGGCGCTGATCTACGTCATCGTGGCAGGCATCTGCTACGCGGTGGCCAGGTCGGCGAAGGCGCGAGCGGCCCACGAGCGCGAGGAGCGTCTCGCGAACGCGCGCGAGGAGGTCCGGCACGTCGTGCGCCCGGTGCGCGACGCCTTCGGCCGCGGCAGGACGAATATCTGAGGTGGATGTCATGGAAGAAGATCTCAACACGAAACAGGAACAGCAGAACACGAACACGCAGAACGACCGCACCTTCAAGGAGACGTTCAAGTCCGGCTCCCCGGACCAGGTCCACGACAAGGTGAAGGACGTCGTGCAGAAGGGCGTGGCCGCCGTCGCGGGCGCGCTCAAGGGGTTCAACGACAAGACCCAGGAGCACGACATCGCGGGCTCGACCAAGAGCGCGATCCGCACCGCCGGCGACACGGCGCGCACGACCATCGCGGGCGTGACCGAGGAGGCGAAGAACCTCAAGGAGCCCCTCATGGAGGCGGGCCAGAAGCTCAAGGAGACCGCGAAGGACCTGAGCTCGGCCGCGCGCTCCCAGGTCCAGGATACGAAGGAGGCCGTGAAGGGCGGCTCCGGAGCCAGCGGCTCGTCCCTGGGCGCCTCGTCGGGCGGCTCGATGGGCGCGATGTCCGGCTCGTCCTACAACGAGGGCTCCCTGTACAACGAGGGCTCCTCCCTGGGCGGCTCCGAGCTTGGCAGCGGCGTGACCGGGATGGGCCAGGGCACGAGCGCCGCCGGCTCCGAGTTCCCCGACATCAGCAGCACTCCGCTCGCCCAGAGCGACAAGAAGCTCCAGGGCAAGGACCTGACGGAAGATCTCGACGAGTGAACCCGAAGGGGCGGCCCCTTTCCGGGCTGCCCGATCTTTCTTTTTTGGACCCCGATCCCCACCTGAGGGCACAGGGACCAGGCTCCGCACGATACGTGCGCCGCCCCTATACCCCCGCACCCGCATCGCTGCGTGCCATGCTCTGACGCTGGGAGGCGTCGGGCATGCGCTCGGAGGGAAGGCACATGTCCAGTCAGGGAGTCAACCGCGTCACGTTCACACTTTTCGGGCTCGCCGCGTTCGGCGCGGCGCTGCTGCTGATCGCGCCGACGGGCGCCGCGACGTCCATCACGGACACTGCGGGCATCAACGTCATCGACACCGTCGCGGGCGGCCCGCTCGTGACGGATTTCGTCCACCTCGAGACCACGTGCGGTGCGGCCTGCGTTCTCACGGGTGGCGACGAGGTCGTCCGTCACGTGTGTCCCCCGGCCAATGACTGGAAGTTCCACTGGTCCGGCGGCGTCCAGTCCTCGTGGAACGGCGGCACGTGCGGCGCCTCGAACAAGCTCTTTTCCGTGCACTCCAACGGCTTCATCTCCTTCACGAACGGCACGATCTGCAGCGGCAGCGGCTGCTACACGCCGAAGGCCATCCCCACCTCCACCGCGCCCAACGCCGCGATCTTCGGCGCGTGGCATGACCTGTACCCCGGCCAGAACGGCGGGAACATGTACGCCCAGATCCAGGGCACGACCCCCAACCGCGTCGCGATCGTCGAGTGGTACAACGTCCCGTGGGCCTGCTGGATCGACGGCGCCGAGACGTTCGAGCTCAAGCTCTTCGAGAGCGACAACCACGTCGAAGCGATCTATCTCACGCAGCTCCCGGGCACGGTCGACACCTCGTTCTGCGCGAGCTTCCAGGGCGTCCGGGTGGGCGCGGAGAACGCGGCCGGCACGGTCGGCGTCCAGTATCTCGGCGGCGCGGGCGTCTACAGCGCGCCCTCCAACGTGGGCCTGCGCTACCGCGACGTCGTCGCGCCCACGGTCAACCTCCCGACCGTGAGCTGCGGCGTGCCCGGCCTCGCCGGCTGGTGCCGCTCCCTCACGAACCCGCTCACGATCGTCGACAACGCGGACGGTGCGGGCACGACGCTGGGCCTCGGCGTGAAGTCGCGCCAGGTCTTCGTCGACGGCGTCGCCGTCGGCACCTACGCGAGCAACGTCGCGCAGAACCTCGCCTCCGCGGAAGGCGCGCACTCCGTCCAGGGCAAGGCGACGGACTGGGCGACGAACGTCGGAACGAGCGCCTCGAAGACGCTCAGCATCGATATCACGCCCCCGGCGCTCGCCATCGTCCTCACCTGCACGACCAACGGCAACGGCGTCTGCGTCGACCCCGCGCACCTCGTGCCCACCGCGAGCGACGCGCTCTCCGGCTTCGGAAGCGTCGCGTGCACGCTCGACGGAAGCGCCGTGTCGTGCGCGAACGGCGCCGAGACCATCGTGAGCGTCGGCGGCTCGCACACGTTCGCCGTGACCGCGACCGACATCGCGGGCAACAGCGTCACGGCCTCGCGCACCTTCGATCTCGTGACCGACACGATCGCGCCCGTCCTCGGCCTCGTGCTGGACTGCACGTTCGGCAGCAACGGCTGGTGCGTGGCGCCGGCCAGTCTCACCGTCAGCGCGACGGACGAGACGCAGCTCGCCTCGCTCTCGTGCGCGCTCGATGGCGCGGCGATCGCCTGCAGCAACGGCGTCCCGCTCTCCGTCGTCGCGGACGGCCTCCACACCCTCTCCGCCACCGCGACCGACGCGGCGGGCAACTCCGCGAGCGACTCGCGCGCCTTCAAGATCGACGCGACCGCCCCCGTCGCCGACGTGACCGCGGCGTGTGGCCTTCCCGGCACGAACGGCTGGTGCCGCGACCTCGTGACGCTCTCCGCATCGGGCTCCGACGCCACGAGCGGCGTCGCGAGCGTCGCGTGCGTCCTCGACGGATCGGCGAGCGACTGCTCCACCTCCGTCGCGTCGCTTGGCGCGCACGCCTTCGACGTCGTCGTCCAAGACGTCGCCGGCAACTCCGCGACCCGATCCGCGTCCTTCCGCATCGACGGCGCCGTCCCGACGCTCGCTCTCACGAGCGCGTGCAGCGCGCCCGGGCTCGCGGACTGGTGCCTCGGCAGCGTCGCGTTCGCCGCCGTCGCATCGGATGACGTCTCGGGCCTCTCGACGCTCCTGTGCGCCGTCGACGGCGCGGACGCGGACTGCAGCGCGCTCGGCGCCGCCACGGATGGCGCCCACAGCGTCGTCGCCATCGCGACCGACGCGGCCGGCAACAGCGCGACGGCCTCGCTTGGCGCACGGATCGACCAGACCGCGCCCGTCCTCTCGCTCGCGCAGGCCTGCGACCTCGCAGGCCTCGGCGACTGGTGCCGCGGCGGCCTCTCCGCCTCCGCGGACGCGAGCGACGCCACGAGCGGCCTCGACGCGATCGCCTGCGCCCTCGACGACGTCGCGACCCCGTGCGCCCTCATCGACATCGGCGCCGACGGCGCG
>DATLCC010000066.1:0-13273 GCA_035526585.1 Thermoplasmatota archaeon | reverse complement strand
CCCAGGAGCGCCTGCGCCGCTGCGAGCCGTTCGCCGAGGTTCGTCTTCGCGGCGCTGTCGGGGACGCCCGCGAGCGTGGTGTTCGCGTCCTCGTACGTGGCGCGCGCCGCGTCGACGAGCTCCTCCGAGAGCGGCCCGAGGCGCTTGAGGAACTCGCTGCCGGTGACGTTCCCCGTGACGGGCGCGCGGTCGAACGCGTGGTCCGTCATGAGCGCCGTCGCGTCCACGACGTCGACGACGGGGATGCACTCGATCTTGAGCTCGCTTGCGCAGTATTGCGTGAGGTTGACGCTGCGATCGCCCAGCGGCACCACCTCCTGCCCCGCCGGGAAGAGGAAGCGCACGACGCCCGTCTGGGCGGCGGCCGCCGCCTTCTCGGCGATCCCCCCGACGGGCCCGACCGTGCCGTCGGGGTCGATCGTCCCCGTCATGAGCACGTCGTCGCGCACCTTCCAGCCATTGAGAGCCGCGATCGCGCCCACCGTCATCGTCGCGCCCGCGCTCGGGCCGCCGATCTGCTCGCTGCCGCTTCGCACGACGAAGAAGAAGTCGCGCGCGTGCACGTCGACACCGGAAAGCTGCGCGGCCGTCCGCGCGGCGAGTCGTGCCGAGCCTTGCATGTCGACCGCCGTCAACGGGAACGTGTCGAGGAACACGCGGCCGCTGCCGTTCGCCGCGCTCGTGATCGTGATGGTGGCCGTCGAGCCGACGAACCCCGAGGAGGTCTCCGCGACGGCGGCGGCGCGCATGACGACGGGCTCGCCCAGCTCCAGCGTCTCTGCCGACGCGGGTGCGAGGAGGCAGAGGGCGAGCGCCACGGCAACGAGCGTGGTGCGGGACACGGCGCCGCGAGACGCCGCGCCCGCCATCAGGATTGTGGAGAACGAGCGTCCGCTCCAGGGCGTGAGCTATTTATGCGAGCCGCCATGAGCGGCCATCCGCCCATGTCCGCGCGCCCTCCGGTCGTCCTTCTTCCCGGCGCGTTCGGCCAGGAGCTCGTGTACTGGAACGTGTGGGAATACTTCCTCGAGAAGGACGGGTTCCACGTCTACCCGACGAGCTTCCCGCGCTTCACGATGAGCGATATCACGCTCTCCGCCAAGATGCTCGCGCAGAAGGTGGAGGAGGTGAAGGCCGTCGAGGACGTGGATCGCGTCGCGCTCGTCGCGCACAGCATGGGCGGGCTCATCGGCCGGCACTACCTGAAGTTCCTCGACGGGCATCGCAGCGTCTCGCGCCTTGCGTGCCTGGGCACGCCGCACTACGGCACGTGGTTCGGTGCGACCGGCGCGGCGCTCCTTCGCGGCTCGCGCCAGGTGATGCCGGGATCCGACTTCCTGCAGGCGTTGAACGATCCCACGCGCGGACACGGCGAGGTCCCGATCCTCAACATCTGGAGCCCCTTCGACGGCGTCGTGATCCCCGCCCGATCCAGCCTCCTCGAACTTCCGGGCGTCGACAACCGCGCGCTCCCGTTCGCGGGACACTGGGGTCTCCTCGTCTCGCGCCGCGCATACCGCTGGGTGAAGGAAGCGCTGGAGCAGGACGCGGCGCGCCTCAGCCCCGAAGCGACCTGACGAACGCGCCCACCTGCGCCGGCGTCTCGCCGCGCTCGATGCGCGACACGATGGCGCTTCCGACGACCACACCGTCCGCCTCGGCGAGGAGCTTCACGTGCTCGGCGCTCGACACGCCGAACCCGACCGCGAAGGGCGTGACGCCCGCGCACGCGGCCTTCGCGCGCCGCACGATCTCGAGCGTCTCGGGCGCGAGCGTGTCGCGCGCGCCCGTCACGCCGAAGCTCGACACGACGTAAAGGAATCCGCGCGTCGCCTTCGCCAGGCGCGCAAGGCGCTCGGGCGGCGACGCGGGCGAGGCGAGCTGGATGAGGTCCACGCCCGCCTTCGCGAACGCCTCGGCGGGCGCGCCGGATTCCTCGAGCGGAACGTCGGGGAGGATCACTCCGTCCACACCCGCGTCGTGCGCTTCGCGCGCGAACCGATCGAGGCCTCGGCGAAGGACCGGGTTGTAGTAGGTCATGAGCACGATGGGCTTGTCGCTCCCCGCCCGCAGGGCGCGCGCGAGCCCGAGCGCGTCCGCCGGCTTCGCGCCCCGCTCCAGCGCGCGCACGGCGGCGCGCTCGATCACCGGCCCGTCCGCGACGGGATCGCTGAAGGGGATCCCGATCTCGAGGACGTCCACCTCCGCGAGCACGGCGCGCGCATACTCCAGGTGGCGCGCGGTGTCCGGATCGCCTGCCATGATGTAGCCCACGAGCGCCGGACGCTTCGCGCCGAAGGCGCTCCCGAGTCGGCTCAGCGGAGATCACCTTCGAACGCCCTTTTCTCGCTTGCGAAGCGCTGCATGAGCGTATGGACGTCCTTGTCGCCGCGGCCCGAGAGCGTGACGACGATGTGCTGGTCCTTGCGCATCGCGGGCGCGATCTTGAGCGCCTGCGCCACCGCATGCGCGGACTCCAGCGCCGGGAGGATCCCCTCCTTCTCGCAGAGGAGCCTCGTCGCGGCGAGCGCCTCGTCGTCGGTCACCGCGACGTACTCGGCGCGCCCCGTGTCCTTGAGCCACGCGTGCTCGGGGCCCACGCCGGGATAGTCGAGCCCCGCGCTCACGCTGTGCGTCTCGACGATCTGACCTTCGGGATCGTGCAGGAGATAGCTCATCGCGCCGTGGAGGACGCCCTTGGAGCCCCCGCCGATCGTCGCGCTGTGGAGGCCGCTCGCGAGGCCGTGGCCACCCGCCTCCACGCCGAGCTTCTTGATCTCGCTGAGATCGCGCATCGGATAGAAGGTGCCCATCGCATTCGATCCTCCTCCGACACACGCCACGACGACGTCTGGATGTCGCCCGAGTCGCCGCAGCGACTCGGCGAGGATCTCGTCGCCGATCACGCGTTGGAAGTCGCGGACGATCATGGGGAAGGGGTGGGGGCCCACGACGCTGCCGATGAGGTAGTGCGTGTCGCGGACGTTGGCGACCCAGTCTCGCAGCGCGGCGTTCACGGCATCTTTGAGCGTCCTGCTGCCGCTTTCGACGGGGTGGACCTGGGCGCCCATGAGCTTCATGCGGAAGACGTTGAGCGCTTGGCGCTCGACGTCCTTCGCGCCCATGTAGACCTCGGCCTTGAGGCCGAGGCGCGCGCACGCCATCGCGGTGGCGACGCCGTGCTGTCCGGCGCCGGTCTCGGCGATGATGCGCGGCTTCCCCATCCGCTTCGCGAGGAGCGCCTGGCCCATCACGTTGTTGAACTTGTGCGCACCTCCGTGCACGAGGTCTTCGCGCTTGAGCCAGATCTGCGCGCCGCCGGCATGCTCGGTGAGGCGCGCGCAGTGCGTGAGCGGCGTGGGCCGCCCGCCGTAGAAGGTGGCGAGGTCGGAGAGCTCCTTCTGGAAGCCCGCGTCGCCCTTGGCCTTGAGATAGGCAGCCTCCAGCTCTTCGAGCGCGGGCATCAGCGTCTCGGGGACGAAACGGCCGCCGAATTCCCCGTAGTAGCCGTCCTTGGGCAGATCGTCGCTCATCCTTCCACCCGCTTGGCGCCCTTGGCGTTCACGATGAAATCCGCGATCTTCGCGGGATCCTTCGCCTTGTCCGTCTCCACTCCCGACGAGACGTCCACCCCGTACGGCTCGACGACGCGGATCGCCTCCGCGACGGAGTCGGGCGTGAGCCCACCGGCGAGGATGATGGGGACGCTCGCGCTCTGCCGGGCGACGCGCGCCGTCGCCCAGTCCGTGCGCTCTCCCGTGCCGCCGTAGCCATCGAGCGTCGCGGCGTCGAGGACGATCGCGTCGGCGAGGTCGGGGACCAGGTGCGCGTCCTCGGGGCGGCACGAGATCAGGATTCGCAGCATCGGGAACGCCTCGTGCAGGCTCGCGAAGGCGGCCTGCCCCGCGCGGAAGGGGACCTGGAGCGCGTGCGGGCGCACCTCCCGCACGATCGCATGGAGCGACAACGGGTCGCGCTCGGCCGTGACGGCGACCGTCGTCTGGAACGGGCCCGCGACGAGCGCGAGCTTGTGCGCCTCCGCGTGCGCGAGGTCGCGGTGGCTCTTCGGGCTGTTCACGACGAACCCGACCGCGTCCGCGCCCTTCGACGCCGCGAGCGTGGCTTCGTCCCGGATGCCGCAGATCTTCACGAACGTCATCGCAACCCCTCCATCATCGCGCGCAGCTGGGCGGCAGGGTCCGCGGCCTTCATGAGGACGCTCCCGACGAGGACGCCGCGAGCGCCGGCCGCGATCGCCGTCCTCACGTCGGCCGCCGTCTCGACGCCGGAAAGGGAGAGCACGGGGACGTCGGCGCCGCCCATGCGGCCGAGCACGCCCGCCGCGCGATCGGGATCGACGGGGAGGCCCGCCTCGCGCAGGTCGCGGTTGTTGATCCCGATCAAGTCCGCGGGGAGAAGCGACGCGATCAGGTACCCTTCGTCGTCGTAGACCTCGAGGAGGACCTCGAGCCCGCGCGCGTGCGCGGCGTCGATCGCCTCCTCCGGCGAGGCCCATGCCGAGTGCTCGCGGGAGAGGAGCGGGAGGATCAGAAGGACCGCGCTCGCGCCCGAGGCGCGCGCCAGGTCCAGCTGCTGCTCCGTCACGACGAAGTCCTTCATGAGCACGGGGCCGCCCGCGAGCGCTGCGTCGCGCAGGAGCGCGGGCGAGCCGCCAAAGCGCGTGGGCTCGGTGAGCGCGCTGATGCCGACCGCGCCCGCGGACAGGAGGGCGCGCGCGAGCGCCTCGGGCTCGTCGACGGCGCGCATCGCGCCCTGCGTGGGCGAGGCGGGCTTGATCTCGGCGAGGATGCCGGGACGCGCGAACGCCTTCGCGAGGGAGGGCGCGCGGGCGCCCGCGGGCGGGGGAACAAAGATCGTGCGCGTGCGCGCCGCGGCCGCGAGCTCGTAGAGGATCGACATGGTCACGCCTCGCTCAGCTGGCCGCCGGTGGCCTCCACGAAGCCTGTGAGCTTCTGGAGCGCGCGACCGCTCTCGATGCTTTCCTTGGCGGCGAGCACGCCGGCTTTCAGGTCCTTCGCGCGTCCGCCCACGACGGCCGCGGCGGCCGCGTTCATGAGGACCGTGTTCGCGCGCGGACCGGGCTCCCCTCGAAGCACCGTGAGGAAGACGCGCGCGCTCTCCTTCGGGTCCCCGCCTGCGACCTCCTCCGGGCTCACGCGCGCGAAGCCGAACTCCTCCGGATTCACGGAGAAGTAGGACACCTTGCCATCCTGCACGCGCCCGACGCGCGTGGGGCCGAAGGGGGAGATCTCGTCGAGCCCCCCTTCGCCGTGCACGACCATGGCCTCCTGGACGCCGAGGTTCGCGAGCACCTGCGTCATCTTCTGCACGAGGCTTGGGTGGTAGACGCCGAGCACCTGCCCCTTCGCGCCCGCCGGGTTCGTGAGGGGCCCGAGGATGTTGAACACGGTGCGCACGCCCAGCTCGCGGCGAGGGCCGATCGCGTGGCGCATCGCGGGATGGAAGTTGGGCGCGAAGAGGAAACCGACGCCGACGGTCTCGATGACGCTCTTCACGCGGCCGGGCTCCAGCGCAAGGTTCGCGCCCAGCGCCTCGAGCACGTCGGCGCTGCCGCACTTCGAGGTGACGGCGCGGTTCCCGTGCTTCGCGATCGGGATCCCTGCGCCGGCCGCGACGAAGGCGGAGAGCGTGCTCACGTTGAACGTCTTGATCGGCGCGCCGCCCGTGCCGCACGTGTCCGTGAGGCGCCCCTCGACCTGCGGCGCGATGAGGGCGCAACGCTCCCGCATCGCGCGCGCGAAGCCGGTGAGCTCCTCGACCGTCTCGCCCTTCATGCGCAGCCCGACGACGAGGCCCGCGATCTGCGCCGGCGTCGCCTGCCCTTCCATGATCGCCGCCATCGCGTCGTACGCGAGCTGCTCGGAGAGGCTGCGGCTCTCGATCACGGCGGCGATCGCCTGCTTCACGACCTGCGGGTCGGGAGCGCTCGCGCGCCCCGCGGGTGGCGCACCCTGGCTCATCGGCGCGCGCCCTCCAGGAAGTTGGAGAGGATGAGCTTCCCGTGCTCCGTGAGGATGCTCTCGGGGTGGAACTGCACGCCCTCGATCGGGTAGCGCTTGTGGCGAGCGCCCATGAGCTCCCCCTGCTCGGTCCAGGCGGTCTTCTCCAGCTCCGCGGGGAGCGAGGCCGCATCCACGATGAGCGAATGATAGCGCGCTGCGAGGAACGGGCTCGGGACGCCCTGGAAGAGCGTCCGTCCGTCGTGGAAGACCGGGCTGGATTTGCCGTGGAGGATGCGCGGCGCGTGGACGACGTGCCCGCCGAAGACGTGGCCGATCCCCTGGAGGCCGAGGCACACGCCCAACGTGGGCGTGGTCTTGGAGAGGCCCGTGAGGAGGTCCGCGCACACGCCGAACGACTTCGGGTCGCTCGGGTTCCCGGGCCCAGGGGAGATGACGATCGCGTCAGGCTCCAGCGCCTCCGCCTCCTTCGCCAAGATGGCGTCGTTCCTGTGCACGATGGGCTCCGCGCCGAGCTCTCCGAGATACTGGACGAGGTTGAAGGTGAAGCTGTCGAAGTTGTCGATCACCAAGACTCTCATCGGAACGCCTCGGCGACCGCGAGGAGACCGCGCGCCTTCGCCTCCGTCTCCCGGGTCTCGGCCTCCGGGACCGAGTCGTGCACGATCCCTGCGCCGGCCTGCACGCTCGCCTTCGTCCCGTGGGCGGAGAGCGTGCGGATCGCGATCGCGGCGTCGGCGTTCCCGTTGAAGCTGAAGTAGCCGACCGCGCCGGCGTACGGGCCGCGCGCGTCGGCCTCGAGCTCGCGGATGAGCTCCATCGCGCGCACCTTGGGCGCGCCCGAGACCGTGCCTGCGGGAAAGAGCGCGGCGAACGCGTCGATCGCCGATCTTCCCGGCCGGAGCCGCGCTTCCACCTTGGAGACCAGGTGCTGGACGTGCGAGAAGCGCTCGATCTTGCGGCTTTCCGACACCTTCACCGTGCCGAACTCGGCGACGCGGCCGACGTCGTTCCTCGCGAGGTCGACGAGCATCGCGTGCTCCGCGGCCTCCTTCGCGTCGGCAAGGAGCTCCTTCGCGAGCATCTCCGTCTCCACGAGCGTGCGTCCCATCGGCCGCGTGCCGGCGATCGGGAACGTCTCCACGCGGCCGCCGTCCACGCGCACGAGCATCTCGGGCGAGGCGCCCACGATCTTTCGTTCCCCGTTCTTCAGGTAGTACATGTAGGGGCTCGGGTTGGCCTTCTTCAGCGCCTCGTAGTAGCCGAGGAGATCGCCCGAGACGTCGAGGTCGAAGCGGCGCGAGAGCACGACCTGGAAGATGTCGCCCTCCGTGATGTGGTGCTTCGCGTTCTCGACCATCTTCTCGAAGCGCGCCGCGTCCACGTTCGGCTTGGGCGCGCCAAAGTGTGGCGCGGGGACGTCGGCCTTCTCGAGCGCGCGCGCGGCGAGCTCCGCGCTGCGGTCCTTGCCGTGCGAGAAGTAGACGACGCGCCGCGTCAGGCGATCGTAGACGAGGCCGTCGAGGTAGAGGCCATACTCGAACGTCGGGAACCCCGCGCCCGCGGCACGGGGAGTGAGCCTTTCGAGGCGTTCGGTCAGCTCGTAGCTGCTGTAGCCCACGAGGCCGCCCAGGTAACGATAGCCGTGGTCCGTCGTCGGGTGGAGGGCGAGGAGCCGTCGGAGGTATTCGAGGGGCGGCTCGTCGGCCTGGTGCGCGGGGAGCTCGCCGTCGATGCGGAGCCGATCCCCTTCGAGGCGCACTTTGCCCACGGGATCGAGCCCGAGGATCGAGTAGCGCGCGAGGCGCTCTGGCCCTTCCGCGGACTCCAGGAGGAAGCCGTCCTCGTGCGCCGCGAAGAGGCGCGCGAAGTGGGCGGCGGGCTCGAACGGAAGCGAGAGCTCACGCACCAGCATGATGGACAAAAGTGAGTGTGCAGCGTACAATAAAAGGCTTCGGTGCTCGCTTCTGAGCATTCCCGAACCTTCTTACCGTCCCCCTTGGCTGCGCGGGCCCATGCGCCTCCTCGTCGCGCTCCTCCTCCTGAGCGCGCCCCTGCTCGCCGGCTGCGCGGAGAACCCCACCACCCCACCGACCGCCGCGACCGGCACGCCGCCCAACGCGAAGGAGTGCACCTCGGGCTCGAACCACGCGGCGCAGCCCACGTGGGTCCTCAAGACGACGAAGGGGACGATCCGCATCACGCTTTTCTGCGACAAGGCGCCGATCACGACGCAGAACATCGTCACCCTCACGCAGAGCAAGTACTTCGACGGCTCGAAGTTCCACCGCGTGATCAAGGACTTCATGGACCAGGGGGGCGACCCGCTGACGAAGGACGATAGCAAGCAGGGCCAATGGGGCACCGGTGGGCCCGGCTACACGATCAAGGACGAGTTCTACTGCGCCGATGGCAGCGTCAGCAACACGCTCCCCGCCTCCTGTCCGACGGGCCTCGGCCTCAAGCACGAGGGCGCCGGCGTCCTCAGCATGGCGAACACGGGGCGCCCGGAGACGGGCGGCTCGCAGTTCTTCATGACCGCCGTCTCCACGCCCTGGCTCGACGGCAAGCACCCCATCTTCGGCCACACGGCCGACGACGCGAGCACGCAGGTCGTGCTCGACATCAACCACTCGCCCACCGCGAGCGGCGACCGCCCGAACCCGCCCATCGCGCTCGAGAGCGCGACCATCGAGTGGGGCTGAGACGCTGCGCGCTCTCGCTCTCCTCCTCGTGGCGGCCGTCGTCGCCGGGTGCGCGCAGCAGCCCGAGCCGCCGACCGCGACGGGCGCCACGCCCGCCACTCCCACGACGACCACGACCACGATGCCCGCGACGCCCGGAGGTGGCGGCGGCGCGCCGTCCGCCGGCTGCAACGCGGCGCCGATGGAGGTCGACGCGGACTGGGCCGCGCAGAAACCGCGCGTCCGCTTCGAGACGAGCCAGGGCGACTTCGTCGCCGAGCTGGAGAGCGAGAAGGCGCCGATCACGGTCCAGAACTTCCTCACGCTCGCGCAGAACGGAACGCTCGCCGGCACGCTCTTCCACCGCGTGATCAAGGACTTCGTCATCCAGGGGGGCGATCCGCTCTCGAAGGACGACGACCCCGCGAACGACGGCACGGGCGACGGCGCGCCGCCGATCCCCGACGAGTTCAACCCCACGCTGCGCCACGACGCCGCGGGCATCCTCAGCATGGCGAACGCCGGCCCGAACACCGGCAGCAGCCAGTTCTTCGTCACGCTCGCCGCGACGCCGCACCTCGACGACCGCCACAGCGTCTTCGGCCGCGTCGTCGAAGGGATGGACGTCGTGCGCGCGATCGGCAACGCGCAGGTCGACAGCGACGACCGCCCCCTCGCCCCGATCACGCTGAAGAACGTCACGCTCCTCGACCCCGCCCCCTACGCGCCGCAGCAGGGCGCCGGCATCCACGCCGTCGTGGGCGCGAAGAAGGCCGAGCCCGGGCGCGAGGCGCGCTTCGCCGTCATCCTGCAGAACCGCGGCAACGTGCGCGCCCTCATGGCCGCGACCGCCGCCGCGCCCGTCGGCTGGGCCTGCACGACCGACGCGCCCGTCGTCGTACCGCCCGGCACGGGGCGCGTCGTGTTCGTCGGGCTCACGCCGCCCGCGGGCGCGACGGGCACGACCACGATCCCGCTGGGCGTCGCAAGCTCCTCGGGCTCGACGGCCACCACGACGGTCGACATCGCCATCGCGACGCTGGGCGCTCCGGTGAAGCAGGGGGACAAGGTCGTCGCGAACTACGCGGGCGTGCTCCCCGATGGCCGCCTCTTCGACACGAGCATGCAGGCCGTCGGCACGAACGCCGCGCAGCCCAAATTCAACACGACGGGCGGCTGGCGCGAGCACCCGAGCTACAACACCTTCCCGTTCACCGTGGGCTCAGGCGTGATCCCGGGCTTCACGAACCTCGCGAAGACCGCGAAGGTCGGCGAGACGGTGACCGCCCTCATCCCCGCCGCCGACGCCTATGCCACGGGCGATCAGTACCAGCGGCCGCTCACGGGGCGCGACCTCGTGTTCGAGCTCGAGATCGTGCGGCTCGCGTGACAGGACGTCCTCCGGTCCCTCGCCGTCGATCGGCACGCGATCGACACGATCGACGCGATGGCGTTCGCGCAGCGTCCCCCTATCGGCCGGAACCTGTCGCGGATCCTTCACGCGACCGCGACCACATACGTGGTGGGGCCGCAGCGATAGCACCCGTAGCTCTCGGAAAGCCGTGCGCCGTTGAAGGACTGCCGGAGCTGCACGTCGTGCCCGCACACCGGGCAACAGCCACGGGTGTTCGCCATCTTGCCGATCGAGACCGTCGTCGTCATCGGGCCTACGACGCGCGCGCCCCTCTTCGCCCTGCGCGCAGGAGGGCGCCGGAAGCGCGCGGGCGCGTTGCGTCAGGTTGAAGAGCCAGGAACCGCGGCGCCCCATGACGGGCGGAACAAGGGGCGCGCCTTGTGGCGGTCGACGCTTCGCTGGCTCACGCCCGGCGCTTCCAGCGGCGCACGTCGCGCGCGTTCACGGCGTAGCCGCCGAAGGCCGAGGCGCGGTCGGCGATCTCATCGGGATCCGCCTCCGCGAGCCCCTTCGGGCCCGCGATCCCCGCGGCGACGAGCGCGATGGCCGCGTCGAGGGGGACGCCGACCTCCTGCACGAGGTCCGCCACCTGGATCCATGGGACCAGCCGGTCGAACGCGATGCCGGTCCGCGACGCGAGCTCGCCGGCATCGTGGCCGGAGAGATGAACGACCTCGGTGATCCCGGAGCGACCGAGCGCGCCGTCGCTCGCGGCGTCGTAGCCGCGCAGGCGCCAAAGGTCGCCGAAGCTCGAGGTCGGCGCCGGTGGCGCAGGCGCCGCCTCCTCATCCGGAAGGAGCTCCATCTCCACGACATCGTCCTCGACGAGCTCCGCCTCGAAGATCTCCTCTTCCTCCGGGAGGACCTCCATCTCGAAGACCTCCTCCTCAGGCTCCGCCGCGGGCTCGGGCGTTCGCTCGACGACCGGCTCGGTCTCCTCCTCCGGGAGGAAGTCCGAAGCCGGCGCCCACTCCTCCTCGCGCGTCTCGGTCATGGCGCGCTCCACGGGCACCTCCTCGATGGGGACGACCTCCTCGATCGGCGACTCCTCGACCGGCGAGGGCTCCGGCGCCCGATCGGGCGGGCGGAAGACGAAATCATCCTCCGGAGGCGGCGCCTCGCGCGCGAGCACGACCGGCTCAGGCTCGGGCTCGCGCGGGACCGGCGCACGGTACGCGCGGTGCGCAGCGAGCGGGCCCGCGTAGTCGAAATACTCCTGGAACGCGGGGATGAACGTCACGAGATCGTCCACGTTGAACTCCGGCTCCTCCGGAGCCAGAGCAGGCGGCGGCTGCGGCGCCGCTGCCGCACGGAGCGCGACGAGGGGAATGCGGGCGGGGGGTAGGGGCTCGACCACGACCTCGCGCGCCCCCGGCGCCGCCTCGCGCTCGTCGGAGAAGCGGACGACGAGCGCCATGGGCATCACGGCCACGGGCTCGGGGGCGGGCGGGATGACGACCGGCGCCGCAGGCGGCGAAGGGCGCTCGAGAAGCACCGTCGTGCGCGCCTCGACGCGCACCGCGACCTGGCGATCGACGCGCGCGCAGATCGTGCAGAGCAGATCCTGGTCGACGACGGGCTGCGCGAGGCACGCCTCGCACGGAAGATAATCCAGCACCAGGCGCAGCTTCGTGCTGGCGTCAGGGAGGCTGCGACCATCGGCTGCGCCCGTCAACGGGCGCGCGAACGGGAGGGCCCGGCTTAACCCTTGTTGGCGTGATCCAGGGGCGAGTCCCCGCGCGACCCCGGCGGCCCGCTCGCGTCGTCCTCGGGCTCGATGTGCACGAGGGATTCGCGCACCCCAAGCTCCTCCGCAAGGCGCCGCTCCACCTCGTCCGCGATGGCGTGCGCGCCCGCCACGTCCTGCCTAACGACCACGAGATGCATCTGCACGTACGGCTCGCGCACGCTGCCGCGGCTGCGGATGTCGTGTACGCTCACGACGCCCTCGACCGACCGCACGACCTTCGCGATCTGGTGCGCATCGTACACCGCGCGGTCCGTTAGCACGGGCATCACGTCGCGATACACGTGGTACCCGGCCCACGCGATGCTCGCCGCGACGCCCAGCGCGACGAGCGGATCCACGCGCGGCAACCCCATCGACTGGAGGCCGAGCCCCAGGAGGACCGCGAGCGTCACGTACACGTCCGCGCGCGCCTGCGCCGCGTCCGCCGCCAGCATCTCGCTCTTCTCCCGCCGACCCGCGCGCGCCTCGTACCACGCAAGCCCCACGTTCACGAGAAGCGTCGTCCCCATGACGCCCAGCGTGAGCGGCGACACGCTCGTCGCCACCGGCACGACGAGCCGCTCGATCGCCGAGCGCGCGAGCTCGAAGGCCGTGAGGAACAGCAACCCACCGAGCACGAACGCCGCAAGCGTCTCGTAGCGCTGATGGCCATACGGATGATCCTCGTCCGCCGGCTGGCTCGCGAACCGAAGCACGACGAGCGCGACGCCGTTCGCGAGCGCATCCACGCCGCTGTGCAGGCCATCGCCGATGACCGCAAGGCTGTCCGCGCGCCAGCCCGCGACGAGCTTGCCGAGCGCGATCACCAGATTGAGCGCCAGGGCTACGAGCAGGACGCGCTGCACGCGAGCCGCGTACCCCTTCATCCCTCCCGGCATGAGCAGGCGAGGCGCCTAAACCTTCGCCAAGAGGGACCTACGAAAGCTAGAGTGAGGCAACACGTTCAAGATGCAAGCCTGGCGTCGGCGCGACGAGGCTGGCCGACCCCATAGGCGGGAGGGCCCCACCCGAGAGGGCGTGCGAGGCGCCCGAAGGCCCAGTCCCGCGAAGCGGGACGCACGCCCGAATGGAAGCCTTCCAAGCCTCTCGCCCGCACGCGAGGCTCAGCGGCCTCGGCATGCGGCAGTAGATTCATGAGCGGCAAGCCATCTCGCCGCCCAGCCGCGCCCGTGATGAAGCGGTATCATGGAAGCCTTCCAAGCTTCTCGCCCGGGTTCGAATCCCGGCGGGCGCATACTCAACTGAGGCTCAGGTTGCACCGAATGGCCCGAAAATCGCGGCTGTCAGGTGCACGGCTTGATTCACGTAGTTTTCTTGGGCTTTCGGAACGCCCTTGCGATCCACTTGTCCCCGTGAAGAGACTCGTGGAGTCGAGCGCTGTGCTCGTAGGCGTTCTTCGTCATGTTGACGCTCTCGTGACCGT
>DATLCC010000065.1:0-102497 GCA_035526585.1 Thermoplasmatota archaeon | reverse complement strand
GCCCGTGCTCGAGAACGCGCCCAACGGGGTCGTGTATGCGAGCGCCACGTGCTGCGTCGGTGGATCGCCGCCGGTGTGGGTCTCGCGCGACGCGGGCGCGTCGTGGGGCACGCTCGACACGCCCGGCGTGCGGGAGGCCGTCGGCATCGAGGGCGACTTCGCCGTCGACGCAGCAGGCAACGTCTACTTCACCGACATCCTCGTGGGCGCGATGTGGATCACGTCGTGGGACAAGGACGGCGCATGGCGCCACACGACGCCGGTGCCGCTGCCGCCGATCGTCGACCGCCCGTGGGTGCGCGCGGGCGCGGAGGACGTCGTCTACTTCCTCTACAACACGGGCTCGTCCACCGGGTTCCACGTGTCCACGGATGGCGGGCGCACCTTCCCTCTGCTTGCGACACACACGTTCCCTGCGAACCTGGGCACCTTCGCGCAGGGACCGCAGCTCGACCACCTGTGGGTGACGGCGGGCGACATCCTGTACGAGTCGACCGACGGCGGTGCGACGTGGAGCGAGGGCGAGGACGTTCCGATGCCCGAGAACGCGACGGACGAGGAAGCGCACTACGGCTTCCTCGTGCCCGCGGTCGACGCGGCCGGGAACGTCGGCGTCGCGTACGACTTCGGCAGCAAGGACACGGGCTACGCGATCTTCCTCGCCACGCGCAGCGTCGAGGGCGCGTGGCAGGTCTCGCAAGCGAGCCCCATGGACGCGGCGTGCCGCGGGACGCACGTGTTGCCGTGGGTCGAAGCGGGCCCGGCGGGCGGGTTCGTCGTCGCCTGGTACGGCGTCCCGTCCGAGACGTCCGGTCCGGACGACGTCGCGAAGGACTCCGCCTGGTACGCGTACGTGGCGGCGACGCACGACGCCGGCGCCTCATGGCAGGCCGCCCTCGCGGACGAAGAGAGCGTGCTCGCGGGCCCGATGGCGAGGCGCCTCCTTGATTTCCTGCAGGTCGATCTCGACGAGAGCGGCGCCGCGCACGTCGTCTACTCGCACAACCGCGAAGGCGGGAACGACGAGCGCACGTCCTACGCGCGCACCACGATCGGGCTCGGGCTGCCGCAGCTTCCCCCTGTGGCGGGCAACCGACCGGGGCTCCTCCCTGGCGCCCTGGAACCGCTCGTCTTAAAAGGCGCGACCACTCTGGCGCGGGCGTGAAGCCCGCACCGATCGTCTGGGACCTCTCCCACATCCTGCCCGCGACGAAGGGCCCCGAAGTCGACGCGATGCTCGCGAAGCTCGAAGCGTTGACGAAGCGGCTCGAAGCGTGGCGCCCGAAGCTGGACGCGATCGATTCGCCCGCGCAGATCGAGGAGATCCTCCAGCTCGACGTCGAGCTTGGCGACGTCGCGGCGCGGCTTGGCAACTACGGCCACCTCGCCTTCAGCGCGGACACGAAGGATCCCGAGATCCAGGCGTTCATGTCGAAGATGGAGAACGTGACGACGGAGATCGGCAACCGCACGCGCTTCTTCGACCTCTGGTGGAAAACGATCCCCGAGGATCGCGCGCGCAAGCTCATGCCCAGCGACCCGGACAAGCGCTACTACCTCGAGCGCGTCCGCGTCTTCCGGCCGCACACGCTCTCCGAGTCGGAGGAGACGATCATCGCCTTGAAGGACGTGACGGGCGAGAGCGCGCTCGATCGCGTGCGCGAGATCCAGACGAGCGCGTTCAAGTTCAAGGACCCGAAGACGGGCAGCATCGTCACGCAGAGCGAGCTCACGAAGCGCGCGTACGATCCCGACCCCGCGATCCGCGAGGCCGCATACAAGGAGCTCTGGCGCGTCTACTCGGAGAACGAGTCGCTGCTCTCGTTCCTCTACACGGCGGTCGCGACCGACTGGCACAACGAGAACATCAAGCTGCGGAAGTACCCGACCGCGATCAACGTGCGCAACAAGGGCAACGACGTGCCGGACGCGGCCGTGGACGCGCTCCTGGACGTATGCCGCGAGAACGCGCCCCTCTTCCAGCGATACTTCCTCTGGAAGGCCGAGCGCCTCGGCATCCCCGCGTCGAGATATCACATCTACGCGCCGCTCAACAAGGACAAGCTGGACGTGCCCTACGACGAGGCGCAGAAGAAGGTCCTCCAGGTCTTCCGGGGGTTCAGCCCGAAGATCGCGACGGAGGCCAAGAAGGTCTTCGACGAGCGCCACGTGCACGTCTATCCGGACGAGAAGAAGCGCGGGGGCGCATACTGCGCGACCGTGCTCTCCACCATGACGCCCTACGTCTTCCTCAACCACACGGGCGACGCGCAGAGCCTGAAGACGCTCGCGCACGAGATGGGGCACGCTGTCCACAGCCTGCTCGCGAAGGAGCGCTTCCCCTTCGTCGCGCACTCCACGCTTCCGATGGCGGAGACAGCGAGCGTCTTCGCGGAGATGCTCCTCCACGAGACGCTCATGCGCGAGGCGAGCCCCGCGGACCGCGTCGCGATCCTCTCCGACAAGCTCAGCGAAGTCTACGCGACCGTCATGCGACAGGCCTACTTCGTCGTCTTCGAGAAGGAGGCGCACCAGATGATCATGGACGGCGCGACGAGCGACGAGCTCAACGCCGCCTACCTGAAGCAGCTCCGGGAGCAGTTCGGCCCGATCGAGGTCCCGGACGACTTCCAGCGCGAGTGGCAGTACATCCCGCACATCTACGCGAGCCCCTTCTACTGCTACAGCTACTCGTTCGGCATGCTGCTCTCGCTTGCCCTCTACGGCATGTACCGGGAGCAGGGGGCCGCCTTCGTGCCGAAGTACGAGAAGCTCCTCGCCGGCGGCGGCTCCGCGGCGCCGCAGGATCTCCTCAAGCCCCTGGGCGTCGACATCAGTGACAAGGCGTTCTGGCGGAAGGGGTTCCGGGTCATCGAGGAGATGCTCGCGGAGCTGGAAAAGTCCTAGGCGCGCCCGTTTCCGCGAGCGCTGTCGGGATGCGCGCCTCGGGGCGCGCACCCCGCGCCGCAGCCGAAGCCCTCAGGCTGAGGCGCCGACGCGACCGCCGCGAGCGAGGACGAAGCCGTGCGCCGTGCGGCCGGACCGCGGTCGCGTCGAGCGCGCGGGGCGAGGACCTCGCGCATAGCGCCCGCAGCGAAAAGGGCTGCGATGAGGCGTCCTGGCGCAAGGGGTTCCGCGTGATCGAGAAAAGTCGTCGGGTTTTGACCGTCCAACTGCCCTTCACGGCCGGCGCACGCCCTACTTCATGCCCTTATGCGCACGTTCGCATGAAGGTCGTGCGCACGTGCGCCTGCCCACCGCATATATAGACGTGACCGGCGGCCTTCAAGTACCTGACCTGGGTCATAGGGTTAGATGGGAGCCATCACGAACAACCCGGCGGCGCATGCCGATGCGACCCCGCACACCCTCCTCGAGCGATCGGTCCTGCTCCTCGTCGTGACGGTCCCCCTGGCCCTCACGGTGTGGGCGATGACCCTCCTCTGGAACCGCCTCGTCGGCTGGACGGACGTGACCGTCCTCCTCACCTTCTACGTCCTCACCGCGATGGGCATCGGCGTCGGCTTCCACCGCATGCTCACCCACCGCAGCTTCGACGCCCACCCGGCGGTCCGGTTCTTCTTCCTCGCCCTCGGCAGCATGGCGCTGCAGGGCTCCGCGATCGAGTGGGCCGCGACCCACAACAAGCACCACGCGAAGAGCGACAAGGAAGGCGACCCCCACAGCCCGCTCGAAGGGTTCTGGACCGCCCACCTCGGCTGGCTCTTCCGCGACCGCTTCATCCGCAACGGCATCTGGGCGAAGCCCTACCAGGACGACAAGGTCGCGAAGATCATCGACAAGACGTTCCTCGTGTGGGCCGTGCTCGGCTTCGTCCTCCCCGGCCTCATGTCGGTCGCGCTGGGCGGCTCGTTCTGGCTTGGCGTCCTCTGGGGCGGCGCGGTGCGCCTCTTCCTCGTGCATCACATCACATGGTCCGTGAACAGCGTCTGCCACACGTTCGGCAAGCGCGAGTTCGCGAGCCACGACGAGAGCCGCAACGAATGGGTCGTCGGCCTCCTGGGCCTCGGCGAGGGCTGGCACAACAACCACCACGCCTTCCCGAAGGCCGCTTATCACGGCATGAAGTGGTACCAGTTCGACCTCAACGCGCTCGTCATCCGCCTCCTTGCGAAGATGAAGCTCGTCACGAACGTGTGGATGCCGTCGAAGGAAGCGATGGAGTCCCGCCGCGTGAAGAACGTCGCGAAGGGCACGGCCGCGGCGACGACCCTCCTCGCCGCGCCTGGCGGCGAGAAGTAGGCCCGCGCGTTCGCGCTCCCCTTTTTTTCCGTTCAACGACCGCGACGCAGCGTGAGCGCCGCGCCACCGATGCCCACGAGCAGGAGCGGGAGCGCCGCGCCGGGTACGCTCTGGCTCGCGCCGCCGGGCGTCGCCGACTGCGAGCCGCCGGGGCCGCCCTGGCAGCTCCCCGCGGGCGACGAGTGCTGGTGGTACTGGCCATCGTTGGGCACAGGGCAAGCGCACTCGCTGGAGCGCGTGCCCGAGGCGCATTGGTGCGCGAGCGCGCTCGGCGCGAGCGGGATCAACGCGGTGAGGAGGAGCAGGGTCGCGAAAAGGATCCTCATGCGAGGCTCGAAAGCGAGCGCCCCTTCTTCAACCGTCGCAAGCCCGGACCTGCCGCCTATGGCTTCGCGAGCGCGAGGACGACCTTCCACTCCGCGGCCGTGACGGGCTGGACCGAGAGCTGGCTGATCTTCACGAGCGCCATGGCCGAGAGCCTCTTCTCGGCCTTGATCTGCGCGAGCGACACCGGGCGCGGAAGCTTCTCGACGAACTCCAGCTGCGCCGCCCACCAGGTCGGGTTCTCACGAGTGGACTTGGGATCGTACCCCATGTCCTTGCGCTTCGTATCGAACTGCGTCGGGTCGGGCTTTGGCGGGCCGGCGACGCGCATGATGCCGACGACCGCGCTCGGGTCGGCGTTGCTGTGGTAGAAGAAGACGAGGTCGCCCGGCTTCATCTCGTCGCGCATGATGTTGCGCGCACGGTGGTTGCGCACGCCGGTCCAGAGCGTGCGCTTCTCCTTCGCGAGCTGATCGACCGAATAGACGTCGGGCTCGGACTTCGCCAGCCAGTACGAGGTCATGGACGCGTCCGGACCACGATGTCCGGTCCCTTCGCGACGGGGCACCCTTCGAGCGTCGCCTTGGGATCGCTGTGGCAATCCACGAAGAAGAAGCACTGTCGGCAGTCCTGCAGGTTGTGCCGGCTCGTGAGGACGCCCGCCTCCTTGAGGCGCCCGACCGCGTAGCGGACCGTCCGACCCGGCATGCCCGTGACGCGCACGAGGTCCTTGTGGGTGAGGGGGCCCCGGGTCGCCAGGGTGTCGAACACCTGGCGCGCGCTGTTCGGCAGCCCTTGGGGGACGACCGGGAGCGCTTCCATGGCTGCGCCGATGCAGGCGCTCGTTCTTAAGCCTGATGGGGCGGAAGGCGCGCGGCGCCGACCCTCCCACCCCGTCTCACGGGAGGGCGAGCGCGCCCGCGCCGAGCGCCGCCGCGCCAAGAAGGACGAGGGGCACGGGAACGCGCTTCGACGCGAGCGCCATGAGGGCGGCGAGCGCGATCCCGATCGTCGCGGGGTCGACGAGCGCCGCGCGTGCGAGCGGCACGCTCGCGGCCAGGATGAGCCCGACCGCGGCGGCCGTGACGCCCAGGAGGAAGGCGTGCAGGCGCGGCTCGTGCACGACGCGCTCGAAGAAGTCGTGCCCGACGAGGGTGAACGCGAACGCCGGCGCGAAGATCAGCACGGTCGCGACAAGCGCGCCCAACCACCCCGCCGCGACGTACCCCACGAACGTGCCGATCGCGATGAGCGGCCCCGGCACGAGCCCCGCGAGCGCGAGCGCGTCAAGGAACTGGTCGTCCGTCATCCAGCCTTGCTGCGCGACGGCGCCCTCCCGCAGGAACGGGATCGCGGTATACGCGCCGCCAAAGGTGAGGAGCCCCACCTTCAGCGAGAGCAACGCGAGCGCGCCCAGGGTCGCGAGCGTGACGAAGGGAGTACCTGCCGCAAGCACGAACGCCCACGCGGATCCCACCTGGGTGCGAGCGCGAGCCGCGAGGACGAGGAGCCCGCCCACGAGGAGCACGAGCAGAAAACTCACGGCGGGCGCGAGGAACGCTACCGCAGCCGCGAGCACGCCCACAAGAGCAAGATCCCACGCGTCGAGGCTGTGGCGCGCAAGCCGCCAGAAGGAGAACGCGATGAGCGCAAGCACCGCCGGCCGCACGCCGTAAAGCAGCACGTCCGCGACATCGCTCGTGCCCGCGAACGCGACGTAGAGCGCCGCGAGGAGCGTCACGAGCACGACACCGGGCAGCATGAACGCGAGGCCTGCCAGCAACCCTCCGATCCGGCCACGCTTCAACGTCCCGAACCATACCGTAAGCTCGTGCGCCTCAGGCCCGGGAAGCGCCTGGTAGAGCGCGAGCGTCTTGCGGAAGCGCACCTCGTCCACCCACTCGTCGCGCACGACGAGCTCGCGATGCATCATCCCGATCTGCGCGACCGGACCCCCCCACGCAAGGAGCCCGTAGCGGAGGAACCGCAGGAACACGTAGCGCAGGCTCGGGCGCTCCGGGTTCCCGGGGCCGAAAGGCGAGGGCTCAGCCGACACGCAAGCCTCCCACCTCGTGCACCTCGATGCGGTTGCCGAACGGGTCGCGCACGAAGACGCGCCTCCACGGCGCGGGCCGCCCCGCGTCGATCGCCACGCCCGCCGCCGCGAGCCGCGCGCGGAGCGCCTCCACGTCCACGACCTCGAGGCCGAAATGGCGCTGCTCCCCGGGCGCGTCGCCCGCGACGCTCAGATGGATGTCGAGCCCGCCCGCGTCGAACCACACGCCACCGCGCGCCCGCAGGGGCTCAGGCTTCGGCACCTCCGGCAAGCCCAACAGCGTGCCGTAGAACGCGGGCGCGGCCGCCTCGCCGCCGGCGGGCATCGGGAGGTTCACGTGCGAGAGGCGCACGCGCGCGCATGGGGGCGGAAGCGGATGAACGCTGGGCGAACGTTCCGGAGGAACGTTCCTAAGGAACGTTCCATCCGAACGTTCCGCCGGAAAGTTCCATCCGCACGTTCCATCCGAACGTTCCTACCGTAGGAACCAGGTAACGAGGCCCCCTCAGGCGCGCTCCCGCCGCCGCGGTCACCGCTCGAGCGGCATCGGCGGCGTCAGGCCCAGCGGGGGCAGGATGCCGCGGTCGGCGAAGAGCGAGGCGCCGCGCTCTTGCGCGATGAGGGCGACCTCGCGGTCGCGGCTCTGGAAGTCGGATTGCTCCGGGCTGCCGGTGCATCCGTTGCGCGGGTTGCAGCCGTCGGTGATGACGGCGTACCAGCGGCCGTCGGCGTCGTGGACGATGTCGATGAAGTCGAGGAGGTTGCGGCACGTGAAGGGACCGCCCCCGCCGCCTCCGAGCCAGATGCAGCCGACCTGGACGGGGTCCTCGTCGGGCGTGACCTGCTGCGTGACGAACGTGGGCGTGTCGCTCTCGGCATCGTGGCTCGTCGTGACGTATGCATGCCACACGCTGCCCGGCGTCGCGTTGGAGGGGGTCGCGCCGACCTCCTGCGGCGTGCTCGTGCCGAGGTAGAGCATGGCGATGCGGCCGTCGTCGCCGCTCGTGATGCCGGCGAAGACGTTGAGCGTGTTGTCGGGCGGCGAGACGCGCCAGTGCTCGCACGTCGCGAACATGTCGCGGCTGCGCACGAGGTGCGCGATCTGGTCCTCGTCGCGCAGGAGGACGTACGCCGTGCCGTCGGGCGTGACGGTCATGTCTGCGTCGATCTCGAGCTGGCCGAGCTCCGGGTCGCACTGGCGCGCCTGCCAGGTGAGCCCGTCGTCTTGTGACAGCACGACGGTGAACGGCCGGTCGCACTTCCTGCCGAGGTTCCCCATGACCATCGCGACGGTGCCGTCGGGGAACGCGGCCGGGTGGCCGTTCACGTTGCCGCAGAGCTGGTCGTTGACGTACGCCTGCGTCTCGATCGGATAAGTGAGCCCGCCGTCGCGGCTCATGAAGCAGGACGTGCCCATGCCGCCGAGGCCGAAGACGTCGAGGCGCTTGTTGTTGCACACGTAGACGACGTTCGGGTAGCCGGCGGTCGGGACGGGGAGGCGCGGCTTCGCGGTCATGACCTTCTGATGGTCGATGCCGGGGATCGCGCTGCATGCGAGCGGGCGGTCGAACCACGTCGCGCCGTCGTCGTCGCTCCACGCCATGTACGTGCACTGCAGGCCCGGGTGCATCTGGTTCACGAAGACGCGGTCGGTGTCGGGGTCGACCCAGAGCATCGGGTCGCTCGTGGAGTAGAGGTCGTCGGTGACGTTGCCGGGGGGCACGAGGTCCCACACGGTCTCCCACGTGCGCCCCTGGTCCTGCGTGCGGCGCACCTGGTCCAGGGTCGTGACGAAGATGGCGCCGGAGGACGTGACGCCGAGGTTGGGCTCGCCTCCGATGCCGGGCACCATCTGCTCGATGCCGATGGGCATCGCGTCCGGTGATAGCAGCGCATGCGCGTCGAGCGGCGCGCCCGACGCGTCGTAGGCGACGGGCGGCGGGAACGTGTACGCGCCGTCGAACGTCTCGATCGTCGCGGAGAGCGGCGTGAGGTCCACCGTCGCGCCGAGGCATCCGCTCGCGAGGAGCGCGACCACGAGGAGGAGCGCGCCCCTAGTCAAGCTCGGGCACCCCCTCGAAGCGCGTGCGCAGGCGCACGGCGACGATGCCGAGCGCGAGCGTCGCGCCGTAGGCGAGGGCGAAGCCGAGCGTCACGCCGAGCGCGTACGGCTTCGCCTCGCGGCCGCCCGCGGAGAGGAGGCCGACGGCGCTCGCGCGCTCCGCGACGTCGTTGAACGCTTGCGTGCCGGGCGTCGCGCCGGGCACGCGCGCGGTGAGGTCCACGTCGTCGAGCGTCGGGAGCGCCCAGCCGAGCGCGCCCTGCTCGCCCGCGAGGCGCAGGAGCTCGGGCGTCGTCGTCTCGAAGAAGTCGGTGTAGGTGCCGGTCCCGAGCGTGCCGTCGGACTCGAAAGTGAGGCCGATGTACGTGAACGCGGTCATCACGTCGAGGTGGAGCGCGACCGCGATCGCGTCCTCGCCAGGCGCCGCGAGCGGCAGCACGCGCAGGTTCGGGAGCGCGCGGGCGTAGCCGCCCAACGGGAGCGCGAGCACGCGCCGCGACCACTCGGGCGTTCCGGTCGCGCCGTCGTGCAGCGTGATCCACAGGTCGTTGACGTCGCCTGAGAGGAGCGCGACCTCGTCGCGGCCGTCGCCGTCGAGGTCGCCTGCGCCCGTGGGGAGCGCGAACGCGCCGACGCCCGCGTACTCGTGGAGCGCGTGCGCGTCCTTGCCCGAGATCGACGTCACCTTGTGGACGACCGTCAGGTCGTCGAGGTAGATCGGATCGTCGGTGAAGAAGTCGCCGACGCCGTCGCCGTCGACGTCGGGGGCGCCGTTGCGCCAGACGTTCTTGAAGATCTCGAGGACGTCGGCGGGCGCCGAGTACGTCGAGGTGCGCCAGAGCATCTCGCCCGTCTTGCCGGAGTACAGGGTGATCGGGATGCGCGCGGGCGTGCCGAAATCGTCGGCCGTCTCGCGCCCGACCTCGTGGCCGTACCAGTCGAGGAGGAGCATGTCGGAGCCGCCGTCCCCGTTGGCGTCGCCCAGCACGATGGCGCGCATGTCGCGCACGCTGTCGATGCTCCACACCGTCTCTCCGCTTGCGCCGCTCACGAGCGAGATGTTCTGGTGGAATTCGGGCGCGACGTAGCGCTCGTGGACGAGCACGTCGTTCGCGCCGTCGCCGTCGGCGTCGCCGACGGGCTGCACCGTGAAGCCGAAGTCCCACTCACCCCGGTCGAAGAACGTGTGATAGCGATCGAACCAACTCGAGCCGCGCGCCGAGGCGACGTCCTTCGCGAGGTACCGGTCCACCGTCGTCTCGCCGCTCTCGCCGTCGATGATGACGAGGCGCGCGTGGAGCCCCTTGGGGCCGGTCGCCTTCGCGTTCGGGAAGGAGTTCCACTCGAGCACGCGATAGACGAGGTCGGGCACGCCGTCGCCCGTGACGTCGCCGCAGCAGGCGTCGGCGCCCCAGTAGAGGCGCGGGACGAGGTCGTCGCGGGCGTAGAACATGCCGTCCGACCAGCGGTCGAAGGTGAGGAGCGGGATGGCGCTCACGCCCGGCGTCGGACCGAACGTGTCGCGCTTCCAGACCTGCTGGCCGGTCTCGGGGTCGAGCTTCGCGAGCCAATCGTGCGGAGTCATGACGTCCCACAGCGCCACGACATCGTCCGTGAGGGAGAATCCCGGCGCGATGGGGAAGAGCGAGTTCGCCGAGCTCGCGGTCCAGCCCATCCCTTCGATGAAGAGCGCGGGCTTGCCGTCGGCCCCGAGCTCGATCACGGGCGCGAGGATGTAGTCGCGCGCGTCGAACGAGGTCGCGAAGTCGCCGGCGTAGGTGCCTTGTCCCGCGTACGTCCAGAGGGTGCTCCCGTCCTTCGCGCTCACCGCAGAGATCTCGTGGAAGATGGCGCCTTCGGTGTCCATCGCGCCCTGCCGCTGGTGGCGATACAGCACGAGCGCGACGCCCTGCTCGAGCGGCATCGCGCCCACGACGAGCGTCCAGCCGCATTGGAGGCCGCCGACTCCCACGACGGAGAGGTCCTTCGTCCACAGGATGCTCGCGTCGCGGCCGCTCACGACCGTGAGGTCGTGCGCATAGTAGCAGCCGTACGCCGTCGCGTACGCGACGAGTCCGTCGGGGATGCTGATCCCGCTTGGGCACGCATCGCTGCCGGTGCAGTACTGGTCCAGCGCGACGTCGGCGTATCCGTCACCGTCGACGTCGCCGACATCATACGTGTATGTGATCGTGTCCTTGCTCGCGATGCGGCCGAGCGAGTCGTTCGCGTCGTCGCGCGCCGTGGCGCTTGCCGCAGGCGCGACGGGCGCGGGCGCGCTCGGCGCGTCGTGACCGGCGGGGAGGAGGGCGGGCGGCGCAGCGGTCGGCAGCCCGAGCGACGCGCCCACGGGCGCGACGAGGAGCAGGACGATGCCCACCGCGAGGAGCCGGCTTCCGGCGCGCCGCAGCAGCACGAGCGTGCCGACGGCGGCGCCGATGCCGCACGCGGCCGCGACGAACGCGGCGCCGACGCGCGCGCCCGTGGAGGGGGGCGCGTTCTCGATGGAGGCGCGGAAGAGGGCGTCGCCGGGCGGGTCGGTGCGCAGCTCGGGCGTCATCCACTCGGTCGCGCCGCCCGCGGCGACGCGCGCGAGGACCGGGACGACCTCGTGGCCGCGCTCATACGAGTACGCCTGGAGGTCCGCCGACGCGAGCGTCGCGCCCCCCTCGTCACGGCACGTCGCGGTGAGCGCCTCGACGTCGATGCCGGTCGTGGCGGCGCGCGGCGCCGGGTCGAAGTGGAGCGTGGTGCGCCACCTGCGCTCGCCCGAGAGCGGTTCGTAGCGCGCGAGCTCGATGCGGCGCGCGTGCCCGCCGAGGATGGTGAGGCTCGCCTCGGCGCCGGGGCAGGCGACGACGCGCCCCTGCGGGCCCCAGGCGACGACGCGCGCGAGCGGATGGCCGTCCGCGCCGCTGAGGATGCCGTACTCCTGCGTGGCCGTCGCGAGCAGCACCTGGTCCGTGCCGGAGCGCGCGCTCTCCTGCGCGGGCGTCACGAGGTCGCGGACGCCGTCCGCGTCCCAGTCGTAGGGGGCGAGCGCCTCCTGGTATTGCGAGAGGGCGAGGTTGTACGAGAGGTACGAGCTCTGCGCGAACGCGCGCTCGTCGCTCCAGAGCACGTCGCCGGTGGCGGCGTCGAGCGCGCCGATGCGGACGAATTTTTGCGGGAAGGGCTGGGTCGAGGAGACGGGCGTGGGGACGTCGAGCATGCCGATGCCGAGCCGCCGCACGGGCGCGTCGAGCGCGCGGGCGAAGCCCCAGCCTTGCTGGCGCACGTCCCACGCCGCGGTGCCGTTCGCGCCGTGGAGCAGCATGAAGTGCGTGCGCACGGCGCCGGAGCGCGTGCCGGCCATCGACTCTTCGAACGCGACCCACGTCGCCATGACCTCGCCGGCACCGTCGCCGTCGACGTCGGCCAGGGGCTCGGAGCGCGTCCAGGCGAGCGTCTCGAAATTTTCCTCGGAGTCGACGTTCGGGCGCGCGGCGAGCGCGTCGACGAGGAGGCTCGTCCACAGCGTCGCGCCGTCGGCCCCGTCGAGCGCGGTCACGCGCGCGCCGCGGCCGTAGCGGAAGAGCGTCTCGCCCGTCACGGGGTGATTCGCTTCCGTCGTCCGCGGCGTCGTGAGGATGAGCTGGTCGAGGAGGAGGTCGCTCTCCTCGCCGCCCGCGACGCGCGCGACGCCCGCAAGCCACGTGAGGTTCGTGTAGCGCGTGTCGGTGTCCGCCGCCTGCATCGGCGCGTCGGCGGCCTGCGCGGCGGCCTCGGAGCCGAGCGTGCGCTCCCAGATCGCCGCGCCGCTTGTGGCGTCGAGGAGCTGGATGTGCTCCGTGATGCGCACGTCCTCGACATGCGGCGCGCCCTTCATCAGCTGGCCGCCTCCGGGGAGCGGGATGGCGGGCGGCTCGAGGAGCGAGTCTGCCATGTGATAGCGGAGGTCGGTGAGCTTGAGCGCGACGCGGGCTCCGCCCGAGTCGGCATACGCGAGCACGCCCGTCGGGAAGCCGGTCGTGACGACGTTCGTCGTGGCGCCGAACAGGGGATCGCTCGCGGTCGTGCTGGTCGGCTGCAGGCCGATCGTCCACAGCGCCTCGCCGGTGCGGCCGGAGAGCGCGCGCAGGTCGAACTGGTAGGTCGTGATGCTCGGCTCGCCCGTCACCGGCGCGGAGACGCTGCCGAGCTGGTCGAAGCCGAAGGCGATGACGTCGCACGCGCCGTCGCCGTCGAGATCGAGCGTGGGCATCGGCGCCTCCGCGGCGACGGGGAACGGTTGTCCGCGCACCTGGTAGGGCACGCTGCTGGGCGCCGGGATCGCGGAGTAGAACAGGTTGTCCACCTTCCACAGCCGCGCGCCGGTGCGCCCGGAGAGCGCCTCGATCTCGCTCGTGGCGCGCGCGTGCGTCGGGGGCGACGCCAGCGTCAGGTTGTTCACGACGACGTCGGACGCGCCGTCGCCGTCGAGGTCGCACGCGGGCTTCACGTCGCGGAAGATGAGCGCGGGCGGGCGCGGCGCGGCGGGCGCCATCATCTCCTGCACGTCGCCGTCCTGGCGCGCGAGCTGGAGCATCAGCGTGCGCAGCGGGTCGCCGTGCCCTGTCGCGAGCTCGAAGAGCGCGCCCACGGCGTCGGGCATCGGCGCCGGCGCCGCGACCGCGTCCGTCGCCGCCGGCGCCGCGCCCGCGCTGGCGCTCGCAAGCGGCGCGAGGAGCGGCAGGACGAGGAGGAGCGCGGCGAGCTTCATCATGATATCACCGTCGGACGGGGCTGTCGGCCAGGCGGCCCGAGAGGCTCACCATGACGGACTCGGACGCGTCGAGCGCGTGCGCGAGCACTTCTGGCAACGTGTCGCAGTGGACGACCTGGATCTTCCTCGCCGTAGGCTCGTCCACGAGGAGGCCGCCGCGCAGCGCGCCGGGGACGACGGCCTTCGTGAAGCCGAGCGCGGCCGCGGCCTCGATGCGCTGGAGCGTCGAGTGGACGGGCTTGAGTCCGCCGCTCACGGAGAGGTCGCCGATGAAGACGACGTCCTGGCGGACGGCGAGCGATTCGAGCGCGCTCACGGCGGCGACGGCGGCGGCGATGCCGATGCCTTCGCCGCCCGCGTCCGGGTGGGGGAAGCTCGCGTCGACGTGCACGTCGTGGTCGGCGATGCGCTCGCCCTTGAGCACCTTCAGCACGACGCCAACGTTCTCGACGCCGGTGCCGCGCTTGTCCTTGAGGCCTGGGCCCAGCACGATCGCGCCGCCGCTCCGCGAGAGCGGAGGCACGACGGCTGCCTCGACGGGCACGACGACGCCCGCGGGCTCGCCCACCTCGCCGGTGCCGACGACCGCGGCGCCCACGGCGACGCCGACGGCGGCGGCGCGACGGTCGGTGTAGCCGTCGCGGGCGAGGTTGTTCTCGATCTGCTTCTCCATGATCTGCTGCTCGAGCGAACGCGAGGCGGACTTGGCGAGGCGCACGTGCTCGATCGTGACGAGGCTCGCGTTCGTCGAGCGCGCGTGGTCGCCCGCCGTGCGGACGAGACCACCCAGCTCACGCAGGCGCAACGTGAGTTTCCCGGTGCGGCCCGAGCGGCGCTGCGCTTCCCGAATGACCTCCGCGGCCGCAGCCGCGTCGAAGTGCGGGATCTTCCCGTCACGCCGCACCTCCTGCGCGACGAACTGGACGAGCTTCATGCGGTTCTCGTGCGTGTCGTCCATCAGGCTGTTGACGTACACTTCGTAGCCGTAGCCGCGGATGCGCGAGCGCAGGGCGGGGTGCATGCCGCCGCTCGCGTTCTGCTCGGGCGGCGCCACGGCGTCCATGTTGCCGGCCGCGACGAGGATGAAGTCGCACGGCACGGCCTCGGTGCGGATCATCGCGCCGCTCGAGGTCTGCGACTGGCCGCCGATGCTGTATTTGCGGTCCTGCATCGCGGTGAGGAGCGCCTGCTGCGAGGGCAGGCGGAGCACGTTGATCTCGTCGATGAAGAGGACGCCCTTGTGGGCGCGGTGGATCGCGCCCTCCTCGACGCGCGCGTGCGGTGGCGTCTCGAGGCCGCCGGACTGGAACGGATCGTGGCGCACGTCGCCAAGAAGGGCGCCCGCGTGCGAGCCCGTCGCGTCGACGTAGGGCGCCTGCTTCGACGCCTCGCCGTTCTCGATGAGGAGCTTCGGGACGAGGAACTCCTTCTTCGGGCGCTTCTGCCCGGTGAAGTAGAGGAAGAGGAGCGCGATCATCGTCGAGAAGAGGAACGAGACGATCCCCTGATCGAGCACGAGCCACATGACGAGGCCGAAGGCGATCATGCCGAGGCCCATCGTCCACTCGAAGGCGAGCCACGCCAAGACCTTCTTCGAGGCCTTCGCGTCGTACTTCGCGACGATCTTGCGGCCCATGCCGCCGTCGACCGTCATCACCTTCGGCGAGTTCGGGTTCTTCTGGTTGTGGTAGACGATGATGTCGCTCTGCTTCTCGTCCGGGAGAAGCTCCGCCATCGCCTTCGCGAGCATGGACTTGCCCGTGCCTGGATCGCCGATGAGGAGGAGGTTGCGCTTCTGCTCGGCCGCGCGCTTCACCGTCTCGACGGCGCTCTCCTGCCCGAGCACCTGGTCGATGAGCTTCTCGGGGACCTTCACGTCCGCCGTGGTCGCGATGCCGGTCGTCTTGATCCACTGCTGCGGATCGGGATGCATGTTCGTCATTCGGAGGGTGCCTCCGCCGCTGCTGCCTTGCGCGCCCACAACGTGCGCGCGACCATGCTGCCCGCGAGGATGCCGGCGGGCACGCCGACGAGGAGCGGGACCGAGCCCGCGCTCGCGGCAGGAATGGGAGGGACGTTCGCCGAGAGCGGCGCGATGGGCGAGAGGAAGTTCTCCTCCACGATCTCCGCGTAGCGCACGAACCCGTAATCACCGAAGGCGGCGAATTCTCTCGCGGCGCCCGTGCGCGGGTCCGTCCAGACGGCCAGCCCATCGTGCAGGTCGCCGTACACGTCGCCGCCCGCGCCGGTGAGCGTGGGGGAGAAGGCGGCGCGGTTCACGGTGCCGATGCCGAGATCGATCTTCCCCTGGAAGGTCCCCTCGGCCTGCACGCTCGCGAGCGTCTTGTAGAACTCCGGGCGCCCAGCGCCCTCCTGGCCGCCCTGCCCGAGGTCGTAGCGCTCGAGGTAGATGAGGTGCAGGTTGCCCGAGAGCGGCGAGTACACCGCAGCCGTGACCCGCGCGTCGACCATCACGCTCGCCGGGTCGCCGCGCGTGAGCTGGGGCGCGATCTCCTCGGCGCTCGACCAGCGCGCGCCGCGCTCGCCGTACGCGACCTGCACGGTCGGCGTCGACGCCTCGGTGAGGCCGCTGCCGACGAGGACGAGGAAGCCGGCGCTGCGCTCGAGGAGGAGCGCATTCTGCGTCGTGAGGGGCGCGTCGCCGAGCGGCGCGGCGGTCCACGAGGCCGTGTCGATGCCGTACACGGTCCACGGGCCGGCTTCATCGGTCGCGCAGCCGAGGACGATCGACGCGTCGAGGGCGACCGGGTTCGTGATGGCGGCGCAGCCGGCGATGCCGACCTTCGCCGCGTTCCAGAGCGCGCCGTCCGACCCCTTGCTCCAGAAGAGCGTCACCTGCGGCTCGCCGGTGGGCGGGACCTCGCGCCAGACGACCGCCACCACGTCGCTCGCGGCGACGTGGACGAGGTCGAGCGAGTCGATCCGCGCGGCCGGGTCGCTCGCGGGCGCGAGGACCTTCAGGTTCGCGTGGTAGTCGACGTCGCGCGCGATGTCGTGCGCCTTCCAGAGGGCGACCGCGCTCTGGAAGGGCGCACCCGTCGCGAGCGGCCCGCTTCCGTCGCGGTAGGAGTAGAGCGCCGCGATGTGCAGCCGGCCGGAGGAGTCGAGCGCGAGCGCGTGGTCGTCGCCGTAGATCTCGCGCCCTTCGACCCGGAGCGCGTCGGGCGCGTGGTAGGGCATGTCGGTCCAGCCAACGCCGCCGTCGGAGGTCCGGAAGATGGTGTGCGGCTGGTGGACGGCGTCGTCGCGGCTGCGACCCGTCGGCGGCTCGGCGCCAGGGACAGGGTGGACGCCGCGGCCGCCGTGCAGCGCGCCGAAGGCGGCGCGGCTCGGGTCGTTCGGGTCGAGGACGAGGCGCGGCGAGCCCATGACGTCCTCGCGGTCCAGGACGTACGAGGGGCAGCCCGCCGGGACGCCGGTGCCGGGGACCGCGTCCGGGCAGTCGAAGGCGAGGCGGTAGTCGGCGTCGGCCGCCGCCGACGCCGGGGGCGAGGGGTGGGGCGAGGACGGGGGCGCGGGGAGGGCGAGGCCGAGGGCGAAGGCCGAGGGGGCCGCCAGGGCGAGGGCGAGGGCGAGGATCCACCAGCGTGCCACGGGCCTCGCAGCTGGGGAGGGGGTTACAGCCTTCCTCGTGCGGCTGTTGAAACGTGGCCTGCGCTCCATGCCTCCTCCGGCCGCAGAGGGGCTCCTGGGGTTCTTGACCGTTGTGTCGGCCCTCTTGCCCACCATGACCTGTAACCATCCGGTTACATGTGGAGGGCGAGGGCATTCCCTGGCTACGGAGCCATGCGCCGCATCGGTCCCACGCGAAGCCGTCAGCGAACCGCTTAGGCCAGGAACGCGCATGCGCGCGCGTGCCCCGCCGGAAGTACGGTCACCTGCGCGTGAACATCGGCAAGAAGGCGGATGGCCGCGGCGCCGTCGCCGGCTGCCCGAAGTGCGCGCGTGGCGCGTGCGGCATGCACATGTGATGGTTTCGGCGCGCTCTCCGTGCGCTTGACATCCTTTGCTTCCAGTGGGCTCAGAACGATATGCATATAATCCAGGGATTTCTTGGGAAAGGTCGGATGGGTATGCCAGAGATAGCGCGGAGCTACGGCCGGCGCTATCTCTCGGGCGCCCGGGTCGGTGAGTCGCTCTGCATCTGAAGCGCGTGGAGATGGAGAATTTCAAGAGCTTCGGGCAGAAGCTGTCCATCCCCTTCCTCGACGGCTTCACGGCCATCACGGGCCCGAACGGCTCCGGCAAGTCGAACATCGGGGACGCCGTCCTCTTCGTTTTGGGACCCAAGTCCAACAAGGCCATCCGGGCTGGGAAGCTCACGGATCTGATCTTCAACGGCGGGAAGGAGAAGAAGCCCGCGGACCGTTGCCAGGTGTCGCTCGTCTTCGACAACGTGGACCGCGTGATCCCGGTGGACGCGGACGAGGTGCAGCTCACGCGCCTCGTGAAGCTCTCGAAGTCGGACCGCGACAACTACTACTCGTACTTCTACGTGAACGGGAAGCCCTCGTCGCTCACCGAGTTCGACGAGCTTCTCTCGAAGGCGCGCATCAGCGCGGAAGGCTACAACATCGTGCGCCAGGGCGACATCCTGCGCATCTGCGACCTGCCTCCCATGCAGCGGCGCACGATCATCGACGAGATCGCCGGCATCACGCGCTTCGACTCGGACATCGAGAAGGCGAACAAGGAGCGCGCCGAGGTCGAGGCGAACCTCGAGCGCATCCGCATCATCCTCACCGAGATCGAGGCGCAGCTGCGCACCCTGGAGCGCGAGCGCGACCAGGCGATGAAGTTCAAGACGATCAAGGACGACCTCGATATCACGAAGGCGAAGTACGCGTCGCGGCGCCTCACTGCCGCGCAGGCGGATCTCGCGAACGTGCACCAGCTTGTCTCGAGCGAGACGGCCGAGCGCGCGACGCTCGACACGGAGCTCAATCACATCCTCGCGAAGATCGCGGACAGCGACGTTCGCCTGCAGCGGATCGACCACAAGATCATCGAGCGCGCGGGGCCCGAAGCCAAGGAGCTGAAAGGCAAGATCGAGGAGATCAAGCGTGTCGCGATCCAGGCCGGCGAGCGCCTCGGCTATGCGCAGACGCAGATCGAGGAGGCGAAGGCGGACAAGGCCAACTTCGCGTCCGACCTCAAGCGTCAGGACAAGGAGATCGCCAAGTACGCCAAGGAGGCCAAGGGCGCGAAGGAGTCGTTGGAGAAGGCCTCGGCCGATCTCGCGGAGCGCGAGGAGAAGCTCCAGCGCCTGCGAGACCGGATCAGCGCTGCCTCGGGGAAGGCGTCCGACGTCCAAAGGGACCTCGCGCAGCTCAAGCTCGACCACGACAAGGCGCAGGCGGATCTCCACGAGGTCCGGCTCGCCTCCGAGCGGGCGACGGAGAAGCGCGCGCGCCTCCTCGCCGCGATCGCGGAGCACGAGGAGTCGCAGGAGACGCAGCGCTTCGAGCTGAAGGCCCTCGAGACGGACCTGCGCCAGCTCGATGAGGAGCGTTCCGAAGACCCCGAGGGGCTCCGCAAGGAGCACTTTGCGCTCAAGAAGAAGGAATCGACGCTGGCCACGCAGCTGCGCGAGCTCGAGCCCGCCGTGCAACGCATGCAGCGCGAGTATTCGACGCTCAAGGCGCAGCAGGATGCGAACGAGCAGGTGTCGCGCGGCTTCTCGAACGCCGTGAACGCGATCCTCTCCGCGCGCGACCAGGGCCACCTGAAGGGCATTCGCGGCACGATCGCGGAGCTCGCATCGGTGGAGAAGAAGTACCAGACCGCGATGGAGGTCGCGGCCGCGGGCAAGATGCAGGCCGTCGTCGTCGACACGGACGAGGACGCCGCGCGCGCGATCGACCTCCTGAAGCGCAACAAGCTCGGGCGCGCCACGTTCCTGCCTCTCAACAAGATGGTCCCCGGCCGCCCCGGCGGCAAGCCCCTCCTCGCGGCGCGCAACCCCGACGCGGAGGGCTTCGCGATCGATCTTGTCGAGTTCGACGAGGAGTACCGCAACGCCTTCTGGTACGTCTTCCGCGACACGATCATCGCGAAGTCGCTCGACGCCGCGCGCCGCATGATGGGCGGCGTGCGCCTTGTCACGATGGACGGGGACCTCATCGATGCGGGCGGCGCGATGACGGGCGGCGACCGCGACAGCGCGAAGGGGAGCCAAGTGAGGTTCGGCGCGAACGAGGCCGCGCAGTTCGAGAAGGTCCGGAAGGAGCTCCACGGCGCGATCGCCCACCAGGAGGCGCTCTCCGCCGATCTTTCCGAGATCCGCGCGGAGATCGACGCGCTCGAAGCGCGCCTGCGCGACGCGACCTCCTCCACCACGCAGCGCTCCACCAAGCTCTCGGCGTTCACCGCGCGCAAGGCGGAGGTCGAAGCGCGCCTCGCCACGATCCAGACGCTCTGGGGCGAGGCGAAGCGGGATCTCCTCGCCGTCGACGCGGAGCTCCAGGACCGCGAGCGCGAGATCGCCCGCCTCGGAAAGCAGCTCGGATCGATGGAGACGAAGCGCGAGGACCTGGGCTCGCTCCTCACGAGCGCCACGCCCAAGGAGCTCGCCAGGGAGCAGGAGGTCGAGGAGCGCGCCGCCGCGAAGCTGCGCGAGACCGTGCGCGACCTCACGAGCCAGCTCGCCACGAAAGAGCACTCGCTCCAGCTCCTCGAGGAGCGCAAGGCCGAGATCCTCCAGCGGCTCGCCGAGGCCGACGCGAAGCTCACGACCGAGGAGCAGAACGTCGCGACCTACACCGAGCTCTCCGCGAAGAAGGAGCAGGAGCTCGCCGTCCTCCTCGCGATCGACAACGAGCACTCGGAGGCCGTGCGCGGCCTGAACGCCGAGCGCGAGACGCTGATGAAGGCGAAGAACGAGCTCGCCATGTCGGCCGAGCGCGCGCGCGTCGCGAGGAACGCGAAGGACGACATCCTCCTCTCGTACCGGGGCCGCATCCCCGTCATCGAAGGCCAGATCGCCGAGTTCCGCGAGGAGCTTCGCCAATTCAGCCACGTCCCGCAGGATGTGGCGGAGAGCGTCGAGGATCTCCGCTCGAAAGTGGGCCGCCTCGAGCGTCAGCTGGAGGCGCTCGGGAACGTCAACATGCTCGCGCTCGACGAATACGAGCGCCAGGCCGCTCGCAAGAACGAGCTTGAGAGCGAGGTCGAGCGCCTGCACGTGGAGCGCGACCACCTGATCGCGCTCGTGACCGAGATCGTGGCCAAGAAGAAGGAGGGCTTCTTCAAGGTCTACGACGAGATCAACGTGAACTTCAGCAAGGTCTACGAGCGCCTGTCGAACGGCGGCAAGGCCGAGCTCATGCTGGAGAACGCCGAGGACCCCTTCGCGGGCGGCCTCACGATGAAGGCGCAGCCCAAGGGGAAGAAGGTCACGCGCCTCGAAGCGCTCTCGGGCGGCGAGAAGTCGCTCACCTCGATGGCGTTCATCTTCGCGATCCAGGAGTTCGACCCCTCGCCCTTCTACTATCTGGACGAGGTCGATCAGAACCTCGACGGGATCAACAGCGAGCTCCTGGCGAAGATGGTGAAGGACGAGAGCAAGCACGCGCAGTTCATCATCGTGTCCCTGCGCAAGATCACGCTCAAGGAAGCCGACCACGTGTACGGCGTGACCATGATGGACAACGGCCTCTCCGAGATCGTGGGCGAGGTGCGCATCGCGGAATTGGCGGACGAGCCTCCCCCGACCGAGGTGGCTCCCTGATGCGCGAAACACGCACCAACGCGGACCCGCGAACCCTCGTAGGAGAGCGCGGATACGCGGGTTCGCGTTCTTCCGCCACGGAGGAGCGCTAGATGGCCGGCCTGTCCGAGCAGCAGCTCGTGAACCACCTCCTCTTCCACAAGGCCATGATCAGCGAAGACGGGGACCCGGCCCGTCTCAACGAGTACATCGCGATCGCAAAGCAGAGCGGCGAAGGGCGCCACGTGAACCTCGAGGACCCCTTCGACCGCAGCATCAGCCTCGCCTTCGAGCTCGTCCTCGACCACGGGATGGACCCGTGGGCGATCGACCTCGTGCGCTTCACCTCGCTCTACATGGAGCGCGTGAAGGAAGGAGCGCAGATCGACCTCATCACCGCGGGGAAGCTCCTCCACATGGCGTGGAGCATCCTCCGCATGCAGAGCGACAAGCTCCGGGCGGCGGCCGAGCCGCCGGCGCCTCCTCCCGAACCCGAAGGGTTCGGGTGGGACGACATCGACATGAGCGCGCTCTCGGAGGATCCGAACATGGCGTTCAACGAGGTCGTGGACCTCGCGCGCCCGGCAGACCTCCTGGACGAGAAGGTGCGCCACAAGGGCGACCGCAAGGTCACCCTCATGGAGCTCGTGAGCGCCCTCGAAGACGCGCGCCGCGAGGCGGACCTGCGCGCGACCGTGGTCGCCGCGCGCGACCAGGAGAAGTCGCGCCGCGCGAAGGCGCGCCAGGGGCGCGCGGAAGGCGCAGCCCACAAGGAGGACCAGGAGGAGGACATCCGCGAGGTATGGGAGCGGATCGCAAGCCAGAACGGCGCGCCCATCCCGATCACGAGCCTCCAGGAGCGCACGCGCGACGACATGGTCCGCACGCTCGTCTCCGTCCTCTTCCTCGCGAAGGCGCAGAAGATCAAGCTGTGGCAGGAGGACTTTCCCTACGGCATGATCTACATCCAGAACCCGAGTGCTCCGCACTCGGATCCTCAGGGAGCCCCTGCGGGGCACGTGGAGTTGAAGCATGTCCAGAACTGAGACGGTCGCCATGTCGGCAGAGCGGGCGGCGGGCGGGCTCGACCCGGTCCTCATCGTCGAGGCGGCCCTCTTCAGCGCAGGAAAGCCCGTCTCGCTCGACGAGATCGCCGAGAACACGGGCCTCGGCCGCAAGGAGGTCCCGCAGCTCGTCCTCGCCCTCAAGAACCGGTACGCCAACGCGAGCACCTCGCTCGAGGTCGCGAAGGCGGGCGACAAGTGGGCGATGCAGGTCCGGACGGACTACGCGCCGAGCACGACCAAGCTCGCGCCCATGGAGATCCCGATCAAGCTCGTGAAGACGTTGGCGCTCATCGCCTACCACCAGCCCGTCCTCCAGAGCAAGCTCAAGGAGATGGTGGGCGACAAGGTCTACGACCACATCGCCGAGCTCCAGGACCGCGGCCTCGTCAAGAAGCGCGTCCACGAGAGGAGCTTCCTCATCGTCACCTCAGAGAAGTTCCCCGAATACTTCGGCATCCCCGCCGCCGACCGCGAGGGGATCAAGACGTTCTTGGCCAACAAGGTCGGGTTGACCCTCCCCAGGACGGACGACGCGGGCAACGCGACGCTCAACAGCTTCGACGAAGCGACCCCCCCTCCGGGCGTCGTTCCTTCGGATGGTACGACGCAAACCTGAAAACCCCCTCCGGGAACGAGGACGCGCTTGCCGCCCCGCGCGCTCGGCCTCCTCGTGCTCGCCCTCGTCGTGCCCGCCTTCGCGGGCTGCACGAGCCGCGCGGGCGAAGGGGCGCCGGCCGCGCCCGACGTCGTCGAGGCCCTGGCCGACACGCGCGCGATGGACTGGTCGAAGGGCAACTGGTGGGCGTACCACGCGAGCATCGAGAACAAGAGCTTCGACGTCGCGCTCATCGTGCACGACGCGCGCGCAGACTCGTTCCGCGTCGGCACGAACCTGTCCACGGGCTTCTTCGGGCTTCCCTGGTCCGGGAATGTCACCGGTGACCTGAATCCGCGCATCGGCGGCGACGAGTGGAAGCTCTACGACTTCCCGCTCGAGGACGGGAAGACGTGGTCGTACAAGATGCTCGGCCACGACGCGACGACCCTCGCCCGCGCGACCACCTACCACGTGCCCGGCATCGGACTGCGCCCGGGCTTCCGCCTGGAATCATCCTCCTACGGCCACGTGTTCGCGCGCTACAACTACGTGCCCGAGGTCGGCTGGTTCACCCGCCTCCAGCTCATCGAGCCCACCGACGGCCACACCGTGCTCGATGCGCAGCTCACCGCGTTCGGCACCGACTGGCAGGCCGCCTACTACGTCGAGGAGACGATCCAGGACGTGCACGTCGACTTCCCCGCCGCGCCGGGAAGCGCCTATGTCACGATCCCCGACGGCTACCTGCAGGTGCGCGCGACGCTCATCGCGGAGTCCCAGGCGGGCCTCGTCGACGCGCAGCTCAAGGACGTCCACGGCCGCCTCCTCGCCAACGCGCGCGTGCTCGCGAAGGGCGCGGACGCGGAGCGCGCGAGCGCCCGCATGCGCGGCGCGACCACGTGGACGCTGGAGACGGCGGGCGTCGGCACGGGCTCGGTGCATCTCGAGATCACGGGCCTCTCGGCGACAGGCCCGCTCGCGGGCGCCTCGCCGCCGCCCACCTACGACGACGTGGATCTCTCGCGCTTCTTCGTTCAGAGCACGCGGCCTGCATACCCGCAGGAAGGGCACGTCACGTCGACCGCGCCGCCGCTCGCGCCCGGCGTGTAGGGGATGAGCGTGGCGCAGCGTGGGCAGGTCGTCGTCGCGCGAGTCGCAGGGACGACTGACCGCTGCGTCGTCGGATCTCCCTTCTGCGCGATCGCGACGTAGCTCGCGGCAAGGAGCGGCACGACCGGGCCGGTGAGCCACGCCCAGAGCGCGCTCAGCGCGTTCCCCTGCCAGCCGGGCAGACCGTCGAGGGCGACGTAGGGGACGAACGCGAGCGCGCCCACGAGGACGACGAGCGCGGTGAAGCCGTGCGTGCGCCGCTCGCGCGCGAATCGTCGGCTCGCCTCGAACGCCGCGCCGACGCCCCGCGCGCCGCGCGCGATCTCCGCGGGCACGTAGAGGAACCAGTGGAGGAAGACGAAGAACCCCACGAGGAGAAGCAACAGCCCCGCAGTATACGTGAGCGTGAGGACGAGCCCTCCCAGGAGCGCCGCAGGCAGCAGCGCGCGCCAGGACACGCGCGGCGCCGGCATGGGCGTGAGGGCGAGGACGCGCGCGGCGACGAACGTCCAGAGCGCGAGCTGGACGATCGAGAGGAGGAGAAAGAGCGGCAGGGCGACGCCGAGGAGCTGCATCTGCTCGCCCGTGGTCATGGGCTCCGTGAAGCCGCGCGCGCGGGAGTACGCGTCGGTGAGCGTGTCGCCCGCGAGCTCCAGCGCGAGCGCGGGAAGCCAGAGCACGAGGAAGGACAGGTAGTGCCCGCGCGCGAGACGCCACGCATGCCGGATCGCGCCGACGGGATCCGTTCCCACGACAACAGCCGCGCCCGCAGGCGCGGCGGCGAGCTCAAAACCGCAGTGTGGGCACACCTGGGTGGGCGCGCCGGCGACTTCGGGGTATTCGCGGCCGCAGCTTGGGCACGTTCTCATGGCTCAGGCCTCCTTCTCGTAGGTGAGCGTGGCTTGCGCTTCGCGGCCTGCGTCGAGGAGGAGCTTTTCGAGCGCGGCTGGGCTTGCGAAGAATCCGCTCTTGAGTTTGGCGCGGATCTCGAGGCCTGCGTCCGTCCAGGTGGCCTTCACGTAGCCGCGTGTGCCGAATCCGCGCGCGGTGAAGTCGAAGTGTTCTGCCTCTTCGATCGCGATGCCGCGCGTCTCGAGTGCGCGCTGCATGATCGCGAGGAACTCGTCGGATGGGGCGCGGATCTCGAAGATCCAGCGGCGCCATCGTGTCAAGCCCGTTCTCACCGTCGGTGGTGACAGCAAAGGGTCTTGCCCCTTCAAGCCTTCGGAGCGGCGGCATGGCCTCCGCGTTCGATCTCTCGCAGATCCCGTGGAGCTTCGTGATGGCGTTCGCGAGCCTGTCGCTCATCTACTTCCTGTTCCGGCGTCGGGCGGACGTGTTCGCGGACTTCGCCTTCAGCGGGAAGGAGGTCGCGCTCCTTGCGCTAGGAAGCATCGCGGGGTGGGCCGTCAACATCCCGGTCGCCGTCTTCGGCGGCACGTATCTCACCGTGAACGTGGGCGGCACGCTCGTGCCGATCATCCTCATCGCCATCTGGGTGAAAGAGAAGAAGCTGCGCATCCTGCCGGCCGCGATCGGCACCGTGCTCGTCGCCATCACGGCCTGGCGGATCGTCGAGTTCCACGCGGAGACGGGGATCGTCGCGCGCTATCCGACGTTCTTCCTCCCCGTGGTCGTCGCGCTCGTCTTCGCGCTCGTCGTCAGCATCCGGAAGCCCATCACGGGCGTGCCCATCGCGTACGCGAGCGGGACGCTTGGCGCGCTCGTGGGCGCGGACCTCCTCCACGTGACCGACATCCGCGCGCACTTCTCCCGCGCGTCCGAGAACACGATCATCAGCATCGGCGGCGCGGGCGTCTTCGACATGGTCTTCCTCGCGGGCACGTTCGCGATGGCCTTGCATCTGGCCGTCGTCGTGAGCGTCCGGCGGCCCGCGACGACCGGAGCTCGCAGCGCCGAATACCCCGGCGAGCCCATCACGCTGCGCGACAGCCGCCGAGTCGACGCGACGTTCCGAAGGCTTGGCACCCCCAACGCGCTCGAACGCGCCCTCCAGGGGATCGCGCTCTCCAACCTCGCGCTGCGCGACGCCGACCACGCAAGGAGCGTCCGCATGAGCTGGCTCGCCGTCGACAGCCTGCTGAGGGAGCCAGGCGCGCGCGAGTCGCTCCCCACCGACGCGCAGCGCGACATCCAGACGCTCTACGACCATTACGTGCGCGCGCGCGAGGAGCCGCCGACGCTTCGGGACGCCGGCAACGCGAACCTCGCCGCGAAGCACCTCGTGGCCGCCCTCGCGCCGGTCGCGAAGATGCGGCACGCGCTGGAGGGCGTCGCGTGAGCTACACGTGGGAGCGCGCCGTCCCCATCACGGCTGGCACGCGCACGCGCGCGATCGCCTTCGCCATCGACGCCGTCGCCATCTTCGCGCTCGCGTGGATCTTCACCTTCGTCGCGGCGAGCGCCGGCTTCCTCCGCATCCCGGACATCGACATCGTCGGCCAGCGCAGCCCCGCGGCCGGTCTTCTGTGGATCGTGAGCATCTTCGAGCTCCCGCTGCTCCTCATCTACTTCACGCTCTTCGAAGGGCTCGCGGCACGCACGCCCGGCAAGATGCTCACGGGCCTCCGCGTCGCGCGCCTCGACGGAAAGCCGCTCACCCTCGCCGACGCATTCCTCCGCAACCTCCTACGCATCCTCTGGGTCACGCCCTTCGGACCCGCATTCGTCCTCCTCGACGCCTGGAGCCTGCGCGCCACCGAGCTCGACCAGCGCATGGGCGACCTCGCCGCCGGAACGGTCGTGATCGACGGCCGTGAATGACGGACCGGCCGTCGACGACGACGCGAGGCCGCGAAGCCGCCGGCCCCCGCAGGGACGCGCCGCAGTCAGCTCAGAAAGGCTTTAGGGCGCGCCGCGGCTGGCCGCGCATGCCCGCAGTGACGCTCGGCGTGCTCGGCAACCTCGACTACGCGCGCGAGCTCGGCAAGAAGAGCAGCGAGAGCGACGTGCAGCTCATCACCTTCAAGGAGGGCGACACGCACGTCTCGATGGTCGTCCCCTTCCGCTACCCCGAGAAGGTCCACGCCCTCTGCTACGCCGTCAACGCCGCCGACGCGCTCCTCATCGTCGTGAACGCCGTGAACCGCGACCTGGGCGAAAGCATCGTCGCCGCCGCGGCCGCAGGCCACACACGCGGACTCATCGTCCTCCAGAACTACGTCCAGCCCGAGCAGATCGCGCCGCTCCTCAAAGGCACGACGCTCGCAGGCATGGAGATCACGACCGACGACAAGCCCGCGAGCATCCGCCAAAAACTCGTCGCCCTCGCCAGCGCACCGCGCCAAGGCCCCGTCCGCATCCCGATCGACCACCACTTCAACGTCAAAGGCGTCGGCACCGTGATCCTCGGATTCGTGAAACAAGGCACCATCAAGAAGCACGACGCCCTACGCGCCTACCCGAGCGCCAAAGGCGCCGTCGTCCGCAGCATCCAGGTCCACGACACCGACGTGAACGAAGCCCACACCGGCGACCACGTCGGCCTCGCGCTCAAGAACATCGAGAACGACGACCTCGACCGCGGCTTCGTCCTCGCCCCCGAAGGCACCGTGAGCGTCGCCGACGCGAACGCCATCATCACCCTGAAGACGAGCGTCAGCCCCTTCTTCCGCCCCGGCATCAAGGCGGACGGCATCTACCACCTCGCGCACGGCTGGCAAGTCATCTCCTGCCGCGCCAAGAGCGACCTCGCCGCAGGCAAGGACGGCGCCGTGAGCTTCGAGCTCTCCAAGCCGCTCGCGTACGACCCCGGCGACCGCGCCGTGCTCGTCAACCTGGACAACGCGGCCCAGCGGATCGTGGGGTCCGGGACGATCGGGTGAGCCGGGGGGACGTGTCGGAGCCGCCAACGCAGGCCGCTTAGGCGGCTTGGTCTGATCAGGCCACTTAGGCCAGCCAGGCTGGCCATGCAGAGTACGCGCGAGCGCTTAGGCGACCCGGCGGGGACAATGTTCATGACCGGTGGCATCGGCCCAGCCTGCTCGTGCAGCCAGGCGGGGACAATGGCCTTGGCCTACCCGGTCATCTCGGTCCTTGCATGTCCTCTCGCCGATCCCCGACTTCGATCTCGCCGCGGGCTTTCGACCCGACGACCGCGACCGGCTGGCCCAAGCCCGGGACGCGGGGTGGCCATCTGCAGGTCGAGCCGGTGATGGACGGGCCTGTTGTGCAGAAGGTGTCGGGGTATGCGTTGCGTCCCGATGACAAGGACGTCATGGATGCGTTGAAGGCTTGGTTCCGGGTGAGGTATGGTCGAAGCGTCACCCAGTGGGAGCTTTTCAGCATCGTGTTGGCGTGCGCGTTGTCGAACGAGGAGTCGCTCTTGGCGGGTGCGTTGGATGACATCGGCTAGCCGATGAGCGACTTGGCGAAGAGCATGTCGCCGAAGCTCGCCTTCACGCGCACTCGCCCCGTGAGGTAGGCCTGCATGGCTTTCAGCTCGCCGTTGAAGACGGCCAGGAGGTCGTGCTTGGAGACGGTCACGATGGCGTCGGGGGAGGCGTGCGTGCCGTGCTGGATGGCGGCGAGCTGGCCGTCGACGATGTGGAACCAGTAGCCGTGGCCGTCGGTGAGGGCGAGCTGGATGACGCGCGTTTTCCCGGCGAGCTTGTCGCGGAGGTCCGCGTTGGCGTGGTAGCGTCGCCAGAAGCCTTCCTCCATGCGCTTCAGGCATTCCTCCACGGTGTGGTACTTGGTCACTTGCGTCGGGAGCCGGCGGCGGCTTTCTTAGGCTTTGCGGCCTGGGCCGGGGGCGCCGGGGGTGGGGCGGGCCCGAGGAATTCGGTGAGGTCGCGCTGCATGAGGCGGCGCGAGGTCTCCCACTCGCGGCGCGCGAAGGGGGGCAGGCGCCGGTTCGCCTTGACGTAGTCGGCGAGCCATCGTTGTGTCACGACGTCGTGCGAGTAGCCGCTCCCCAGCTCGCCGTGCGCGTTCTGAAGCTCTGCGATGCGCCGGTCGCGCTCGACCTTCGCGACGATGCTCGCGGCCGCGACGATCGGATGGCGGGCGTCGGCCTCGTGCTCGGCGTGGATCGCGCACACGTGCGTCACGCGCGCGGCGACGTTGCGGCCGAAGCGCTCCGCGACGACGTCGCATGCGTCGACGTAGGCGACGGTGGGCGCGAGGCGCTCGAGGAGCTCGGCGAAGGCCTCGACCTCGATCTCGTTGAGGTTCTGGCCTGGCATGCGCGCGTTGAGCTCCTCGGGCGGGATGACGCGGACCTCGACCTGCGTGGCGAGCTTGCGGATCTCGGGTTCGAGCTCCTCGCGCCTCTTCGCGGAGAGGAGCTTGCTGTCCTTGACGCCGAGCCGCTTGAGCTTGCGCTCGTTCTCCACGAGGACGGCGGCGACGACGAGCGGTCCCAGGACGGGCCCGCGGCCGGCTTCGTCGACGCCGGCGAGCCGCTTCGGCGGCTCGCCTTGTTCCCCGAGCACGGGGGTCCCATGTCGGGACCCCCGGCTTAGCCCTTCTGCCCGCGTCAGATGGGCGCGCGCCCGACGAAGTAGCGGGTGACAAGCGTCGTCTCGAGGCCGCCGACCTTCTTCGCCGTGATGACGAGCTGGTGCTCGCCCGGCGTCATCGCCCTCGGGTCCTGCGAGAGGTCGAAGGCGAAGTCGCCGGAGCTGTTCGTCGAGCCCGTCGCGCTCGTGCGGAAGCTGCCGCCCAGCGCGGGAGGCATCTGGGACACCGTGACGAGCGCGGCGACGGCGGGCGTGCCGTCGAGGTGCGTGACGCGCACGACGCCGCGGGGGACGTCCACCGCGTTCGACAGGTGGCCCATCTCGGCGAGCGTCACGATGACGGGGACGTCGATGCGGAAGCGCAGCGTGCGCGCCGTCGTGCCGTCGCCAAGCGAGGTCGCGGTGATGGTCGTGAACGTCACGGGCTGCGTGGGCGGCACGGAGACGTCCACGTCGAGGTCCGCCACCTGGCCAGGCTCGAGCGTGATCGTGGGCGGCAGGTCCGTGTGCTTCCACAGCGAGCTCGTGAGCCCGAGGTCGAGCGCGAACGTGTCCGTCTGCGGGCCCGTGTTCGCGATGCGCGCGTGCAGCGAGACGGTCTCGCCCGGCGAGGCGCTGAGGAAGGTCGTGCCCACGCCGCTCACGGTGAAGTCCGTCTTGAAGAGGACGGTGATCACCGTGGACTGCGCGGCGAACGACTCGCCCGAGAGCGCGTACACCGTGATGACGTACGGGCCTGGCGTCACGAGCGGCGGCGTGAAGTGCAGCACGCCATGCCCGGCGCCGCGGTCCTCGACGCTGAGGCCCGGCGCGCCCTCGGCCGTGAACGTGATGGCGTCGCCATCCGCGTCCGTCGCCGTGAGCGGGATCGAGACCGTCGCGAGCTGCTTGACGCTCGTCGCGCCGATCGCCTGGAGGACCGGCGCGCGGTCGACGTTCGCGATCGCGAGCGTGACCGTCTCGCTGTCCGTGATCTCGCCGTCGCTCACGGTGAACGTCACCGTGTAGTCGTTCGCCTGCGTGTAGCTGGGCGTCCAGCTGAAGACGCCGGTGAGCTCGCCCAGCGACGCGCCCTGCGGCAGGCCCGTCGCCGTGTAGCGCAGCGTGTCCGCGGCGTCCGGGTCCGTCGCCGCGAGGGCGAACGTCAGGAGCGCGTTCTCGGCTCCGAGCTTGTCGCCCACGCCCGCGAGGACCGGCGGGCGGTCCACGTTGCCGACGCTGATGTAGATCGGCTCGCTGTCGCTGCTGAGACCGTCGGTGACGCCGAAGGTGACGACGTAGTTGCCCTCGGTGCCGAAGTCGGGCGTCCAGGCGAACTCTCCGGTCGCGGTGTCGAAGGTCGCGCCGGCGGGGAGCGCGTCTGCGCTGAAGGTCAGCGGGTCGCCCTCCGCGTCGCTCGCCGTCACCGTGAAGCCGAGCGCCTCGGCCTCGCCGACGATCTTGTTGCCGATCGCGTCGAGGATGGGCGCCGCGTTCACGACGATCTGGACCGCGTCGCTCGTCGCGTCGCTGCCGTCGTCGTCGACGACGGTCACGGTCGCGAGGAACGTGCCGGCGATCGCGTACGTGTGGGCGACGACGGGCTGGCTCCAGATCGAGACGCCCGTTCCGTCGCCGGGATCGAAGCGGTATTCGGCGATCGCGCCGTCGGGGTCGCTGCTGCCGCTCGCGTCGAGCGTCACGTCCTGGCCCGTGCCCACGAGAGTCGGCGCGGCCGTGAGGGCTGCGACGGGGCGTAGGTTGAGGACCCAGATGCGCATCGAGCTGAGGCTCTCCGCGCCCTCGTTGTCGGTCGCGCGCGCGACGACGAGATACGTTCCGTCGTCGGGGAAGCTGAGGCTCAGCGAGTCGCCGCCCTCGGCGAGGAGCTCCTCCTGCGCGTCGTAGACGGAGATGCGGAGGCTCTCGATCGTGCCGTCGATGTCGTCCGCCGTCGAGGTGAACGTCACGGTGTCCTGCACCGTGGGCTCGGCGACGTCGACGTCGAGCGTGACGATGGGCGCGTTGTTGAGCACGTAGACGAAGCTCGCCGCGGAGCCGCTCGCGCCGTTCGTGTCGGTCACCGTGAGCAGGAGCTCGTAGGTGCCGCTGTGCGCGAAGACGTGCGTCGGGTTCGCGTCCGTGCTCGTCCCGCCGTCGCCGAAGCTCCACGCGTACGACGCGACGGGCGCCTCGGTGGCGGACGGGACGTAGACGGCCTCGAAGCTCGCGTCGCTCATGGCGAGCGGCGCGAAGGGCGCGCGGATCTCGGCGTTGGGCGCCGCGTTGAGCGTCAGCGAGACGGCGGCCTCGCCGTTGCCCGTCGCGCTCGTGGCGACCGCGTGCACGTACGAGGGCCAGTCCTCGGTGAGGCCCAGGTCGTCCACGTTCGCGCTCCAGGTGGCGAAGCCGTCACCGCTCGTCGCAAGGACGCCGGGGCCCGTGGCCGTGTAGACGACGACGCTCTCCACGGGGCCCGTCTCGTACGAGACGGTGCCGCTGAGGAGGGTGCCAGGCGCGACGACCGCGCCGTCTGCGGGCGAGAGGATGCGCACGTCGGGGAGCTCGGGGACGATCACGTGGAGCGGGATCGTCATCGTGGAGCGGACGTCGCTGCCGCGCAGCTCCTGCGCGACGAGCTCGAGGTCGCCCGCCACGTTGGCGGGGACGCTCGCGGACCACGTGCTGAACGAGCCGTCACCGGCTTCGTCGACCGCGTCGATGAGGTCGCCATCGCCCAGCGAGACGAGCACGCGGCGCACGGGGGGCGCCTCGAAGGCGGAGACGGGCGCCGTGTCGGAGCCGATCTCGCCGCCGAGGTCCGTGACCGTGAGGCGCGCGACCGCGTTGGCGACGCCGTAGGTGTGGACGGCCGTCGCGGGGACGCCCGTGCCGCTCGCCGGCGCGCTGCCGTCGCCCCAGTCGAGGCGCCACGCGAGCTGGCCCGCGGGCGTCTGGGCGTCGCTGCCCGCGATCTGCGCGACGACGCGCAGCGGGGCGGCGCCGCTCGCGCCGGGGATGGTGAGGTCCGCGACGGGCGGCGTGTTGAGCGTGCCCTGCGTGTTGCTCACCGTGACGCCGCGGAGCGCCGCGATGCCGCTGCGCACGACGCCCGCGTAGTCCGCGTGCGGCGTGGCGCGCGCGGCGTGCTGGCCGTTCGCGAGCTGCGCGGTGTCGATGGTCGTGCTCCAGGCGCCGTTCGTGACGGGCACCGTCTTCGCGAGCGGGCCGATGACGAGGTCGATCGCCTGCGCGGTGGGCGCGGCGCTCACGTCCTTCGGGAGGCTCACGTAGATGGGCTCGGCCTCGTCGCCGCCAAACGAGCTCACGCCGGTGGTCGTCGCGTCGATCGTGGCGTGGTGGACGCGCACGATCATGACGAGGCGCTCGTCGGCCGCGGGCTCGAGGATCGCGGGGGTGAAGCTCACGACGTACTCGGATTCGGCGAAGGGCGCGACCGCGCCCAGCTCGGACATGACGTGCTTCGTCTCGCTGCCCGAGCCCAGGAGGCGCTGGCCGCCCTGCGCATTCTCGAGGAGGATGCTGAAGTCGACCGTCACGTCAGGGGCCGCGGGGACGCCGAGGACCCAGAAGTGCGCCGAGGCGACGCCCGCGCTCGAGAGGCGCGGCGCGTCCTGTGCGACGGGGCGCGCGCTCTTGAACGTGAGGACGTAGCCGCCGGGCGTCGGCTCGAAGAGCGGTCCGCCCGAGGCCGCGCCGGGGCCGCCGGTGTCCATCGTGAACGAGTCGACCTGCGTGTCCCAGCCGTCGAAGTCCTGCGCGAACCACTTGACGTCCGCCGCAGCGGGCGCCGCGGGGAAGCTCGCCGTGCCCGTGAGGGTGGCGATGCCCTTGAGCGCGCCGCCCGGAGCGTCGATGGTCGCCGTCGGGGCCGCGAGCTCGTGGTATGCGAACTCGATGCTCCAGGGGTGCGCGCCGCCGCCGCCGCAGACGCCCATGTTCTCGGTGAACACGCCGCCGGGGCCGTTCAGCGTGAGCGTGCCGGTGACGGGCGCGTCCGCGGGGAAGAGCGCCGTGTGCAGGGTCAGCGGGATCGTCAGCGGGATGAAGTTCGTCGAGCTGTCGGTGCCGCCGATCGTCGTCGTGACCGAGCCGCCGCCCACCGGGATGTTGCCGATCGTGAGCGCGAGCGCGGCCGTGTACTGCGCCGCGCCGCCCGGAGGCACACGGGGGCTGCCGCCCTGCGAGGTGGACGACGTGCAGATGTAGATGTGCGCCTCGCCCGCGTCCGCGAGGACGCCCTGGCTCGCCGCGAGCGCGTCATCGGAAGCGAGGTTGAGCTTCACGCCGCCCACCTGCGGGAAGGGGAAGAACGTCACCTTGTCCGCGTCGCCGGCGACCTTCGTCGCGTCGCGCGTGAGGAAGACGCTGCCGCCGTTCGTGGTGAACGTCGAGATGTCGTCGACGTAGTACTTGACCGGGACCGCGTCCGTCGGGGGGAGCGTCGCCTGGATCGGGAGATCCAGGTACGAGGCGCCCTGCGAGTTCACGTGGAAGCTGTAGACGGGGCCGTCCCAGCCGATCGTGAGCGTCACGGGGTCGGAGACGCTGTCGACGAGGGGCTTGCCGCGCAGCTCGTAGGTGCCCGTGCCCGAGCGCGTCACGTCGCCCGCGAGGACGAGCGACTCGCCCGTCTTCAGCGCGACGTGGAGCGTGAGCGGGCTCGCGGGCGCGCCGGCGAAGCCGGTCGCGTCGATGTGCACGAGCGCGTCCTTGCTGCGGTCGAGGAGCGAGATGCCATCGAGGCGCGGGTAGCTCAGCTCGTACACCTGCGTCGCCGCCGCCGTGCCGCCGCCCGTGCCGCCAAGGCCGCTCTGGTCGGCGCAGCCTTCCGTGCCGCTGCAGTCCGTGCCGCCCGCGGGGTCGACGATCGTGTTCATGTAGAACTCGATCAGGTCGTTCACGGGGTCGGCGGGGTCGGGGCCGAGGTTCGCGTGGTGGAGGTAGATGCGGTTCGCGCTCGCCGAGGGCACGACGCCCACCGGCACGTCCGCGTTCGCGTCCGTGATGGCGGGGACGTGCGCGCTCACGCCGAACGCGGGGCCCGCGTAGCCCTGCAGGCCGCCCTGGGCGCCGGCCGCGTTCATCGGGAACCCGTCGTTGCCGTCGGTGTCGGGGACGTCTCCGCCGAAGAGGGCGATCTGCGTGGGCTCGACGACCGTCTCCCACCACGTCTCTTCGATGAAGCGGTTGGGCCAGACGGCGCCCGTCGCGGGCGGCGTGAGGATGTGGCTCACGATGTCGCCCGTGCTCGCCCACGTGGCTTCGGCGCTCGCGTGGCCGACGCCCCAGTCGCCGCGGTAGACGTCGCCGTAGCCTTCCTTGACGAAGGAGACGGGGCTCTGCGGGATCTCGCTGTTGGGCGTGAGGTACGTGGGCACCTTGGGGACGATGCCGCGGCGCGCGGTCTTGAAGAGCGCCTCTTCGAGCTCGAGGCGCGTGAGCTCGCCGTTCGCGAGCGGGCCGCGCGCGGGGAGCGTGTAGCCGCTCGGGATGCGCACGAGGCTGTGCGTCGCCGTGGCCTTCGCGCCTTCGCCGGTGTCGCCGACGGCGGCGCGGATGCCGTAGAGCGCGCGCGCCGTGACGCCGGCCGCGCTCGGGCTCGAGAAGCTCGTGCCGCCGACGGGCTCCGTGCCGCTCATGCTCGCGGGGCTCGCGCTCATGCGCGCGTCGCCGCTCGCCGTGATGGGGTTCGGGAAGTCCGAGTAGCCGCAGGGCTGGCCCGTGCCGTCGGCGCTGCAGCCGACGGCGATGGTCCACGGGTTGCTGTTGCCGTAGAGGTAGGTCGAGGTCGGGGCGACGCCGGCGTTCGCGACGCCGTTGCCCGAGGACTCGAACATGAGGCCGCCGCGCGTGACGGTCGTCTTCGCGGCCTGCGAGTTCGTGTCGAAGAAGTCCCCGGGGTTCCAGCCGGCGCCGACGAGGCCGACGCTCGTGCTGCTCGTGATGACGTCGATCCACGGCTGGTTCGCGGCCCAGCGGTAGCCGGCGCTGATCGCGTCGACCGAGTCGGCCTCGATCATGACGACGATGCACTCGGGGCACGTGCCGGTCGTGAGGCCACCCACGTTGGAGCTCGTCCACGAGCCGTGCGCGTCTCCCGCGTCAAGCGGGAGGCCGACGCCGGTGTCGACGCCCACGGGGGCGACGCTCGGGTCGTGCGCGAACGAGACGACCATCATGTTCGTGCCGGGGAACCACGCGACCTTGCCCTGGCCCGCGCCGATCGCGGAGAGGGGCGAGACGCCGAAGCCGGCCCAGCGGCCGTTCGCGACGTCCTGCTGCCAGGCGCTCGTGAAGCCGCTGGGGCAGCGCGTGCGGTCGACCGTCTTCGTCGCGGCGTCGTAGAAGCAGAGGTCCACTTCCTTGAGCTGCGAGGAGGCGAGGCCCGTGATGTAGGTCGAGGGGTCCTCGACGAGGCCGGCGCGCGTGAACTGCGTGTGGTACGGGTTCGTGCCGGTGTCGATGAGCGCGACGACGACGTGGGGCTTCTGCGCCTCCGTGAGGACGGGGGCGGCCGTCGTGAAGCTCCAGGTCGGGCCGGCGACGGTGGCGATCCCGTCGCTCACGTCCACGTGCCAGAAGTACGTCGTGGAGGGCAGGAGGCCCACCGGCATGTACGCGCCGGTCTGGTCGCTCGCGACGAGCGTCGTGCCGTCGACCGCGTCGAGGTACACGTCGGCGGTGAGCGGCGTCGCGTCGGGGTCGGTGGAGACCCAGCTCAGCGTCGCGCCCACGGGCACGTTCGCCGCGGCGTCCGCGGGGACGGGCGAGGCGGGGGTCGTCGGGAGGCGGTTCTCGGCCTGCACGACGACCTGGCCCGTGCTCGTGGCCTGGACGCCGTTCGTGTCGGTGACGCGGAAGCTCGGGTGATACGTGCCCGGCGTCTGGTACGTGTGCTGGATCTCGAGGGGCAGGATCGCGGTGCCATCGACGATGCGGCCGTCGCCGGAGCTGAAGCGCCAGCCCGCGATGCCGCTGTCGTCGTCGCCGCCCAGCGTGAAGGTCACGTCGAGGGGCGCGAGGCCGCTGCCGACGTCGCCCGCGAGGCTCGCCTGCGGCGGGAGGTTCGTCGAGCCGACGATGCGGCCCGCGACGTCGAGCGTCGTGCCGACGTCGATCGTGGCGCCGGAGGCGGGCGCGTCGATGGTGATCGCGCTCGTCGCGGTCGCGAGCTCGACCACGGTCGCGTCCGTGTCGACGACGTTGCCGTTCACGAGGAGCGTCGCGGTGAGGGTGACCTCGCCGTCGGGGAGGGAGCCAAGGTCGAGGTCGGCGCTCCAGTCGCTGCAGCTCGCGACGCAGATGGCGTCGACGGCGGGAAGGTTCCCGGCGGCGACGGTGACGCGCACGGGCGGGAGCTCCGTGCTGCCGACGGTGACGTCCGTCGCGCCGGTGCCGACGCCGCCGTTGGGCGCGGTCACGGTGAGGACGGCGTGATAGCTGCCCTCGCCCTCGTAGACGTGCGAGAGGACGGGGAAGCTCGTCGTGCCGGTCGCGTCGGGCGTGCCGTCGCCGAAGTCGAGGTTCCACGTCGCCATGGAGGCGGGCGTGACGGTGGGCGCGAACGTGACGCTGAGCGGCGCGGCGCCCGCGGCGGGCGTCGCGGAGAGCGTCACGGTGGGCGGCGTCACGACGACGCTCGGGAAGGAGTAGGCGTCGCCCGTGCCGGTCGTGTCGGCGAGCGCGCCGCCGAAGGTGACGGCGCCAGCGATCGCGGGCGCGGAGGCCGCGCTCGTCGTGTCCAGGAGCGCGCCGCCGGGCGGGCTCTGGAGCAGCGTGCGGGGCACGACCCACCAGATGATATCGCTGTTCGGGTCCACCGTGCCGGTGACGACGCCAAGCGTGCCGAAGTTGCTGGCACCCGTCGTCGGGTTGATCGAGAGGACCTGCAGCTCGAAGCTCGTCGCGTCCTCGGTGTGGGGGACGCTGGGGAGGCTGTCGAAGGCGACGGGGCTGTAGAGCGCGGTGACGCGCAGGCCCGTGACGGTGCCGGTCGCGCCCCACTGGGGGTCGTCGACCTCGTAGGCGGGCTGGAAGTTCACCGAGTAGTACGTGAAGGCCGTCGCGGTGGAGTCGGCGGGGATGTCGGCCACTTTCATGCCGACGTAGAGGTTGTCAGGGTCCGCGTCGAACCAGGCGCTCTGGATGTTGCCCACGGGCGAGTTGTCGCCGACGGGGTCGCTGACCTTGTCGACGATCTGCGGGTTCGCGGGCGGCGTGGCGGGCGCGGCCTTCGCGACGTGCGCGGGCTGCGAGCCGATGAGCTGCCAGGGGGCGACGCCCGCGTGGAGCTGGTGGTCCGCGGCGCTCGTCGTGTCGTACGCGAAGAAGCCGGAGGCGGCCTCCGGGACCTCGAGGACCGTGCCGGCCGCGCCGACGACGTTCCCGAGCGTGCTGTCGGCCTCGAATCCGTGCGCCTCGAGGCCCGCGGACGGGTACGTGAGGTACAGCTTGCCGTTCGGGCCAAGCGTCGTGCTGCAGGTCGTGGTCCCTTCGTTCTCCTGGATGTTCTGCCCCTGCGTGACGGTGATGATGCCGTAGACGCACGTGACGGTGGGCTCCGCGCCCGTCGTCGTCACGCTGTACTGCACGTAGGAGTGCGCGTTGTCGGGGGACCTCCAGTCGACCGCCCAGTAGATGCCGTTCGCGGCCTCCGTGACGGGCGGGTCGGTCTGCAGGTCCTTCAGGGTCAGGATGAAGACGGGCTCCTGCGCCGCGTTCTTCGTGATCTCGAGCTTGAGGATGTCCATCGCGGGGACGTTGGAGCCGCTGAGGCTGTTCGCGGCCTCGTCGCCCTCGGCGTCCTCGGCGATCGTGTCCACGCTCGCCTGGCCCTGGATCGTGACGGAGGCGCACGCGTCGTCCGTGAGGCCGCCGACGTCGGCGACGGTCAGGCAGACGTCGTACGTGCCCGGCGTCGCGTACGCGTGGCTCGCGGTCGCGCCGGCGCCGGTCGCGGCGTCGCCGAAGGCCCAGGCGTACGCGAGCGCGCCGCTCTCGGGGTCGCTGGAGCCCGTGCCGTCGAAGGCGACGCTCGATCCGCTGACGACGAAGCTGAACGCGGCGGTCGGGGGCAGGTTGCTGCCGTCGCCGACGACGCGGCCCACGACGTGGACGGCGGCGCCGACGGTCTCGTGCGCGGCGGGCTCGTCGATGAGGACCGAGCTGCCGGGGCCCTGGCCGCCGGAGATGGTCGCGCTCGTGCTGCCGGAGGCCTCGTCGCCCGAGGCGCCGGTGCCGTCGACCGTCACGGTGTACGTGCCGGCCGCAAGGTAGGTGTGCGCGACGCTTAGCGCAGCGTCGGTGAGGGAGGAGACGGTCTGCGTGCTGCCGTCGCCCCAGTTGATGACGAGCGAGTAGGGCTGCGAGAGCGTCGCCGTGCCCGCGAGGGTCGCGGGCGAGCCGGCGGTGCCCGTGAGGGGCGCAAGCGAGATGCTCACCGGGTCGTACGCCGCGAAGAGGCCCTTGCCGGTGACCTGGCGCGCGATGGTGGGCCAGTTGTTCGTGGACTGCGACGCGGTGCCGAAGGCGCTCGCGCACGCGCCGATGCAGCCGTCGGGGAAGCCGACGATGACGTGCCCGGTCGCGTCGAGGGTGCTGCCCATGAAGTCGAGGAGATTGCGGCCCGAGTTGCAGCTGAGGCCGGCGCTGCACATCCAGCCGCGCTGGACGGGGTCGCTCGTGACCTTCACGGTCTCCCACGTCGCGCCGCTGTCGTACGAGAAGGAGACGTAGAGGTCCCAGACGCCGGGCCAGTTGGCGACGAAGGGGTTCCCGTCGGTCGTGGAGCCGAGGTACGCGACGGCGATGCGGTCGTTGTCGCCGGCGATCGCGCGCATGAAGGTCGCCGTCTGGATGCCCTTGTCCGCGCCGATGTTCGTGCCCAGGATGTTGAAGTTCGCGCCGTCGTCGTCCGAGTAGGCCACGTAGGGGAGCCAGGAGGAGCTCTCGTACGCGAACCAGACGCGGCCGCCGCTCGCGACGCCGATGGAGGGATCGAAGCCGTTCGAGGGGGAGTTCGTGGGCGCGATCTGCTTGTCGTGCCAGGTGGCGCCGTTGTCGTCGCTCCAGCCCATGCCGGCCTTGCCGCCGCACGTGCGCGTCGGGACGAACGCCGTGCCCGTCACGGTGGAGACGTTCACGTGGCCGTGGAGGCCGAAGCAGTTGCCATCCCACATGACGGGGGGGAGGAAGGTGAGGCCGCCATCGAGCGAGGTCGCGCACGCGTTCTGGGGGAACGAGACCCAGCCCTGGGCGCAGTAGTAGGTGGCGCGGTCGTAGGTGGCGCCGATCGGGCGCGGCTCCTTCCAGGCGCCCTGGCCGATCGACTGGTGGTCGATGGCGCCGGCGCACATGTTGCCCACGGGCGTCCAGTCCGCGCCGTCGTTCTCCGTGAACGACATGATGCTGCACTCGCCGTCCAGGCCGCCCGCGAAGGTGCGGCCGGTGCCGACGTCCGTGAAGAGCATCGGGTCGATGTTCTCGATCGAGTTCGGGGGGCTGACGTCCGTCCACGAAGCGGTGGGCGGGCTCGCAGCGAGGTTCGCGACGACCTTGTAGGTCGTCGTCGCCGAGTGGTACATCATGGCGTCCGTCTGCCAGTTGATCCCGACGGTGGGCTCACCGCCGTGGAAGGCTCCCGAGGGGGCCGCGAAGACCGCGAAGCCCGGAAGCGTGGGTCCGGGCGGGCTCGCCGTCACGGCGAGCGCGGTCGGGACGAGGGGCAGCGCGAGGGGAAGGATCATCGCGAGCGTGACGACGGATGCGAAACGGCGAGCGGACACTGGGTGGGGCCTCCTGAAGCTCCAGCACCGGGGGCGCGTCGAGCGGCCTTGAACGGTCCGTGTCACCTGGGGGGAGGGACACGGGGAGGGCTCTCTCTGCCTCCGATGCCTCAGGCTCGGCCGAACAGGTGACGGAGGATAAGAGTTCCCGCGAGCCCGTATGCGCTTGGCTTGGATGCGGCAGGCGCCTCAGGCCGCGCTCCCCATCACGTAATCGACGCCCCCGGTATCAGGAGCGGCATCATAGATCTGGGACTCGGGCGGGTTCGTCGTGTCCACGGACGCCGTCACGCGCAGATCCCGGAGGAGCTCGCCAGGCGCGGGGTTCAGCAGGTCCTGCTTCTGGACGCTGATGAACACCGTGTCGCACTGGAGGCCGAACTGGGGCTGCCGGAGCGTGTTCACCTCGTTCGCCGGCGTCACGACCCACACGCCCGCCGGCGCCGCTCCCGCGTCCGTGAGCCGGACGTAGAGGGCGAAGCCGTGCAGGTCGTCGGTGCGCCAGGACACGCGGAACATCGTGTTCGGGGCGGGGGTGCTCGCGTCGGCGAGGCTCACGTAGAACCCGATGCGCGTGGACGTCTCCTTCACGCCCACGCGCACGATCTCCGCGCGCCCGTCGCCGCGCGCGCTGTCGCCGCCCGCGTCGGTCGCGAGCGTGAACGGCGACGCGGCCTGCCCGCAGTCGGGCGGGCGCGCGGGTGTCGTCACGGTCAACGTCGCGCCCGCGCCGACGAGGCCGGCGCCGTTCACCGCGCGCACCTCGAGGTCGTAGCTCGTGGAGGGCGCGAGGCCTCCCACGGACTGCGTGAGGAGCGTCGTCTGCGCGATGCGTACGCCGTCCTTGTACACCTCGTAGTGGTCGATCCCCGTCTCGGGATCGTCGGCCGCGAGCCAGGTGAGCGTGAGCGAGGTGGACGCGAGCGCGCTCGTCGCGAGCGAGCCGGGCGACGTGGGCGCGCTCGTGTCGCCCGCGGGACCACCGGGCCCGGTGGGCGTGACGGCGACCTCGGCCGAGAGCGGGCCGATGTTGCCCGCGCCATCACGCGCGCCGATGGCGTAGTAGTACGCGGTCCCGTCGACGAGGCCGGCGTCCTGGAACGCGAGGCCCTCGACGAGCGCGACCGTCCGGTACGGGCCGCCCGCAAGCGTCGAGCGGCGGACGACGTAGTCCTTCACGCCGATGTCGTCGCTGGAGGCGTCCCACGAGAGGTTCACGAGGCCGCCCGTCTGCGCGTCCTCGCCGGCGAGGCCCGTCACCTGCGCGGGCGCGACCGCGTCGGGCGCATTGTGGCCGAACGTGTACGCGAGCCCGCCCGCGTCGGGCGCACGGTCCCACGTCGTCGTAGGCGTCGCGGTGTTCTCCACGCGCACGAAGAGGTTCGTCGCGCTCTCGCCATCCTGCGGGCCGCCGACGCCGGGGCGCGGGAGCGTGATGCGCAGCGTGTCGCCATCGAGCGACGCGGAGGCCGGGCCGCCCAGCTGCGCGAGGGTCACGCCCGCGACGCCCTTGGAGAACTGGGCGCTGCCGACGGTGCCGCCCGCCGTGACTGTGGCCGATGCGGAGTACGTGATGAGAGGAAGCTCGTAGGGCGCGTCCCAGAAGAACGTGAACTTGGAGCCCGCCGTCGCCGCCTCCGCCATGCTCGCCACGCTCACGCAGAGCGTCCAAATGCCCTGCGCGTCGCTCGCGGAGACGCTCGTGATATCACGACGCGAGGAGCCCGCGCCCGCGGCGGTCGAGTCGCCCACCGCGTCGCTCGCGAGCGGGACGCCGCACGTCGCGACGGGGACGCCCGGCAGGCTCGCGGCGGTGACCTTCACGACGTCGACGGCGCGCTCGCCCGAGGCGTCGCGCGCTTCGAAGCGCAGCAGATAGTCGCCGACGACGTCGGGCGTGAAGCTCGCGCCCGCGGTCGCGGCGGCGGCGATCGACGAGGCGCCGGCCGCCGAGCCCGCGGGCCGGCTCAGCACGCTCCACGAGTAGCTGTAGGGCGCGACGCCGTTGGCCGCCTCGCCATCGAGCGCGACGGCGCTCCCGGCCTGCGTCGTGTACGGTCCGCCGCCGGTCGCAAAGAGCGCGCCCGTCGACGGGTCGAACGCCGAGAAGAGCGTGAGCCCGCTCGACTGACGCGTGATCGTGGCCTGGCTGTGGAAGGACTGCGCGCTCGTGCCTGCGGGACCCGCACATTCGCCGGTGCAGCCGTCGGCATACCCCACGAGCACGCGGCCCTGCGCGTCCACCTGCGCGTCCATGAAGTCGAGCATGTTGCGGTGGCCGGACTCGTCCGTCGCGCAGCCCGTGCCGCCCGCGCAGATCCAGCCGCGCTGCACCGGGTCCGTGCTGGCCTTGACCGTCGTCCAGGTCGCGCCCGCGTCGTAGGTGGTCGCGACGTAGAGGTCCCACACGCCCGCGAAGGCCGGGTCGTACCCGTTGCCCGCGGTGGTCGTGCCAAGGAACGCGAGCGCGGCACGCCCGTCGTCGCCGGCGACCATCTCGTGGAACGTGCTCGCGACGACGCCCAGCGGCGCGCCGACGTCCACGGGCGTGGACCAGGTCGTGCCGTTGTCCTTGGACATCGTGGCCGTGGCCGCGCCCGTCGCGCCGTTCGCGTAGCCGAGATAGAGCCAGCCGCTCGGGGTCGTGGCGACATCGGGGTCGAACCCAGCACCCGGGTACACCGCGCTCGGGACCTTGTGGGACGTCCACGTGAGGCCGTTGTCGGCGCTCACCGCGACGCCCGCGCCGCCCTGGCAGTTCTTGAATGGAAGGAAGACCTTGCCATCCGGGCCCACGTGCACGCTCCCGTGGAAGCCGGGATCGACGAAACCGCACGTCACGGGAACGGGCGGGCCCCACGTGAGGCCGCCGTCCTGGCTCGTGATGCACGTGACGGCGGACGCCTGCGCGCAGTAGTAGGTCGCGCGATCGAACGCGGGCGACGAGGGGAGCGTCGTCGCCGCCCACGGGCCCGACGCGATCGTCTGGTGGTCGAGCGTCGGGACGCACATGTTCCCCGCGGGGATCCACGTGCGGCCGCCATCGTCCGTGATGGCCATCGAGCTGCACATGCCATCCAGCCCACCCGCGAACGTACGGCCCGTAGCGCTGTCGGTGAAGAGCATCGGGTCGATGTTGAACGGTGTGTTGGGCGCCGAGACGTCGATCCAGTCCGAGCCGCCGTCGTCCTGGAGCTCCGCGCGGAACGTGTGGAACCCGCGCTGGTAGAGGATCTCCCCCGTCCTCCAGTCCACGCCGATCGACGGCTCGCCGCCCGAGTCGATGAAGACCGTGAAGACCTGGTTCTCGTCCGGACCCACGTACGTCGAGTACCGCGGCGCTGTCGAAGGGAGCGCGCCCGCGCCGGGCACGAAGGGAGCCGCAAGCGGCACTAGGAGAGCGAGGACGATGAACGAAGCAGCGCGGTTGGACACGTGGGTGAGCCTCCCCAGTACCTTGAGCCGAGGCATGTTGTCTAGACGACTAAAATGCTTCGTGTCACCCCGGACGGGGGTGACGGACGTGGGAACGCGGGAAAGAGGGGACCGGGGACCGGGACCCGGGGACCGAGGACCCGGGACCCGGAAGCCGGAAGCCGGGAACCGGGACCGCGACGGGTGTGCCATATGGCGCCATGTGGCAGACGTGTAACCAAGAGGTTACGCTTTCTCTCTGCCCCCGATCCGTCGTTCCCTCGGCCTCATCGTTCCCGAACGACGATGTCCCGCGTGCTCGCGATCGTGCCGGTGTCGGCCGACCACGCGACCACGAGCTTCCCCGGGGGCGAGATCGCGGCGGTGAAGAAATCGCCGAAGTTGCGGTCCCGGGCGCCGCCGCTGCACGACTGGCCCACGGGCGGCGACACGATGCCCACGTGCGCCGGCTCCGTCGTGAGGGGCATCGGCTCGCCCTGCGGCGCGCCCTGCGCGTCGAGGGGCTGCGCGGTCGGGATCCACCGCGCGCCCTGCGCCTGCGCGCAGTCCGTTGCGGCCATCGCCTCGTCGGCCCGCAGGTAGACGAGCCATGTCGCGCCGCCGCGCGAGGCGAGCCACGGGAGCGCCGCCGTGCCGCCGGTCGCGGAGGCCCGCTGGGGCGCGGACCACGACGCGGCATCGCTCGAGCGCGACGTGTAGACCGCAAGCGCGCCGTCGCTCGCATCCGCCCACGCGACAAGGAGCGCGCCGCCCACGCTCGCGAGCGCAGGGTACACGTTCGCGGCGTTCGTGCCGCGGCTCGCCACGACCGCGCGCGACCACGTGAGGCCGCCGTCGCGCGTCGTGGACACGCACACGGCCTCGCCCTGGCGGCAGATGTATGCGAGGTGCACGTTGGCTCCCACTGCGACGAGCGGCCCGTTCGCCTCGCCCGGCTCGTCGAGCGCGGTCCACGCTTTCCCGCGCGGCGGCCACGTGAGCCCGCGATCGTCGCTCCTTGCGACGCCCGCGCTCGCGGTCGTGCCGAACTCGCGCGCCACGAGATACGCGCGCCCGTTCGCGTCGACCGTGAGCCACTCGCGGTCGAAATATTGCGAGGCCCCCCCGAGGGGGGCCGAGTCCCACGTCTCGCCCTTGTCGCGCGACACGCTCACGATGTTCCCGCGCGCCCCGAGCTGCGTGAGATAGACGGCGCCGTTCGGGCCGGCCGCAAGATCCACCTCGCCGCCCCCCTGCTGCGTCGGGCGCTTGAGGTCGAACGTCGCGCCGCCATCCTTCGAGACCCACACGAACGGGCCACCCCCCTCGGGATCCTGGGCCGCGAGATACAGCCGATCCCCCTCGGGCGAGAACGCGAGCACGGGCTCGGGGCCTCCCTCGCCCATGACCTGCGGCGCGAGGAAGCGCGACGCCGACGCCGTCGGCGCCGTCGGGGAGCCGCCGTCCTTCGCGCCCGGCGTCGAGCAGCCCGCGAGGAGGAGGACGAGGAGGAGCGCGAGCGCACGCATCGGCGCCGCGACGACTCCGCTCTCTCTTCTCGTTTGTGGACCTCGGAAGAGGATGCGGTAGCGGAACCTGGGACCCGGCGGTCGTCCGTCCCGGTTCCGGATCCCGCTTCCTCCTCCGCTTCCGGCAACGAACCCTTCAAGGCGCAAGCGTCGGTTCGTCGCGCGTTGCGGGCGCTCCCTCTTCTTCTCGCCGTCGCGCTGCTTGCGGGGTGCGGCACGCCCGGCGGGCCGCCGCCGACGCCCACGCCCGAGCCCGACGTGGCGCAGCTCCGCCTGCTCGCGCTCGATGGGCGCTGGCCCTTCGACGCGACGCGCGCAGATGCGCTCCTCGCGGAGGCGCACGCGCCCGCGGCGCTTGGCGCGCTCGTGCTGGGGGAGGCGATGGGCGCGCGCGTCCACGACTACGCGGGCCTCGACGCGCGCGCAGCGGAAGCGCTGGGCATCGCGCTCCCTGAGCCGGGCACCGCGATCGTCGCGGCGTCGACCGGGCTCGCAACCGGCGACGCCCTCGCGCTGCGCTCGCACGCGTGGCCCACGCCCTACGTGGCGACCTACTTCGAGATGGAGCGCCTCACCACATGCGAGGCGCGCGAGGCGGCGAAGCTCTGCGCGCTCCCCACCGTGCGCCAGGGCGAGGCGCGGCTGCGGCTGCGCGTGGACGAAGGCGCGCGCGATGGCGCGTTCCTCCCGGACCTCGTCGAGCTCGGGCCCGGAGCGCGCCCCGCGTACTGGAACGGGACCGCGACCGCGCCCGATGGCACGGCGACGCCGTTTGGCGCCGCCGCGCCGCTCGACGGTCCGCTCACGACGGGCGCGTTCCCCGAGACGATGGCCGCGGGCGACTGGGTGATCGCGTTCACGCTCGAGGCGAACGGTCAGCTTGCGACCGCGGCCGCTGCGGGGATCGTGCGCGTGCGCGAGCCGGGCTACACGTGGTTCGACGACCGCCTCCAGCAGGTCGAGGGCGCGGCCGCGCAGGCGCGCTCGATCCTCGCGAACGCGACGCCCACCGCGCGCGACCTGACGGTGGCGCGCGCTCAAGCCGAGCTCCCGCTCGGCGCTGATATCATCCTGAACCTCGACGACGCACGCGCGCTCGCCGGCACGCACGGCGTCACCGCGCTCCTTGCGAACCTCACCCACGCCGACGAGCGCGCGCTCGACGCCGCGCGCGGGCCCGACGGGCTGACGCTCGCCCTCCACCCGCGCCCGCTCCCCGCGCGCGTTGAGCGCGCGAGCGAGGGCGCGCTCGTCTTCGCCGCTGCCCACGACCTCGATATCACCAAGCTCCCCGCGGTCGAAGGCGCCGGCGCGCCCGCGCTCGCGCTCGCCGGGCGACCGGGCGTGGGCGAGGCGACGACGATGGACGCGGCGCCCCTCGCGCGCGACGTGCTCCTCCTTGCGCACGCGGAGGGCCCGACTCCTTGGGCGCTCGACCCCTCGGGGCGCTGGAACGACACGGCCGACGCGCTCGACAACCTGTCGCGCTCGCGCACGCTCGCGCTCGGGAGCCCCGACCTCGTCGCGACGCCGTTCGCGACGGCGCGCATCGAGCTCGGGCACGGGAACGTCTCGCGCACCATCGTCGGCATCGGCGGCGTGCTCGGCGGCCCCTCGCAGGCGCTGTGGACGAGCGCCGCGTTCATCGCGGGGCAAGGCGCGCCCGTCGCGCCGCGCGTCATCGTGCCGCTCTTGCCCGGTGCGGACCGCGCGGCCGTCCTGCAGCGGGCGGCGGAGGCGTACGCGCCCTTCGGAGTCGTGCCAGACCGATAGCCGGCCCGCAGGCCGACACGGACGACGCGGGCAAGCGCCGCAGCGCTTGCACGCGCTGTCCGCAAACCCTTTTAACCCCCGGCGACTCGTCCGAAGCCAGATGGTGGACTTCTCGGCCTGGCAGCCCGCGCTCCTGGTCATGGTCTTCACGGGCCTTGGCCTCATGGGCGCCGGGTTCCTCTGGCGCGACCGCCGAGCCCACTGGCTGCGCGCCGCGGGCTGGACGCTCTTCGCGCTCTACTGGCCCTTCCAGGCGCCCGAGTTCTTCCACCCCGTCGACACCGAGCCCGACCCGATCAACGGGTGGTTCACGCTCCTGGGACCGATCTTCCTCCTGTGGATCGCCTGGCACGAGATCAAGAGCTACCGCTGGAGGGAGGATCCGGAGGCGCTGCGCTGGTTCACCGGCGCCTCGTTCGTCTCCGCCCTCACGTACTTCGTCATCTACGAGATCCCCGCCGTCCAGAAGTGGCTCATCTACCAGACCGCGATCCAGTCGAGCTGGATGCTGAGCACGATCTTCGGAGTCCCGAACGGCGTCGTGCAGGACTCCACCGGCGACGCGCACATCTTCCTCAACGGCGGGACCGAGTACGCCGTCACCGTGATCCTCGCGTGCACGGCGATCCAGAGCATCATGATCTTCGTCGGCGCGATCGCCTGCCTGCGCGCATCCAGCTCGCGGAAGTGGAAGGCGTACGCGATCACCGTCCCGGTCATCTACGTGCTGAACCTCTTCCGCAACGCGGGGATCGTGTACGGCTACAAGGTGCTCGGCTGGGGGATGTTCGGCATCGATCCCTTCGAATGGATGCACAGCTACGTCGGCAAGATCGGCTCCCTCGTCGCGATGGTCTTCATCGCGCTCGGGGTCTTCGCCCTGCTGCCGGAGCTCCACTCGAACATCCTCGACCTCTTCGACCTGCGCAAGCGCAAGCACGCCGGCTTCTTCAGCAAGCCGCCGCCTCCGCCGCCCAGCAAGGTCGATCCCGCGCCGGCGCCCACCGACGCGTGACCTGCGGTCCGCCGTTCCGGCCGTGCAACGCCGCAAGACGGAACGCTTTAAGCGCGAGGCCAAGCTGCGAGGGATATCATGCGCCTCGCGAAGGGCACGAGTCCATGGTTCTACGTCACGTGGGCCGCCACGTTCCTCGCGCTTGCGCTCGCGCTCGCGGTGAGCGCGTGGTGGTGGGCGCTCGTCGCTCCGCTCCTCGCGCTCGCGCTCATCATGCTGAACTTCTTCCGCGATCCGGAGCGCGATGCGAAGCGGCCGGGGCTCCTTGCGCCTGCGGATGGCGTCGTGCAGTCGATCGACGTCTATCCGGATGGCCGCACGCGCGTGGCGACGTTCATGGACCCCTTCAACGTGCACGTGAACCGCGCGCCGCTCGCGGGCCGCGTCGCGAGCGTCGAGCACGTGCAGGGCGGCTTCGTCCCCGCGTTCAACAAGGAGTCGGAGCGCAACGAGCGCGTCGTGTGGCACTTCGAGACGGAGGTCGGCGACCTCGAGGTCGTGCAGATCGCGGGCACGCTCGCGCGCCGCATCCTCCCCTACCTTGCGCAGGGCGCGAAGGTCGAGAAGGGGGATCGGATCGGCATCATCCGCCTCGGCTCGCGCGTCGACGTCTACCTTCCGGCGGGGCTTCGGCCGGCCGTGAAGGAGGGCGACAAGATGGTGGCAGGGGAGACGGTGCTTGCCGAGCTCTAGCGCGCCCAAGCGCCACGGCCCGCGCTTCACGCGCATGCCGCAGCTCAAGGTGCCGCGGCTTCCGCCGCTCAAGGTGCCGGAGCTCAAGGTCCCGATCCACCCGCGCATGCGGCGCTTCGGGCACGCGGTGCGCGGGCGCATCCCCCGGCTGCCGCGCATCCGCAGCGTGATATCAGCCGCGGACCTCTTCACGCTCACGAACGGCCTCGCGGGGTTCCTCGCGATCGCCGTCCTCACGAAGGTCGTCGTCCTCTACGAGCCGCCCTTCTTCCCCGGCCTCGACCGCGTCTTCCCGGGGCTCGCGCCCAACGGGCAGGACGACCGCTTCCTCCTCGCGTCCGTCCTCATCACGCTGGGCGGCATCTGCGACGCGCTCGACGGCATCGTCGCGCGCAAGTTCGGCGGCTCGCGCCTGGGTGGTGACCTCGACACGCTGAGCGACACGATCACGTTCGTGATGACGCCCGCGTTCATGGTCTTCACCTACTACGGCGCCGTGCACACGTTCCCCGCGCTCCTCGCCGCCGGCCTCGTGCTCGTGATGGGCATGCTGCGACTCGCGCGCTTCAACAGCAACCCGGTCGAAGGCCAGACGACGACGTTCCAAGGTCTCCCGACGCCATGGTCCGCGGTCACCATCGCGCTCTTGATCGTGGCTCGCATCCCGTACAACTACGCGCTCCCGGTCGTCGTGCTCCTCGCCTTCCTCAACATGTCGAACGTGGCGTACCCGAAGTCGCGCGGCCGCGCCGTCGTGCTGGCGCTGCTGATGGCGGCTGCGGCGCTCGTCACCGTCGCGGTGATCCTGTTCTTCCCGGAGAACCAACCGAACGTCCTGCGCGGCTCGTTCACGTTCGTCATCCTGGCCGTGGCCCTGCTGCCGTTCTTCTATGCGCGCGGCAGAAGGCGCGAGCGACGCCAGACGCGCCCTTGATCCCCCTTTTTCAGTCACGGGACTCGATATTCTGAGCCGAACCATCGAACCCTCGAACCATCGCGAGGGGAAATGGTGGCTGAGTGACGGCCACGCGCGGTGCTATGGGGACGCGAACGGCGGCGTCGGGACGTCTGCCCACCAGAAGACTGGTTCCTTGACATCAGCATGCGCGCCCGTCCATGCAAGAGAGTACTCGCCAGGGCCCGCGCGATCCTCTCCGAAGAACATCAACGAGCAGGGGCGATCTCGCGTGCCTTCGGGCCCCGAAAGCGAAGAAAGCGCTGTGGCCTTCCCGCGGGCCACCGACGCTGAGATCCCGATCAGGGTGTCGCTCACATGGAAACCTGAGCACCCTGCATGACCCCTGATGTCATGGCAACGAGCCACAGCGCGCGATACGATGCGTTAGGACTCGCTCGTGCCATCTGGCATAGCGACTCGAACGAAGTCGCCGCGTCAGCCGCTCGGCTTGCGATCCTGGCCGAACCATCGGACCAGCGCGAGGATAGCACCCTCGCTCGTTGATCCGGTGGTTCGATGGTTCGGCCAACGACTCGCGGCTGGAGGGCGAAGGCGCAAGACCCTGGCAACCTTGGAGCCAATACGCGAAGCTTATTGCCTGATTGTCAGAATTGGTCATACAATGGTCGGGGCTCTGCGCATCCTCTTGGTCGACGACAATCTCGACCACGTGCAGCTCGCGACGCGCGCGCTGCGGGTCGAGGCGTCGTGGCGCGTCGACACCGCGCGCCTGGGCGACGAGGCCTTGGAGCGCGCGAACGAGGAGCGCTACGACCTCGTCCTTCTCGACTACAGGCTCCCCGACATGAGCGGGCTCGACGTGCTGCGGACGCTGCGCGCGAAAGGCAAGGAGCCGGCCGTGATCCTCATGACCTCGCAAGGCAGCGAGGAGGTCGCCATCCAGGCGCTGCAGCTGGGCGCCGCCGCCTACGTCGTGAAGAACAACGAGTTCGGGAAGCGGCTGGTGTACGAGGTCAAAGAGTGGCTTCTCTCCAAGGAGGACGGCGCATGAAGGTCGACGATGTCGTGACCCGCCTCCAGCAGTGCGGGCTGGGCGAGAAAGAGGCGCGCGCGTTCGCGCATCTCACGCATCTCGGAGCGAGCAAGGTCACGGACCTCGCCAAGGCGGCGCTCCTGAAGCGCGCCGAGACGTACCAGATCCTCGAGCGCCTCCAGGGGCGCGGCCTCGTCGAAGGCACGCTCTCGCGCCCGCGGCAGTTCACGGCCGTGCCGGCGGAGCGGGCGCTCTCCATCCTCGTCGAGGAGCGCGCCGCGGGCCTCAAGGCCGTGGAGACGATGAAGGAGGACCTCGCCGCGCGGCTGGGCCGACTTTCAGGCGGCACGGCGAAGCAGGAGAAGGTCTCCGAGTCGTTCCGCATCCTGCACGATCGCAACCAGATCAACGGCCAGCTCGCGCGCACGATCCGCGCCGCGCAGAAGGAGCTCTGCGTCGTCGCGTCCTCCCGCGCGCTCTTCCGGCTCCTCCTCGACGAGGGGCTGGAGACGGAGCTGCGCGCCGCCCACAAGCGCGGCGTCTCGGCGCGTATCCTCACCGAGGTGCTGCCGGGCCAGGAGGACGTGCTGCGCCGCATGTCGGAGTTCGCCGAGGTGCGCCACCTGATGGTGCCGCGCCCGCTGCGCTTCTTCGTGGCCGACGAGCGCGAGATCGTCCAGTACGTCACGGCGGACCCAATGGGGAAGGACGCGAAGGAGACCGCGCTCTGGATCGGCGCCCGCGACCACGTGCAGGCGCAGCGCGCGTTCTTCGACGACCAGTGGACGCTCGCCATGCCGGCCGCATCGCGCCTCGAAGAGCTCACGAGCGGGCGCGCGTCCGAGCAGGTGCTCGTCGTGAAAGGGCGCCTGACGCGCTACGAGAAGCAGAAGGAGATGCTGCTTCGCGCGGCGACCGAGATCGCGCTCGTCCTCTCCGCGGGAGAAGCGGCGCGCCTTGCTGCGAGCGGCATCGGGCGCGCGCTCGCGTCGCGCATCCGCGAGGGCGTGCGCGTGCGGATCCTCGTGCCGCCGGGCGTGCGCGCGGAGATCGCGGGCGCGCAGGTGCGCGCGGGCGAGGGGGCGCTGGGCGCGCCGATGGTGCTCGTGGACCGGGCCGAGACGCTGCTCGTGTTCACGGGCAAAGCCGCGACGGAGGAGGTCGCCGCGCTCGCCGAGTATGGAGTGTGGGTCTCGCTCGTGCCTTCGGTCGAAGGCATGTGGCGCGGGTTCGAGAAGAGCTGGGAAACGGCGAAGGCGACCTAGGCGGTCTCTTCCTTCTCTTCATCCTCGTTCGCCGCGTCCTGATCCGCGCGCAGCGACGCGAAGTACTTGTCCAGCGCTTCCTGGACGACCCCCTGGATCTGTCGACCTTCCATGACCTTCAGGCTGTGGAGCTGAAGGTGGTACTTCACCGGGTGCCGCCGCACCCTTTTCGGACTCGGGCGCTCCGGGCGCGTCGTGCGCGACGCGCGCTGCGGCCCTCGCCCCGCGCCTGGGCGCGGGGTGCGCGCCTGCGGGCGCGCATCCGAAAAGCGCGCCCGGAAAACGGCACCGATGCTCGGGCGACCTACTTCGACATCCCGCTGTCTTCGGTCCCGTCATCGTCGCGCGCGTCTTCCTGAGCCGCGCGCAGCGACGCGAAGTACTTGTCCAGCGCTTCCTGGACGACCCCGTGGATCTGGCGACCTTCCATGACCTTCAGGCTGTGGAGCTGAAGGTGGTACTTCACCGGGATGTTGACCTTGAGTTCCTTCATTCCCGGTTTCTTGGGTCGTTCCTTGATCAGCATGGGGTCTCCTTCCGAGGTGGGATGTGATGGGATATCGCGTCGCTCGTCTCGCCTTTACAGACGACCCAGCTTCGCGAAGACGGGGCGCTGCGGGTTCGCCTCTTGGGCGAGCCGGCTGAAGTAGAGGCCCAGCGCCTCGGCGACGATCTTGGGGGCGTCCTCGCCCATCTCCTGCTGGAGGGCGCGCAGGTCGCGGTGCTGCTTCGCGGGCAGGTTCACCTTCAGCTCCTTGCGCGTCGTCGGCTTGGGGGGGTCGTGGATGAACATGGTGTCCGACTCCAGTTCCGGTTTTCCAGGGTATGTGGGGTTGTTCGCCATGGGCGAACAAGCAGGCAGCCGCCTCAGTCGGCCTTGGCCGCCCCGTTCACGCGCTGGAACCAGAGGTCGAGGGCTTCCTCGATGACGCCGTGGATCTGGCGGCCCTGGAGGACCTTCAACTGGTGGAGCTGGAGGTGGTACTTCACCGGGATGTGGACCTTCAGTTCCTTCGTGCCGGTCTTCTTCGGGGGGTCGTGGATGAGCATGGGGTGAGCCCAACCCCTTGGTGGCCAGGGAGGGTATGGTACGTTGTTCGAACCAACGGGACAAGCGGCTGCTCGCTGGCCCTGGCGCCGGCGCGTCCGGGCGCGGGGACAGCCGGGCTGGAGGTTCCCGGGCACGGGGGGTCCGGGCCCGGGCCCGGTCGCGGCCCAGGGCCGGGGATCCTCGCCACCTCAGCCTTCGCGGAAGACGTGTAACTAAATGGTTACAGAAAGGGTTTCCCCATTTGCGAACGCGCAGCGACAAGTGTGGATAGCTCGGAGTTTCCGCTGGCGCCTTTTCGACGCGCGCCGCAGCGAGCGCTCGCGCAGCGGCGCGGGCGAGGACCTTGGGCGACGCACCCGCAGCGAGGCGAAGCAAGCAAGGACCAAGCCGTGCGCCGCAGCGCATGGCGTGACCGCAGGTGCGCGAGCCCGAGGTCCGACTCGAAAAAGGGCCAGGCTAGATGTTCTCGCCTTCGAGGAGCTTCTCGATCTTGTAGGGGAGGAGGTTGCGGTTGATCTTCGTGACTTCCAGTATTCGGATGTCATCCCGGCGCCGGATGTCCTGGAGGAGGGGGTTGCGGCTCTTCTTGTGCAGCGTCATGATCATGGGTTTGCTGCTGTCGAGCGCTTTCTTGACGGCGGCGCAGAAGGCGGGGCTTTCCATCTCCATCTTGCCGACCTCGTCGATGACGATGACTTCGGCTTCCTTGATGGCCTGTTCGATCGCGGTGACGCCGATCCCGTCGAGGATGTTCATGTCGACGCCGAAGCCGGCGACCTTGACCTTGGCGTCGGCGAAGTCGACGTGGGCGAGGATGCCTTCCTCCTTGGTGAGCCAGTTGACGATCTTGAAGCCGAGGCGCGTGGCTCCTTCGTCCATGCTTTCGGTGACCATGCCGCCGACGATCTGCTCCTTCTCCTCGAGCTTCTCGACGATCTTGAGAAGGGTCCTCGTCTTTCCGACGGAGGGAAGACCGGTGATGCCGATCTTGAGCTCCTTGACCATGACGCCCGCGATACCGCAGGCTCGCGCTAAATAGGTGGTGATGTGCGGAGCGGAGCCTCGCAGGTTTGAAGGGCGCGCCTTCCGCTCGCGGGCCCGATGGCGGCCGAGGCGCGCGGGCTCCCCTTGACGCTCGACGAGCTGCGGGAGGTCGCGGCCTTCGCGGCCCAGTGCGCGGAGGAGGTCCTCCCTCTCTTCGAGGCCGCGCATCCGGAGGACGCTCGTCCTCGCCAGGCGATCGCGGAGGCGTGGACGTTCGCGCGCGGCGGGAAGCGCGGGAAGGCGCTGCGCGACGCGGCGTGGGGGGCGATGCGCGCGGCGAAGGACGCGCAGGCGCCGGCCGCCGCGGAGGCCGCGCGCGCCGCGATGGCGGCCGCGGGCGCGGCGTATCTGCACCCGCTGGCCGACGCGCACCAGGTGAAGCACATCCTCGGCTCGGCCGCGTACTCGGCGCGCGCGCAGGAGCTCGCGGCGGGCGGGGAGGGCGCGGCCGCGCTCGCGAGCCTCGAAGGCGCGCGGCGGCGAGCGTCGCCGGTCGTGGTCGCGGTGCTCGCCCGCTACCCGGCCGCGCCGGCGGGCGGCGGGCGCCTGGGCGCGCTCGTGCGCGAGCTGGACGCCGCGCTCCGCAGGCGGCCGTGAGGCCGCAACGCTTTTCCCCAGGACGGGGCGATGGCGAACCATGGCCGCCTTCGAGAACGAGAACACCGCCTTCCGCGACATGGCTCGGTTGGACCGGGAGTTCGAGGAGGCGTATTCCGATCTGCGCAAGCGGACGGGGCAGTCGTTCCCGATGCTCGTCGGTGGCAAGGAGGTCCGCCATGCGAAGAGCTTCGAGGACCGCGATCCTTCGACCGGCGAGGTCATCGCGACCTTCCCGCACGGCACGACCGCCGACGTGGACGCGGCCGTGACGGCCGCGAAGGCGGCGCAGCCCGCATGGGAGCGGCTCGGGCACGCGAAGCGCGCGGCGATCGTGGAGCGCGCGGTCGAGATCATGCGCGAGCGCCGGCCGATGCTCGCGGCGCTCATGTCGATCGAGAACGGGAAGAACCGCGTCGAGGCGTACTACGACGTCGACGAAGCGATCGACTTCCTCAAGTTCTACGCGTGGAAGATCCGCCACGAGAACGGCTTCACCGTCCCGCTCGGGAAGCCGTTCCCGGATGAGACGTGCGTGAGCGTCATGCGCCCGTGGGGAGTCTTCGCGGTCGTCGGGCCCTTCAACTTCCCCGTCGCCATCCCGACCGGCATGACGGTGGGCGCGCTCATCACCGGGAACGCGGTCGTCCTGAAGCCGGCGAGCGACACGCCGTGGACCGCGTACGAGGTCGTGCGCATCCTGCACGATGCCGGCGTCCCGAAGGAGGTCCTCTCCTTCGTCACCGGAGGCGGCCGCGAGGTCGGCCAGCCGCTCATCGACCACCCCGAGGTGGATGGTCTCGTCTTCACGGGCAGCCGCGAGGTCGGCATGCGCAACTACCAGTCGTTCGTCGGCAAGCGCCCCCGGCCCTACATCGCGGAGATGGGCGGCAAGAACGCGACCGTCGTGACGAAGAACGCCGACCTCGACATCGCGGCCACCGGCGTGCTGAAGAGCGCGTTCGGCTTCGGCGGCCAGAAGTGCAGCGCGACGTCCCGCGTCTACGTGCACGAGTCGGTCTACGACGCCTTCGTCGCGAAGCTCACCGAGAAGGGCAAGAAGCTGCGCGTCGACCTCCCGTGGAAGAAGGAAGCCGACCTCGGCCCCGTCATCAACGCGGGCGCCGTGGAGACGTGGCTCGCGGCGGTCGCTGCGGCGACCGCAGCGGGCGGCAAATTCATCGTCGGCGGCCACCGACTCAAGGAAGGCGCCTTTGCCCAGGGGAATTTCGTCGAGCCGACCATCGTCACCGGGCTCCCGCTCGACCACGAGGCGTTCCGCCAGGAATACTTCGTGCCCTTCGTCGCGATCGGCAAGTTCCACGACAACGAGCAGGCCGTGCGCGAAGTGAACGCGGCGGACTACGGGCTCACCTTCGGCGTCGTGAGCAAGGACGCGAACGAGGTGCAATGGTTCTTCGACCGGGTCGAAGCGGGCGTGCAGTACGCGAACCGCGACCGAGGCACGTCCACCGGCGCGATGGTGGGCGGGCAGAGCTTCGGCGGCTGGAAGTTCAGCGCGACGACCTCGCGCGGCGCCGGCGGCCCGTGGTACCTGCAGCAGTTCCTGCGCGAGCAGAGCCGCACGTACGCGTCGAACACGAAGCCGCCTCAGTAGATTGAAGACGCCCCTCTTTCCTCGCGACCGCGTGGCCGACCTCGCGAGCCGCGTCCTGGCGATCGTCTCAGCCTTGACGCTCCTCGCGCTCGTCGCCTTCACGCTCTCGACCTCGAAGCGCCGCCTCGCCTCGATCGCTCTGGCCTTCGTCCTCGTCGCGAACGCGCTCGACTCGCTCCCTGCGAGCGCGCTCGGGCTCACCTCGATCTTCGTGCGCGCGAACCTCGACTACTGGGCGAACATGGCGCTCACGATCGCGCTCCCCATCTACCTGATCTTCGTCGGGCAGGTCGTCTCCTCGCCCCTCGCGTGGCCCTTCCGCGAGCGCGCCGCCATCGTCTCGCTCACGATCGTCGCGGGCGCGCTCGCCCTCGGAGCGATCGCGGCGCCCTCGCTCTTCGCTGTCGTCGACGCAGACGGCTTCCTCCGCTTCACGACGCTCGCGCGCTCCATCTTCCTGCTCGCGGTGCCGCTCTACCTCTACACGCTCGCCTGCGCCGTGAGCGCCTTCCGACGCGCGAGCCCAGCCACACCCAGCCGCCGCCAGGCCGCGCTCTACCTCGCCGCGTTCGGCCTCCTCGAAGTCTCGTTCCTCACCGACATCGCGCTCGAAGTGGCGACAGGCGGCGGCGACATCCTCTCCCGCTTCCTCGCCGCCTACGGCTTCTCCATCCTCAACATCGTCACCGCGTCGCTCCTCGTCTACGCGATGCTCCAGTACCAGCTCCTTGGCATCGACCTCAAGATCAAATGGACCCTGCAGCGCGGCACCGTCGCCGCCGTCTTCGTCGCCGTCTTCTTCGTCGTCGCCGAGGTCGCCCAGAACTACCTCAGCACGAACCTCGGCTGGCTCGCCGGCGGCGTCGCCGCAGGATTCCTCGTCTTCGCGCTGCGCCCCCTCGAACGCGCCGCGAGCACGCTCGCCAACGCCGCGATGCCACGCGTCGCCGACACCGAACAATACCGCCTCGAACGCCGCCGCGACATCTACAAAGCCGCCGTCGAAAGCGCCACCGACGACGGACAACTCACCGCCAAAGAACGCGCCATGCTCGCCACCCTCGCCGACGAGCTGGGCCTTGGCGCCCGCGAAGCGCTCGAGATCGAGCTCGCCAGCCGGCGCCGGCTCCCGCTGCCGCCAGCCTAGGGCGCGCGCGTGTTCGCGCGCACCCACTCGAGGAACGGCGCATGCCCTGCGACGACGTCGAGCGCGACGATGCACGGCACCTCGGCCGGATGCAGCACCTTCACCGCCGCCACCACGCGCTCCACGAGGGCCCGCCGCGTCTTCAGGAACACGATCACCTCCGGCTCCCCGACGAGCGCGCCCTCCCACCGATACACGCTCGACCCCTGCACCATGTTCGCGCACGCCACGAGCTCCTCCGTCACGAGCGCCTGCGCGAGGGAGCGCGCCTGCGCAAGGTCGGGGCACGTGACATACACGGAGACGAACTCGTTCACGCGCGCGCAAGCTTGCGTCGGCGCATCAAGACGCGGGCGCGCCTGCTCGAAGGCGTGCGCGCGCGTACCTGCGCCAAAGGCGCTCGGCGCACGCATTATGAGCTTTCAAACGATCTCTCATAACCGATTATGACACTCTTGCTGGATTTTCATAGCGCCACTCATAATCTTCTCTGCTTTCCTCATAATCCCGCTTTTAGCCCCGCGCCCGTGTGCGCGTGCCCGTGTCCGAGGGCGCGCCGCATGTCGAGGTCATGGAGGGGCGCGCGCGCCTGCGCCTGCCCGCAGCGGAGCGCTCCCTGCGCGGCCCGGAGTCGAAGGACACGGCGGCGGTCTTCTACAACCCGGCGATGGCGCTGAACCGCGACCTCTCGTCCCTCCTCGTGTCGACGAAGGCGCAGGACGGCTGGAGCGCGCTCGACGGGCTCGCGGCGAGCGGGGCGCGCGGGTTGCGCTACGCGCTGGAGTCGGGGCGCGCGCTTTCGGTGGAGTTCAACGATTGGAATCCGATGGCCGCGCGCCTCATTGCAGAGAACTGCGCGATGAACGGCGTCGAGCCGCACGTGACCCAGCGGAACCTTGCGCCCCTCCTCTACGAGAGCGTCTGGCATCTCGTCGATATCGATCCCTACGGAAGCCCGGCGCCGTTCCTCGACGCCGCGACGCGGGCCGTGCGCGACCGCGGGCTATTGGGCATCACGGCGACGGACGCGACCGCGCTCGCCGGCGTGTACCCGAACGTGTGTCGTCGGCGCTATCTTGCGACGCCGATGCACAACGAGCTCATGCACGAGATCGCGCTGCGTATCCTCGTCGCGGCGGGCGTCCGACACGCCGCGAAGCACGAGGTCGCGCTCACTCCGGTGCTCGCGCACGCGACGGACCACTATTACCGCGTGATGTTCGCGGCGCGCCGCGGCGCCTCGCGCGCCGACGAGGCGCTCAAGCACGTGGGCGTCGCGCACTACTGCCCCACGTGCGCGGATCGGGGCTTCTCGGACTCCGAGATCTGCCCCGCATGCGGCGCGCCCGTCGACTCCGCGGGCCCGGTCTGGACGGCGCCGCTCATCGATGCGGCGACCGCGCAGGCGATGCTTGCGAAGGCGGGAGAGTTCCCGTTCGCCGCTCTCGATTCGCCGCGCATCCTCGATCTTCTGGCCCAGGAGGCGGGGGCGCCCCCGCTCTTCTTCGACATCCACGAGGCGGGCAGCCGCGCGCGCATGGGCTCGCCGCGGACGGAGCGCGTCTGGGAGGCGCTCCGCGAGCAGGGCTTCGCCGCGGCTCCCGTGCATTTCAACAGGCTCGGCGTGCGGACGGACGCGAGCGCGAAGGACTTCATGCGCATCGTGGCGTCGCTGTCGGGCTAGTCAGCTTCGGCGCCCGGCCTGCTTCTCGACACGATCCTCGCGCGCATCGAGGAGGCCCTCCAGGTCGACGGGCGCGAGCGGATCGCGCGCGGGGCCGTGCAGGATCTCCCCCTTCGGGGTGAATCGCGAGCCGTGGCATGGGCAGTCCCAGCTCTGCTCGCCGTGGTTCCATGCGACGGTGCAGCCGACGTGCGTGCAGACGCCGGAGACGGCGCAGAGCGTGCCGTCCTCCAGGCGCGAGACCGCGATGGGCCTCATCCCCTGTTTGACGATCGCGCCCTCGCCCAGCTGGAGCTCCGCGATGTCCGCGATCTCGCCGCGCATGAGCGCGCCCTTGACGAAGCGCTTCCCCGCGTGCAGGTTGTAGCGTAGCGTCTCTTTCGCGACGTTCATGTCCATCTCGATGCGCGCGGGGTCGTACAGCTCGTCCCACGGCGTGCCGCGGCCCAGCACGTGCTCCGCGAGCATGAGCGCGCCGATCGTGCCGTTCGTCATGCCGGTGCCGCTGTCGCCCGTGACCATGAGCTCGTTCTTGCCGCGGCCGGGGATGCGCCCGATGTAGGGCATGTCGTCGGCGGTCTCCATGATCTCCCCGGACCAGCGATACGCGAGCGTGGACTCGGTCGTCGCCTCCCGCAGGTGATCGTAGACCTTCGCCCAGCGGGACTCAGTGTCTTCGACGTCGCCGACGAGATGGTCCTCGCCGCCGTGGATCACGAGGTCCTGCTCGCCGCGCCGCTCGACGCGCGTGTAGTGGTAGGGATCGAGCGTGTCCCAGTAGAGCGCTTCGCCGAACACGCCGCGAGGGACGAGCGCGCCGATGGCGTACGTCCGGTAGGCTTCGACCTTCGCATGGATGGTCTCGCGCCCGACGATCGGCGTGTTGGTGCAGCAGAGGAGCCACTTGGCCTTGACGCGAGCGCCGTGGCGCGTCTCGACGACGACGTGGCGGCCGCTCTTGACGTCGCTGACCTCGGTCCCTTCGTGGAAGCGGACCCCGAGCGCCTGCGCGGCCTTCACGACGCCCAGGAGGTACTTGCGCACGTGGAACTTCCCCTGGTCCGGGAACTTGATCGCGTGCTCGGCTGGGAACGGGATCTCGTCGGGCGACGCCCACTCGGCTTCGTAGCCGATCTTGCGCGTGAGACGCAGCTCCTCCTTCAGGAGCTTCTTGTCCTTCTTGTGCGGCGAATACAGGTAGGCGGGGAGGCGCTCGAGCTCGCACGAGATCCGGTGCTCGCGCGCGATGGACTCGATGAGATTCACGGCTTCCAGTTGCGAGTCCCATGCGAGCTTCGTGCCGTCGAGCCCGAAGCGGGGCACGAGGTCCGAAAGGCGCGTGTCAAGGACGATCTGCAGATGCGCGGTCGTGTGGCCTGTCTCCGCCATCGCGACGCGCTCGCGGTCGAGGACGATGACGCTCGTTCCCGCCTTCGCGAGCAGGTAGGCGGCCGTGATGCCCGCGATCCCGCCCCCCACGACGCAGACGTCCGCCTTGTCGTCGGCGCCAAGCGGCGGGAAGGATGTCGACGCAGTGGTGTCGATCCAGTAGGAGAGAGAACGCGAGTTCCCCGTCTCGTGCGGGGCGGCCATGGGGCTCGCTCGCCACAAGAGGGAAAACGTCTTCCGGCCGCTTCGTCTGAAGCGAGCATGGACCTCGCGATCGTCGGTGGCGGCCTCATGGGGCTCTCGACCGCCTGGGCGGCCGCGAAGCGCGGCGCGCGCGTGACCCTCGTCGATCCGCGACCGACCATCAACGAGCACAGCGCATCGAACGACGAGAGCAAGGTCTTCCGCATCGCGTACGGGCGCCAGCGCAACTACGTGCAGCTCGCGAAGAAGGCGCTCGTGGGATGGCGCGCGCTGGAGGAGGACTCGGGGCGCGCCATCCTGCACCAGACGGGCCTTCTCATGTTCGGCCCGCCCGGCGGCTTCCACCAGCAGAGCGCGCGCACGCTACTCGAGATGGGCGAGCGCGTGCAGATCATGAAGGGACCCTTTCCCGGCTTCCACGGCATCGAGGAGGCCGTGCTGGATCCGCTTGGAGGCTGGCTCGACCCGCGCGCGGCGCTGCGGGCGCTCGAGGAGCGCGCACTCGCGCACGGCGCGCACATCCGGCGCGACGTGGGCGCGAAGGCCGTGCGCGCGGGCGGCGTGACGCTCGACGATGGCTCCGTGCTATCCGCGCGCGCGGTCGTCGTGACGGCCGGCTTCCACGCGCCCCGCATCCTCCCGTGGCTTCGCGGGAAGATCCGCGTGACGAGGCAGCCCGAGCTCTTCTTCGACGTGCCGTCCGATTTTCCCGAGACGGCGACGTTCGCTGCGTTCGAAGAGGGCTTCTACGGCTTCCCCCGGCGCGACGGCGCGGTGAAGGTCGCAGACCACCACAAGGGACCGCTCGTCACCGACTTCGAGCATCGGCCCCCCGCGAGCGCGAAGGAGGTCGCGACGGCGCGCGCGTGGCTTGCGAAGCGCATGCCGGAGCTCGCGCAGCGGCCGCTCGCTCGCCAGCGCGTCTGTCTGTACGACAACACGTCGAACGACGACTTCCTCCTGCAGAAGGTGGACGGCGTGACGCTGGGCGCCGGGTTCTCCGGCCACGGCTTCAAGTTCGGGCCTGCGATCGGCGAGCACCTCGCGGACCTCGCGCTCTAGTGGTAGCGCCATGCGACAAGGAGCGCGGCGAGCGCCGCGAAGCCCACCTCGGCCGCGAGGAAACGCTTGTCCGTGAAGTAGGTGCGAAGATACTCGCCAAAGCGCATGTCCTCGACGCCTGGCAGCAGGCGGAAGCCGTAGATCCTGTTGTGGAACGGGTCAAGCCGGAGCCCATACTCCCAGACGTCCAGCGAGAAGTGCAGCATCGTCCCGGCGAGGATCCACCAGAAGATCGAGTGTGCGAAGCCGAGCGCGCCCCACACGACAAGGTGGACCGGCGGCGAGTGCGTCACGAGCGTCCGGTGGTTGCGCCCCGTCGCGAGCTGGAACGCGTAGTCCCAATCGGTGAAGACGCTCGCGAGGACGAACGCTGCGAGCGGCGCGTCGTGAAGGCCGAGCGCGAGGCCGACCGCGACGCCGCTCGTAAGGTGCGCGCTCGTGAACATGGCAACGGTCGCGACGGCGCGCGAGGATTAAACGCCAGCGCCTCCTCGTCCACGCGTGCGACGGCTCGGCTTCGTCGTCGTCCTTCTCCTCCTCGGCCTGAGCATCGGCGAGGCATCGGCGCACGTTGCGGGGCCTACCGTCGGCGGCGACAGCGTCGCAGCCGCGACGCCGCTCGGCCTCCCCGCGCGCGTCTTCGAGAGCCCCGGCATGGGCGTCAGCGTGCGCTACTATCGCCTCGATCTCGCTCGCGCGGAGGACGTTCACCTGCGCCTCTTCGCGCCGGAGGGACGCGTACCCTCCGCCGTGCCGACTCTCTTCGTCTTCGGTCCCGAGCTTCCCGTCGAGGCCGCGGTCCCTTCTGACGTCGAGCGCGCGAACGGGACCGGCGCGCTCTCCTTCTCGGCCGCCGAGCGCGCACCCGCGACGGTGCCCGCGCTGGGGGCGCGCTGGACGACGCTCCTGGATCGCACGCTCCATCTCGGACCGGGGCGTCACCATCTCGTGCTTCGCGCGCAGGACGAGACGCCGCTCTCCCTCTTCGCCGACGCGCCCGGGCGCGCCGCGCTGGACTGGCTCGTCCTCCCGGGGCTGCGCGACGATGCGCGCGCGTGGACGGGCGCGCCCACGTGGCCCCCGGTGGTGACGGGCGCGGTGGGCGCCGCGGGCGTCGGCGCGTACGCGTGGCGCGCGCGCCGCCGTCCCGCGAGCCTCCTCGCGCTCGCGGCGCGCGCGGGCGCCGCCTTCATCGCGGCCTCCTCGCTCGCGCTCGCGCCCGATGCCGCGCGCTCGGGCGTAGGGTGGGCGCTCGTCGCGGGCGGGCTCGCAAGCAGCGCGCTCCTCCTCGCCCTCGCGCATCCGGCGCGCGCCCATCCTCGCGCGTGGCAGCGCGCCGCCGTCGCGGCCGTGGCGGTGGCGGCGTTCGCGCTCTATGCGGGCTTCCTCTGGGGGCCGCTCCTCGCGATCGCGGGCGCGCTCATCCCCGAGCCCGGGCCGCCGGCGAGACCGGGATAGCCTTTTCTGGGAGCGGCCCCGTCGCGCGAGCGTGGCGTACGACCTCCATGCCTTCGTCCGCGAGCTCGAGGCGGCGGGCGAGCTCAAGCGCGTGAAGGCCGAGGTCGATCCCGAGCTGGAGATCGCGGAGATCTACGATCGCGTCGTGAAGGCAGGAGGGCCCGCCCTCCTCTTCGAAAACGTGCGCGGATCCACGATGCCGGTGCTCATCAACGCCTTCGGCACCGACAAGCGCATGGCGATGGCGCTGGGCCGCGAGCCGGCGGAGATCGGCCGCGATCTCATGGCGCTCGTGAAGACGAGGCCTCCGCGCAGCTTCGCCGAGATGGTCTCCCTAATGCGGCGCGCGAAGGACCTCCTGAGCTTCCCGCCCAAGAAGGTGCGGAAGGCGAAATGCCAGGAGGTGGTCCTCACCGGCGGCGACGTCGATCTCACCCAGCTCCCCGTGCTCAAATGCTGGCCGCTGGACGCGGGCCGCTTCATCACGCTTCCCCAGGTCTACACGCGCGATCCGGAGACGGGCGAGCGCAACATGGGGATGTACCGCATGCAGGTCTTCGGCCCCACGACGACCGGCATGCACTGGCAGACGCACAAGCACGGCACCGAGCACTACCGCACGGCGAAGCGCCTGGGCGTCCGCCTGCCGGTCGCGGTCGCGCTCGGGGGCGATCCCGCCCTCACGTACGGCGCGACGGCGCCGTTGCCGCCCGGCTTCGACGAGGTCATGTTCTGCGGCTTCATCCGCCGGCGTCGCGTGCGGATGGTGAAGTGCAAGACCGTCGACCTGGAGGTGCCGGCGGACGCCGACATCGTGCTCGAAGGCTACGTCGACCCGAAGGAGCCGCTGGCGCTCGAGGGTCCCTTCGGGGACCACACCGGCTACTACTCGCTCGCCGACCACTTTCCCACGTTCCACGTCACGGCGATCACGCACCGCAAGGAGGCGATCTACCCGACAACGGTGGTCGGGATCCCGCCGCAGGAGGACGGCCCGATGGGAAAGGCGACCGAGCGCCTGTTCCTGGAGCTCATCCGCTTCCAGATCCCGGAGCTCGTGGACATGCACATGCCCGTCGAAGGCGCCTTCCACAACCTGATGCTCGTGTCCATCAGGAAACGATATCCCGGGCACGCGCGCAAGGTCATGATGAGCCTGTGGGGCGCGGGCATGATCGCCCTCGAGAAGACGATCCTCGTCTTCGACGAGGACGTCGACATCCACGATCCGCGCCGCGTCCTGGACACGCTCCTCGCGCGCCTGGACGTGGGACGCGACGTGCTCATCGTGGACCAGATGCCGACGGACACGCTCGACCATGCGGCGCCCCGGCCGGACCTCGGAAGCCACGTCGGCATCGACGCCACGGCGCCCCTCCCGAACGAGCCCGCGCGACGCACGCCGCCACCCCGCGTGGGGCCCGCCCTCGACGAGCTCCAGGCGAAGGTCCCCGAGGTCCTCGCGCTCGCGAGGCCGCACGAGCGCCTCGTGCTCGCTTGCATCCGCAAGGACCACGCGGGCCAGGCGCGGGAGGCGATGGAGAAGCTGTGGGCCGCGGGCCTTCCCCAGAGCGCGGCGATCGTCGTCTTCGATCGCGACGTGGACGTCCGCGACCTTTCCGCGTGCGCGTTCCACGCGACGGCGAACCTCGACCCCGCGCGCGACATCACGCTCGCACCGCCGCGCATCGGAGTGGACGCGACGGTGAAGCTGCCCGACGAGGACGCCCGCCCGTGGCCGCCCATCATCCGCATGGACGAGGGGACGCGCGCGCTCGTCAGCCGCCGCTGGAAAGATTACTCGCTCTAATCTCGGCGGCTTACGCTTGGCAGCATGTCCGTCTGGCGGGACGGACGTCCGCGCTTTGTCGTTCCCGCGGATAGCGCGCATGCTTTGTCCAAGGAGCGCGTTGCCCCCCGGGATGAGCGGGGAATCCCCTAGCGCGGGCGAGCTGGTCGAACGCCTGGCGAGCATCGGCGTCGAGGAGCGCGAAGCGAAGCTCTTCGTGCACCTCTGCCTGCGCGGACCCACCCGCGCGAGCGACGCCGCCGCGGCGACGAAGCTGAAGCGCACCGAGACCTACCGCGCCCTGGAGTCGCTCATGAGGCGCGGCTTCGTCACGGCGCACCTCACGCGCCCCGTGGTCTACGAGGCCGTCGCCCCGGATGCCGTGTTCGGCGAGCTCCTCGCAGGCCATGAGCAGCGCCGCGCCGAGATCGAGAGCCTGCGGGAGCGCGTCTCGGCTGCCGTGGCCACGGCGCGCGAGGCGCAAGAGCCCAGCGGCGCGCGTTGGGGATACAAGATCGTCCAGGGGCGCCGCGCGATCCTCGGAGCCGTGGAAGGAGTCGTCCGGAACGCGCGATCGAGCGAGAGCATGGTGAGCACCACCTTCGGGCCCGGCATGGTCTCTCCGCAGAACAAGGCGTACCAGACCATGCTCAAGCGCGCGAGCGAGGGGCTGCCGATGCGCATCCTGCTGCGCGACCTCCCGGGGCTCGATCGCGCGCTCGCGCCGCTCACCGCGCATCGCCACGTCGAGGTGCGCTACTTCCACCCGCATCACGCGTTCCGCTTCCTCATCGTGGACGACCGCGAGGTCGTCTACTGGCTCATCAACGATCCTGCGGCGAGCATCGATGCGCGCGAGGACGTCGCGATGTGGACGAACGCGACCGATTTCGTCCTGGCGCAGAAGTCGCTCTTCGAGTCGCTCTGGGCGAGCGCTCGTGAAAGCATCCGCGTGCCGGCGCGCTAAGTCCCGCGCGCGGGCGTGGGCGCGAGCGGCGCGTCCGTCGCCACCAGGCGCCCGCGGTCTCCATCGGCGTCCCAGGATAGGACGAGCCCGGTGGCGCTGTCCCACGTCGTCTCGAACGACGAAGCCTGCGCCGCGAAACCGCCCGAGTACGTCGCGGTCCGGTTGACGATCGAGCATCCCTCGAGGTACCAGACCTTCACGCTCTCGCCTTCGGGCGGCGGCGAGCGCGTGTCGAAGAGCGGCCAGTGCGGAGGATCCTTCGACGTATACGGCACGGGATCCTCGCCGTCGCGCTCGCAGCGTCCGCTCCAGTCCTTGCCGCTGTACGTCCAGAGCGCGGCAGCCTCGCTCTCGGGGCCTGCGACATGCACGCGGACGAAGCTGCCCTTCACGGGCCAGGGGCGCGCCGACGGGGTGGGCGGGGGGCTGGGGCTGGGGGTTGGCGACGTCGGGCTTGGGCTAGGGCTCGGGCTTGGGGTCACCGGGATCGGGCTTGGGCTTGGGCTCGGGCTCGGGCCCGGACTCGGGCTCGGACTCGGGCTCGGGCTCGGGATGGTGGGGCTCGGGATGGTGGGGCCGGGGCTCGGACCGGGGGTCGGGCTCCGTGGTGTGGGCGGGCCCTGGGGCGTCGCCGTCGGCGCCTCTGTGGACTCGTCGACGCCCGCGTCGCGACGCGCATCCTCGATGAGCTGGACGCCCGCGTCGATGCACCCGGAGAGGGCGAGGGTGGCGACGAGGAGGAGGGCGGCCGCGCGCACGGCGCCGATGCGGCCTTCCTATGCAAAGGGCATTAGCGCCGGGTCGTCGATGGCGCCGCATGCCGAGCTTCGAGGACGTGCGCGCGCGCCTTCGCGCCTTCGTGGACGAGCGCGCGTGGGACGCGTTCCACCACCCGAAGGACCTCGCCCTGTCGCTCACGATCGAGGCCGCCGAGCTCCTCGAGGTCTTCCAGTGGCGGGAGCTTTCCGCGCGCGAGATGACGCCCGACGACCGGCGGCGCATCGCGGACGAGCTTGCCGACGTGACGATGTACGCGATGCTCCTCGCGGACAAGGCGGACATCGATCTGCTCGACGCAGTGGAGCGCAAGCTCGAGGAGAACGCGCGGAAGTATCCGGTCGAGAAGGCGCGAGGGCGCGCCGACAAGTACGACCGCCTCTGATCATGGACGGACAAGGTCGCCGTACGCGTCGGGCCGCCTCGGCGGGAACTGCGCCTGGCCCGCGCGGAACGTGGCCAGCCGCTCGAAGTCGAGGTCTGCGAAGAGGAGCTCCTCCTCGAAGTCGTCCCTCGCGCGAGCGAGCACGCCCCATGGCGCCGTGATCAGGCTTCGCCCCGCGATCCCGAAGGGGGGCGCCGCGCCGGGTGTGGGGCGGCGGAAGCCGGCCGCCTTCACGACGAACGCGCCCGAGTCGTACGCGCGCGCGACGTACATCGCGACGCGCGCCTCGCGCCCATCGTCCTTCTCCTTCCACGGGCTCATGACGGGGTTGAGCAGGATGTCCGCGCCCGCGAGCGCCAGGACGCGCGCGGCCTCGGGGTAGAGGATGTCCGCGCACACGAGCATCCCTGCGCGCCGGCCCTCGACGGTCGCGGCGCCAAAGCCCGCGCCGCCGACCACGCCGCTCGCCGCCTCGCGCGGCATCGGATGCACTTTCGGCTGCGAGAGGACGAGCGCGCCCCTCTCGTAGACGACCCCGACGTTCTTCGCTCCTTCGTTGCCTGGCGTCCCGGCCCCCTCGATGACGTTGCCCCCGACGGCGATGCCGTGCGCGCGGCTCGCGTCCTGCATCATCGCGCGCACCTGCGGCGCGGCTTCCACGAGCGCGACCGGGGGGCCTTGGAACGTGGAGAAGAAGTACTCGGGCAGGAGCGCGAGGCGCGCGCCGCCTTGCGCCGCCCGAGCGACGTGGGCCGCGGCGCGTGCGAGGTTGTCGGCGAGTTGCGTGCCGTGCGCCATCTGGACCGCGCACACGCGCATGGAGCGATCAGGCGGCGCGGCGGGCAAGAATCTTCTCTGTCATCTGCGCGTACCAGAGGGGCGCGGCGCGGTCGAAGTCCAGGTGGCCGCCACGTGGGACCACGTGGACGGCGAGCTTGGGCGCGCTCGTGGCCGCGAGCCGCTGGGCGTGGCGCACGGGGACGACGTCGTCGTCCTCGGCATGGAAGACCGTGGCCGGCACGCGCAGCTTGTCGACGTGGAGGAGCGGGCTTCCGTGGCGCAGCAGGTCCTCGACGCTCATGTCGAGCTCCTGCGCGCAGAAGGCGAGCCATTCCTGGAAGTCGCGCACCTGGTTGTTGGTGCGGCGCCGGATGAGCCAGCGGTACGTGCGTCCGAGGATCGAACGGCCCACCTCCGTATCCGGGTTCGCCACGTCGCTCGCGTCGGCCAGGTCGCAGAAAGGGCTCCATGCGACCACCCGATCGAAGCGCTTGTCGGCGTCGGGGAGCGTCGCGGCGAGGAGGCCCACCGCGCCGCCCAGGCTCTCGCCCCACAGCGTCACGCGATCGGCGCCGCTTTGCGCGATGAGCCGGTCGGCCGCGAAATGCAGGTCGCGCGCCTCGTGATAGCCCGCGGTGCCGGCGACGCCGTGGCTGCCGCCAAAGCCGCGCAGGTCGAGGATCAGGACGCTCGCTCCGAGCCTGCGCCACAGGTCGAGCGCGCGGCGCTTGCGGGGCGTGTCGTCCTTCGTCTGGAAGGTGCCAGGCGCAAAGAGGACCGCGGGCCCGCCCGGCTCGCCCGGCCCGTACCAGGCGGCGAGCGGCGCGCCATCGTGTCCGAGGATCGAGATGGGGCGCCAGGGTCGTGGATAGGGATTGAGCCGCACGAGGACGCGGTGCGCGCGCGGCAGGTTGTGCGCGACGAAGTCGAGCCCGGCCTTCATGTCGTACCAGACGTCGGCGCCCCGTCGCGCGCGTGGCGCATCGAAGGGGACACTGGCGTCCATGGGTGCCTGCTCGGCGTTCCGCCTTGTGAAGGTTTTGGCGCACTACTGGGCGGGTAGCGCTTCCAGCTCCTCTTCGCCTTCCGCGGCGGCCGCGGGAGCGGGGAGCTCCACGCGCGTCGGGAAGTAGCTGAGGATCAGGATGTCATCGAAGGCGCGGACCCATCGGTAGGGAACGGCGACGTCGACGCCGCCCTCGACGAGGGCAGGGTTGGTCTTGCCGACAAGGAGCGAATCGAGCTTGCGCCCCGTGACGTCAAGGATGACGTTCTTGATGTGTCCGACGAAGGTGCCCGTCGCAGTGTAGACGGGGAGGTTCACGAAGCGCGTGATCTCTTCCATTTAGTGCATCCCGGGCCGTGATGGGCCGCGTGGACTATATGACGCTTGTTTTTTCAAACTCTGCGGTTCGGAGTGAGGCAAGGGGCGACGAGACCGAGGCACGAAGGTGCGAGAGAGGCAAGGAGGCGCAAGGCGACGTAGCGAGGCGGAGGACGAGGCCAAGGTGAACTCGCCCCTCCGCTTGCCTCGATGCCTCGCTCTCGGTCTCGCTGCGTTCCTACTGCCTCAGTGAGTACCTCGCCTCGGGGCTTCGCTGCCTCATGCCTCGCTGCCTCCCTCCTTCCGCAGTCTGGAGGGCTGACCGTTCCCGAGGCGGGTGGCCAACCGCGTCAGCGCGTCCGGCATCCCGATCAGCGTCGGAATATCGTCTGCCCAGCTATGCCGGTAGAAGCAGTCGCGTAGCGCGAGCACATCCGGAAAGTCGCGCGCCTCGTCGGGCTTCGAGAAGCGATCGTTCGTGACGCATGCCGCTTCGGGCAGCTCGCGCAACGCGCGCAGCACGATGCTGTCCGCCTGCCGTCGCTCGGCGACGCTGTGCGGGTACTTCGTGTATTTCGCCTGCCATTCGTAGGGCCTGTCGATGAGCTGGAAGAGGTTCCCGTCCGAGACGACGAAGGGGACGTACTTGAGCCGCCGGAGCTCGTCGACGACCGCATCGAGGTCGGCGAGCCGCGCCTTGGGCGTGTTCACCTCGTGCACGGGCACGGGCTTCCGGCGCGCCACGTTCGAGGCGTCCACGAAGCACGCGAAGTGCGGCCAGGCCTTCTCCTTGAACTCGCGCACCCTGAGGCACCGGTTCAGGTAGGCGCGGCGCGCGGCGAGGTCGGCGGGCGCGCCGTCGATCTTGCCGGTCTTCAGGAACGAGAGCGCCGCGTCGGGCGTCGGGGGCTCCACGCCTCCTCGACCCCGCGGCGGCACTTGAAGTCTCAGACGATGCGGCGGTCGCCGCTCACCATCCCATGACACGTGTCGTCCACGCCGGCGTCGTGCCGCTGGAGGCCCGGGATCCCGTTGGATTCCTCGTAGGCCCACGTGGAGGCGAGGCATCCGGGCTGGCAGACGTCGTTGTCAAGGTAGTAGCCCTCGAGCGTCAGCTCGGGGTGCGACGTCCGGTACCCGACGCAGTGGGAAGCGGAGGCTGGGAAGGCGAGCACGACGAGCATGAGGACGGCAACGATGGACTTGTCCAACTTCGGCAACTCCTGGGCCTCCGGGGGACGGGGGCCGGCCGCGCAACGCAACGGGAGTGCTTAGTGATACCGTATCTGCATCCTGTCGGTTCCACGAGCCCGAGAGGCACCTCCTGTAGAGACAGGTGAGCGCGGACCGGCCCCCTACGCCCGCAGCAGGCTTCATCCGCGCGCTACGTTTTCCGCAAAGGACGCGACGGAGATCGATCGTTGTGGACGAGCTCGACAAGACGCTGCTGCGCATCCTCAAGGACAACGCGCGCGAGTCGTTCGTCCGCATGGCGGAGGTCCTCGGCACGAGCGAGGGGACCGTCCGCGCGCGCCTCAAGAAGCTGCAGGACGAAGGCGCGATCAAGAAGTTCACGATCCAGACCGCGGGCTCGAACGTGAAGGCGCTGATCGAGATCCGCATCGAGACGAACGTCAACATGGCGAGCGTCTCGCAGCAGATCCAGAAGTGGGACGGCGTGGAGCGGGTCTGGGAGGTCACCGGCGAGCACGACATCGTCGTGATCGTCGACGTCGCAAGCACCAACGAGCTCAACGACATCGTCGACCGCATCCGCGCCTTCAAGGAAGTGCAATCGACCCGCAGCCGCCTCATCCTGCGAGAGTATTGACACCCTTGACCTCCTGCATGGGGTTCCTTACGGGGCTGGGCTTCTACTTCCTCGTCGTGGTCATCCCCTTCGCGCTGGCGCCCGCGCTTGCCGCGCTCTGGGCCACGCGACGCGGCGGGTCATGGCGCTTCCTCCCCGCGCTCGCATACGGCGCGGCGGCCATCTGGACGGGCCTCGAAGCGACGCCGCTGGACAGGCCATGGATGCCCACGGTGTTCCTTGTGACCGCGATCCTCTGGCTACCCGCAACGCCGCGCCCCTTCTCGAACGAAGGTCGCGCATGGCTGTCGTTCTGCGCGTCCTTCGCGGCCTTGTCGGTCGTGATGGTCGAAGTCTTCCGCTATGACCGCACGTACTGTGGGCTCGTCTGAGAAGAACGGTTGAAGCCGTCCCGCGCCTTCGTGCTGCTGTGGATTGGACGCTCACGGACGTCGAAGCGGTCGCGCGCGGCAAGCTCAGCCAGCTTGCGTACGACTACGTCGCGGGCGGCGCAGGCGAGGAGCGGACGCTCTCCGACAACGTCGCCGCCTTCCGCCGGCAGACGCTGCGGCCGCGCTTCCTCGTGGACGTCGCGAAGCGCGACATGTCCACGGCGCTCCTCGGCAAGCGGTATCCGATGCCGATCGGGGTCGCGCCCACCGCCTTCCATCGCCTCTTCCACGAGGATGGCGAGCGCGGCGTCGCCCGTGCGTGCGCAGAGCGCGGCGTCCTCCACTGCGTCTCCACGCTCGCGACGACGCCGCTCGAGGAGGTGGCCCAGGAGCAGGCGCCACGATGGTTCCAGGTCTACATCCATCGTGACAGGGAGCTGTCGCGCGAGCTCGTGCAGCGCGCAGTGAACGCGGGCTACGAGGCGCTCGTCCTCACGGTGGACGCGCCCGTGTGGGCGATCCGCGAGCGCGACCGCCGCAACAAGTTCACGCTGCCGCCGCCCTTGACGCTCGCGAACTTCGAGCGCTACCTGGACAAGGCGACCGGGCAGAGCGGACCGGACGGGCTCGCGAACTACGTGAATTCGCAGCTCGACCCCTCGCTCACGTGGCGCGACGTCGGGTGGCTTCGCTCGTTCGGGCTTCCCGTCCTCGTGAAGGGGGTGCTCACCGCGGAGGACGCCGCGCTCGCCATCGAGCACGGCGCCGCCGGCATCATCGTCTCGAACCACGGCGCGCGCATGCTCGACCGCGTGCCAGCGACGCTCGACGTCCTTCCGGAGATCGTCGAAGCCGTGGCGGGCCGCGTGCCCGTCATCCTGGATGGCGGCGTGCGCCGCGGCGTGGACGCGCTCATCGCGCTCGCCACTGGCGCCTCCTTCGTGATGGTCGGCCGCCCCGTCGTGTGGGGGCTCGCCGCCGGCGGCAGCGCGGGCGCGGGCCGCGTGCTCGACCTGCTGCGCGACGAGCTGGACAACGCGATGGCGCTCACGGGCTGCCGCACGCTCGCCGACGTGGCGCCGACGCTCCTTCGCCGCGCCTGAGCGAAGGCTTACGTGCGGGAGCGGGCTCGCTGCGCCGTGGCGCTCTTCGCGCGCATCGCGGCCCCCTATCGGGAAGGGCTCCAAGGCGTCGATCGGCGCGTCTACGTCGTCGTCACGATGACGCTCCTCGCCATCGCCGCGCGCATGAGCGTGTACACGTTCCTCGGCATCTACTTCACACGCGACGTCGGGATCGCGCTCTCCGTCGTCGGCGCCGCATACCTCGTGGAGAACGTGCTACGCGGCCTGATCGCGCCGGTCGTAGGCGCGCTCTCCGACCGGATCGGCCGCCGCCCCGTCCTCCTCGCAAGCTCGCTCCTTTCCGCGGCGATCCTCCCTCTCTTCCTCTTCGTGCGCACGCCGCTCGAGCTTTTCCTCTGGACCGCCGCCATCGGCGCAGCCCAAGCGGGCGCGTTCCCGACGACCTCGGCGCTTCTCCTGGACCTGACGCCGCCCGAGAAACGGCGCGCCGTGCTGGGCCTCAACTACACGATGCTCAGCATCGGGTACACGCTGGGCGTCGCGCCCGCGGGCTTCCTCCTCGCGTACGGCTTCACCTCCCTCGCCCTCGCAAGCGCGCTCGCCCAGCTCCTCGTCGTCGCGGTCCTCGTCCTGGGCCTTCGCCGGCTCCCGCCGCCCGAGCGCCCCGAGACGCGAAGCTCGCTTGCGAGCGACCTCGCCCGCGCGCCGCGCGATCCCGCGTTCCTCCTCCTCGCCGCGCTCGCGATCGTCTTTCCGCTCGGCATCGGCCTCATCGCCACGGTCGCGCCGCTCTACGCGCAGGACGCGGGCGTGGGCACTGGCGAGATCGGGCTCGCGCTCGCGGTGAACGGCCCGCTCCTCGCCATCCTCTCGATCCCCGTCGCCACATGGCTCACGCGGCACGGCCCCTACCGGCACCTCGTCCACTCCGCCGCGTTCCTCGCGGCGAGCTATCTTTTCTTCGTGTGGAGCGGCGGCTTCGCCGCGCTCATCCTCGCGAGCGTCGTCTTCACTGCCGGCGAGCTCGTCTTCAGCAGCGCCCTCCCGGCCGCGATCGCGGCGCTCGCGCCTCCGGGCATGCGCGGCGCGTACCAGGGCGCTTGGGCGCTCGTGCACTCGATCGGCTTTGGCGCCGCGGTGTTCCTCACCGGGATCGCGCAGCCCGCGATCGGCTGGCAGGCGACGTGGATCCTCTGGACGCTCGTGACCATGGCCGCGACGGTCGGGCTTCTCCTCGCGCGGCCCCGCTTCCGTCGGCTCGCGGACGCGCGCGCGGCCCTTGCGTCGCCGGTCAGCGCCGCAGCTGCGCCAGAAGCTGCGTGACGGCCTCGACGAGCGCGTCCGCCTCGGCGCTCGTGTTGTAGAGGTAGAAGCTTGCGCGCACGGCGCCTGGCACGCCTCGCGCATTGAACCAGCTGTGGAGGCAATGGTCGCCCGAGCGCACGAGCATGCGGTGCTTGTCCTCCAGCAGGATCGCCAACGCATGCGGATCGATCGCGTCGAGCGAGAAGGGCACGATCCCGGCGCGCGTGCCGATGGGAGCGCCGAGCAGATGCAGGGCCTCGACGCCCGCGAGCCCCTCTGCGAGGCGCGCGGCAAGGGCGCGCTCGTGCGCGTGGATCGCGTCGAGGCCGATGGCGCGCAGATACGCGAGGGCCGGCGTGACGCCCGCGATCCCCGCGTAGTTCTGGAGCCCCCCCTCGAACTTCGCGGGCGCGTCCAGGAGCTCCGCCTCCGCGTAGGTCGTGCGCGCGACGGTGTCGCCGCCCGTGATGAAGGGCCCGAGCTTCGCAAGCGCATCCGGCGCGGCGAGGAGCGCGCCCACGCCCGTCGGGCCGAGCATCTTGTGGAGGCTTACCGCGTAGAAGTCGGCCCCGAGGCGCGCGAGGTCCACGGGCATGTGGGGCGCCGCCTGCGCGCCATCGAGAAGGACCGGCACGCCGCGCGCATGCGCAAGCTCGACGAGCGCGCGCGCCGGAGCCTCGTAGCCATCAAGGTTCGAGACGTGGACGGAGGCGACGAGCGCCACGTCGCGGCGCGCGAGCCGCGTCTCCCATGCGTCGAGGTCGAACGTGCCATCGGCCCGCGACGCAACGACCTCGTGCCTGACGCCCCGCGCGGCGAGCATCTGCCAGGGCACGAGGTTCGAGTTGTGCTCGCGGTCGCTCGTGAGGACGACGTCGCCGCGCTTCCAGGGAAAGGCGTGCGCGACGAGGTTCACGGCTTCCGTGGCGTTCTTCGTCCACACCGTCGCCTGGGGAGCGCCGCCGAGGAGCCGCGCGAGGTCCGCGCGCGCGTGCTCGACCATCTCCTCGACGACGTGCGACCCCTCGTACACGGCGCGGCCAGCGCAATACGGGGTCTCCGTGTAGTAGCGCGTGACGGCGTCGATCACGCTCTGGGGCTTGAGCGTCATGCACGCGTTGTCGAGATAGATCGGCGCGTCGTGGCGCAGGAGGAACGGGAAATCCCTGCGGAGCTCCGCGCTCAGCTCCATCGCATCGCCCCCCGGAACGCGGCCATCGCGACGCGCGCCTTGTCCATCTCGCGCGTCTTGAAGAGGAGCTTCCCCGACTCGAAGATCGAGAGCTCGACGTCCTCCCAGCGCACGACGAGGAGGATCCCCGCATTCGCGAGCGGCTCGAAACCGGCCTCTTTCAGCTCCCCTTCAAGAGCCCTGAGGTCGAGCTTCAGGCGCGCGTGCGGGAACGCCTCGTACCCCGCGCGGTTCTTGCACAGCTCGAGGACGCTGTACTCGACCATCGTCGGGTCGCCAGCGCGCGCCGCGCTCAAGAAGGTTGGCGCGCGCCTTCGCGGACGAAGCCACGGAGGCCCACGGAGACGAGGGGAATGTTGTCCTTCAGCCTCCGTGGCCCTCCGTGGCTTCGTTCGTCGAACTCACACCGGGCAATCCCGTCTGGGTCGACGCAAGGGCGCCATCATCGCGAGCCAGCAGAGGACTGATATCGCGAGAAGCGCCGCGCCTGGCCAGCGCGGAAGGCGCGTGAGGACGCCCGCTGCGAAGAGCGCGGCCCCTCCGAGCGCGCAGCCGACCGACGGCCAGAGCCCGCGCGCGTCGGGGCGCTCGTTGAACACGACGGGGAGCAGCAGAAGAGAGAGCCCCGCGACGGCTAGCGCAAGGGCGGCGAGCAGGCCATAGTATGCCGCGAAGGCGAAGCCGATGCCTCGTCCGCTGACGGAGAAAACGATCGCCCCGGCCATCGCCGCGCTCCCGGCGAGGAGGAAGGGCGCCGCTTGGCCAAGCCGCGCGCCGGCCGCTTTCGCCGCGCCAGGCGGGGCGATCGCGGCGCCGGCGACGAGGAGACCCGCGATGAGCGACTCGGGCAGGCCGCGCGGGATGGCGGCGCCCGCGCGCTCCGCGACGAGGAGCGCCGCGCCGAGCGTGAACGCGCACGCGCCCAGCGCGTACGCCGCCGCGAGCATCGCGCGGCCGCGGCCCCGAGGGACGTAGTGGGCGAGCGCGCCGAGGACGAGCGTGAGGAGCGCGATGGGCCAGACGAGGGCGAGCATCGTCGGGCGCGTGAAGCCGAGCCACGCGCAGAGCAGCAGCCACAGCGCCCCGGCCGCGAGGGTCATCATCGAGAGCCGGTCGCCGCGCTGGAACGGACCCGGGGTGCGCCAGAATGGGACGCCGCTTCGCCAGCGCCGGCCGACCACCGGCGAGAGCAGCAGGATCGCGCCGAAGATGCCAAGCCCGATCGCAGGAAGGCCGACGCGCAGCGCGCCCATGTCCAGGGCCGCCCCGACGAGCGTCGCGGGGAAGAGGATCGGGCCGGAGTAACTGGCCATGCCTTCGAAGGAGACCTCGCGCTTCGCGAAGCTCGGAAGATACCAGTAGAGGATGCACTGCATCAGGAGCGTCAGGCCGCCAAGCGCCGCGAGCAGATGGAGATCGGGCGCGAACGGGCCGCGCCGGAGCGCCGCGAGGATCCCGAGCGGCGCCGCGAGCGCGAGGAGCGCGGCGGCGGCGTATCCGTGCACGCGCACCCCGATCGCCGCCATGGGCGCGGCAGATGCGCGCGCCCGGATAACCTTCATGGGCAGGAGCCGCCGGTCCCTCCCCATGACGCGCGAGGTCGTGCTGGCCATGACGGGCGCGAGCGGCACGCCCTACGGCATCCGCGCGCTCGAGACGCTCGCGAAGATGCCCGACCTCCGCATCCACCTGATCCTCACGCCGACGGCGGAGAAGCTCCTCTCCTTCGAGGCGAAGGCCGACGTGGAGAAGGTGAGGTCGCTCGCGCACGAGGTGCACCGGAACGACGACTTCTTCGCGCCCATCGCGAGCGGCTCGCACCGCTTCGTGGGCATGCTCGTCATCCCTGCGTCGATGAAGCACGTCGGCCTCATGGCGGCCGGCATCGGCCTCGACCTCGTGAGCCGCTCGGCGGACGTGTGCCTCAAGGAGCGCCGGCCGCTCGTGATCGTGCCCCGCGAGACGCCGCTCTCCACGATCCACCTGCGCAATCTGCTCACGCTGAGCGAAGCCGGCGCGCGCATCGTCCCCGCGATGCCCGGCTTCTACGTGCACCCGAAGAGCATCGACGACATGGTGGACCACGTCGCTGGGAAGGCGCTCGACGCGCTGGGGCTGGAGCACGATCTTTACCCGCGCTGGAAAGAATAGACGCCAAGCGCGCCAAGGAGGCCAAGGGCGCCAAGCGGCGCATCTTGGCGCCCTTGGCCTCCTTGGCGGCCTTGGCGACTACAGACCCATGCTCTTGAACGGATGCGCCATGAAGCCCGCGACGCGGTCGGGACCGATCCAGAGGATGAGGCCCGCGAGGATGGCGAACTTGACGATCGTGCCGAAGACGACCGCGATCATGTAGCTGCGGAACTTCATGCCCGAGACGGCGAACGGGATGATGAGCGGGTCGGGGAGCGCGGGCACGGCGCAGAGCATCGCGACCCAGGCGAAGCCGCTCTTGGCGGCGCTTCGCTGCAGCCACGCGAGCGCCTTCTTGATCTTGGGCCCGCTCTTCTTGTTGAGCGTGTCGTAGAGCGAGTCGCCCATGAGGTAGATCATCCACGAGCCCAACGTCTTCCCGATGAGGAGGCCGAGGCCAGCCAGCACGAAGGCGCCCGTGAGGCCGAGGATCGCGGAGTAATCGATCGTGCTCTGGATGTAGAACGTCTCGGCGGGGGGGAGCGGGATGCCCACCGCGTTGCCGATCGCGAAGAGGAAGTCCTTGAACACGCCCTTGAAGTAATCGTCGTAGGCCGAGAGGAACGTCGCGAAGAGCACGGCCGCGAGCAGGACCCAGACGGTCGTCGCGACGATGAGCCACACGAGCACGCCCGCCTTCTCCTGCGGCGTCGCGGCGGCCGGATCGCGGATCGCGCGCTTGAGCCAGCGGCGGCCGCTCTTCGAGGCGAGGTGGATCGACGCGCGCTCGGTCTGCGTGAGGATGGCGTCGGGCACGGCGACGAGCGCGCGCATGAAGCCGCGGAAGACCTTGATCGTGAGCGTGCCTGCCTTGGCCTGGAATCGGATCCAGCCGAGCACCATCGTGGCGACCCAGGGCGTCTCGATGTCGTTCGCGCGCCGGCGCTGGTCCACCATGCTCTGCGCGAGGCGGGAGCGCATGCGCAGGCACACGCGGTCCGTGAAGTGGCGCTCGCGATCGATCATCTCCTGGAGGAGGCGCCGCTGGACGTTGGTGCGCTCCTCGACGTGGATGATGTCGTCCCAGACGGACTCCTTGTCGACGCCGCTGTCCACGCGCACGATGGTCGTGAAGGAGATGCGAACGTCACCGCTGTCGTCCGAGCCATGCCACGTGACGTGGAGGCACGTGCCGCGCTCGCGGCGGCGCGGCGGCGGCCCGTGGACGACGTCGCGCCAGTAGTATTGGGCCTGCTGGATGCCGGGGCTCATGTTGCGGCCGCGCGCGATGCTCGGGCGCGCGACGATGCCGCCCGCACCATCGTGCGAGTCGGCCTGGATCTCCACCAGCACCTGCCGGAAAAGAGCCGGTCTCGTGATAAATCTAGAGCATACCGCGACAGGCTCAGTCGAGGCGAGGGATGGGCGCCTTGCGGCGGACCCACATCCAGGCCCAGAGGGTGGACGCCAGGGTCGCCGCGAGCATGATCATGAGATAGACGCGCGGGTCCGTCACCGGCGTCCCGCCTGGCCAGGCGGCAAAGACGGTCGCGATCGTGTTGGGCACGAGGACGGCGGTGCCGAGGACCGTGAGCCACGTGATGACGAAGTTCATGCGGTTGTTGAGGACCGCGAGCTGGTTGTTGTAGATGCTCTGCATCACTTCGAGGCCGCTGGAGAGCACCTCGCTCATGTGCTCGGAGAGCTGGATGTGACGCTGCACGTCGTCGCCCAAAAGCGCCACGCGCGCGAGAAGCTGCGCGTCGTCCGAGATGAGCTCCGCGTCGCCATGGCGCAGCGACTGGATCACGTCGAGCGAGGCCCACAGCCCGTCGAGGTACTGGATGAGCGCGCGCTTCATCTCGTAGATGCGCGGCGCGAGGCTCCGGCGGTCCAGGTCCTCCTGGATGAGGTCCCCGGCGATCTTCTCGCCCAGCTCCTCGATGCGGCGGATGCCGTCGAAGTTCCTCGTGTTGTTCTCGTCGAGAAGGCGCGTGACGAGCACGGTGAGCTTGTCGGGCGTGTTGTAGTCCTGCGGGATCTTGCGCATCGCCGTCTCGGCGTAGCGCGCGAACTTCCGGAAGCGCGTGACCTTGCCGCGCTGGTACATCGTGAGCACGAAGTTGTCGCGCACGAGCATCAGGAGCGGCTGCACCTCGACGGCGAGGTTCTCGATCCGGATGATGGGCAGGAGCATCCCGAGCTCCGTGTCGCGGTCCTCGTACTCGGAGAGCTCCGTACGGATGAGCGATTCGATGAGCGTCCCCGAGAAGCCGAGGATCGACGCGATGCGCTGCGCGTCCGCCTCGAGGTCGTCGACCTCGAAGTTGAGCCAGGCGACCTCCGCCTCGTGCAGCCCGCGCACCATGTCGTGCACGCGGGGCGCATCCAGGCGCGTCGGCTTGCCGTTCGCGACGCTCACCATGAAGCCCTCGTAGGTCGGGGCGATGGCCGTCGCGCTCACGTGGCGGGCATCTCCGGACGGGCTACATAAGGGGCGCTGGGTTGCGGCGGCACCCTCGTCCTCGTTCTCGTCCTTGGTGCCTCGCCTCGGTGCCTTCGTTCCTCGCTCTCATTGCCTTCTTCCTTCTTCGCAGGAGGAAGGAGGCACGAGGCACGAAGAGCGAGGCCCGAGGCCGAGGCCCGAGGCCGAGGAAGAGGGCGAGGGCGAGGAAACGCGCCTCGGCCCGCGGCCGAGGCGCGTTTGCCGCAACCGTAAGCCCGAAAATGGGGACCCCTGTCACTGGCTCCACAGGGATGAACGCCCTCCTCTCCTCCCAGTCCATCCGCGAGCGCTCGAAGGCGCGCGGCGAGCCCGACTGGCTCGTCGACCTGCGTGCCGAAGCGCTGGCCCGCTACCAGGCGCTGGAGGCGCCCCAGTGGCGCCGCACCGAGATCGCGGACCTCGACATCGAGGCCTTGGCGTGGCGGGCCTTCGGTCGGGGCTCGCCCCTCGCCAAGCGCTCCCTCGCGAAGGCGCCCGGCGTCGTCCACATCCCCCTCGCCGAGGCGGCGCGCGAGCACCCCGACCTCGTGCAACCCCTCGTGCGCCTCTCGCCGCGCGCCGACAAGTGGGAGGCGCTCGACGCCGCGCTCTGGAGCGACGGCTCGCTCCTCTACGTCGAGAAGGGGACGGAGGTCGCCGGCGCGCTCGAATCCCCCGCCCGCTTCGCGCCCGAGGCAGGCGTCGTGCGCGACCTCGTCGTCGTGGACCGCCAGGCCAAGCTCCAGGCGCTCGCCCGCGCGCAGGGCGCATCGAAGGGCGCGCTCGCGCTCCACGGCATCGAGACGTCGCTTCGCGACGGCGCGCGCCTCGCCCTCTCCACGATCCAGGACATCGACCACGGCGCGACCCTCCTCGCGTGGCGCCGCACGCACCTCGCGCGCGATTCGGAGCTCTCGTGGGTCGACGGGCAGTTCGGGGCCGCGACGAGCGTCAGCGTCAACGAGAACCTGCTCGATGGCCCCGGCGCGTCGCTGAAGTTCGTGGGCGCCTTCTTCGGCTCGGCGGGCCAGCACATGGACATCACGACCGCCGCGCTCCACGGCGCGCCGCACACGTCCTCGCAGCTCGACATGAAGGGCGCGCTGAACGACGACGGCTACAGCGCGAACTACAGCATCGTGTTCATCGGCACCGACGCGAAGAACGCCTCCGGACACCAGCACCAGGAGACGATGGTCCTTTCCGAAGGCGCGCGCGCCGACGCCATCCCGAAGCTCGACGTCGAGAACAACGACGTCTCCGCAAGCCACGGCGCGACGGTCGGCCAGGTCGACCCCGAGCAGCTCTTCTACCTACAGTCGCGCGGACTCCACGCGCTCGCCGCGAAACGCGTCATCGTCGAAGGCTTCTTCGAGCCGCTCCTCTCCAAGATCCAGCTCGAGGACGTGCGCGAGGAAGTGCGGAGCGCCATCGTGTCGCGCCTGAAGAAGTGACCAAGATGCTCGACGTCTCCCGCATCCGGAAGGACTTCCCCATCCTCCAGCGCACGCTGTCGAACGGGAAGCCCCTCGTCTACCTCGACAACGCGGCGACGACGCAGAAGCCGGTGCAGGTCCTCGATGCGATGGACGGCTTCTACCGGGAGACGAACTCGAACGTGCACCGCAGCATCCACGAGCTGGGAGAGCGCGCGACGGAGCTCTACGTCTTGGCGCACGAGCGGGTCGCCGAGTTCGTCGGCGCGAAGGGCGCGGAGGAGATCGTCTTCACGAAGAACTGCACCGAGGCGCTCAACCTCGTCGCGTACTCGAAAGGGCTCCGCGAGCTCAAGCCCGGCGACGAGGTCGTCATCAGCCAGATGGAGCACCACAGCAACTTCGTCCCCTGGCTCGAGGTGTGCCGCATCACCGGCGCGCGTCTGCGCATCGCCCCGCTCACGAAGGAGGGGCGGCTCGACCTCGCGGCCTACCGGTCGCTCCTCTCCCGCAAGACCCGCATCGTCGCGATGACCGCGATGAGCAACGTGCTCGGCACGGTGGTCCCCGTGAAGGAGGTCTCCAAGCTCGCGCACGAGGTGGGCGCGAAGGTCCTCATCGACGCCGCGCAGAGCGTGCCGCACGTGAAGGCAGACGTCGCGAGCTCCGGCGAAGACTTCGCCGCCTTCAGCGCCCACAAGATGCTCGGTCCCACCGGCATCGGGGTGCTCTACGGGAAGAAGGAGGAGTTCCTCGCCATGGAGCCGTTCCTGTTCGGCGGCGAGATGATCGGGAGCGTCACGAACGAGGGCGCGACGTGGAACGAGCTTCCGTGGAAATTCGAGGCGGGCACGCCCGTCATCGCGGAAGCCGTCGGCCTCCACGCCGCGATCGACTACCTCGACGCCGTCGGCATGGAGAACATCGTCGCCCACGAGCACAAGCTCGTCGAGCACGCCTTCAAGGCGATCGCCGCGGTCCCCGACACGCGCATCATCGGCCCCGGCCCCGCGCATCGCGGAGGACTCGTCGCAGTCGAGATGGAAGGCATCCACGCGCACGATCTCGCCTCGCTCCTCAACGACCAGGGCGTCGCCGTGCGCGCCGGCCACCACTGCGCGCAGCCCCTGATGCAGACGCTGGGCATCGCGAGCACCGCGCGCGCCTCGTTCTACCTGTACACGACGCGCGAAGAGGTCGACGCGTTCGCGGCGGCGCTCCTCAAGGCGCGGGAGGTGTTCCGGCTATGATCGGAGCCGCACCGCCGGAAAGGACGCGAGGCACGCGAGGGGACGTCGCGTCCTATCGCGCCCATCGCGTGCCTACCGCGGTGACGGGAGGCGGATCCCAGTGACGGCTCCGGGCAGCGGCGAGGACATGTACCGGGAGCACATCCTCGACCACTACAAGCACCCGAGGAACTTCGGCGTGCTGGACCCCGCGGACGTGGACCACGAGGCGAACAACCCCTTGTGTGGCGACCAGATCCGCCTGACCTTCCTCGTGGATGCAGCGCACAAGATCAAGGACGTCAAGTTCTCCGGCCGCGGCTGCGCCATCTCGCAGGCGAGCGCGTCCCTCCTCACGTCGCGCGTCAAGGGCCAGACGCTCGATGACATCAAGAAGATCGAGCGCGACGACGTCGTGAAGATGCTCGGCATCCCCGTCAGCCCCGTGCGCCTCAAGTGCGCGCTCCTCAGCCTCGCCGTCCTCCGCGAAGGCGTCGAGATCTACGAACGCAAGCTATCCAGCGGGGGGGCTGCGGCTCCCCCCCCCCCCCCAGGTTGATATCATGTCAGTCCCAGAGCTCGAGATCAGAGACCTCCACGTCAGCGTCGAAGGGAAGCCCATCCTCAAGGGCGTGGACCTCGAGGTCCGCAAGGGCCAGGTGCACGCGCTCATGGGCCCCAACGGGAGCGGCAAGAGCACGCTCTCGTACACGCTCATGGGGCACCCGAAGTACGAGGTCACGAAGGGCGACATCCTCGTCAAGGGCCACAGCGTCAAGGAGATGCCCGTCGACGAGCGCGCCCGCAAGGGGCTCTTCCTCGCCTTCCAATATCCGCACGTCATCCCCGGCGTCACGGTGCAGAACTTCCTGCGCGCCGCGTACAACGGCGTGAAGCAGAAGGACCTGACGCCGCTCGAGTTCAACATGCACTTCCTCGAGAAGATGCAGAAGATGAACGTGCCCAAGGAGTTCGCGCGCCGCTACGTGAACGAAGGCTTCTCCGGCGGCGAGAAGAAGCGCCTGGAAGTGCTTCAGATGGCGGTCCTGGAGCCCACGATCGCCGTCCTCGACGAGCCCGACTCCGGCCTGGACATCGATGCGGTCCGCGTCGTCGCCGACGGGATCAACGCGTTCAAGACCCAGGACACGGGCGTTCTCATCATCACGCACTATCAGAGGATCCTGAACTACGTGAAGCCCACGGACGTCACCGTCCTGCTTGATGGGCGCGTCGTGCAGCGCGGCGGCCCCGAATTGGCGCTCAAGCTCGAAGAACGCGGATACGACTGGCTCCGGCCCACCCCTTGATCTCTGCGTGCGGACGCGGATCTGCTCGCCTGCGCAACGACGATGCAGCCACAATGCACAGCATCGCTGCGCCCCCATCGACGTCGTGCATCGCACCGAGCGCGCGCGTCACCCCTTCGATGACGAGCGCCCCGGCTCTCGGCTCCGGACGCGCGTGTCGCTGCGGACCGAGCCGGCCCCCACGAGCGGGACGGTCGACCCGCCCTTCCGGTGGGAGGACGTGCTCCGCGACGGTCCGCCCGGTGACGCCGAGCGAGGGCCGCCGGTCTGGTGCGTGACCGGGGCGGAGATCGTGAGCGGAGGCGTCCGCGTGGAGAATCCGCTCCTCGTGCGGCTGCATGAGGACGGGACCCTCGAGCTCGAGGACCGCCTCGCCGTGACGACGCGCGCCATGGCGCCCGTCATCGAGACCGAGCGCTCGCTCATCGGCCAGAAGCTCGAGGACGCCAAGGCGAACGCGCACCAGCGCGCCGACGACGCCTCGAACCCGGCGGAGGTCGCTGCCCACCGCGCGACGGCGCGCCTCGCGGGCTTCGCGCGGACGCTCACGCGCGGCGTCGCGACCGTGCCGGACAAGCTGTCGAACGCCGCGCGGCGCGCCTACGCCTTCCTCTCGACCGCCGACGGGCGGCGCCGCTTCCGCCACGGCCTCGTCGATCCGCACGACCTGGACGGCGAGCAGAAGGCGGTGACGCTCTTTGTCGGCGTGGCCGCGATCCTCGGCACGCTCATGCTCACGCACTTCGTCGTGACCCTCGCCGTGCCCGACCTCGCGCGCGCATGGCGCAGCGTCTTCTTCCTCTTCCTGTACGGCTTCGTGGGCTCGATCGGGCTGCCGCTCCCCATCGAGCCGATCCTCTTCGCCGCCTCCCTCGCGATCGGCCCCGTCTTCGCGATCCTCGTCACGCTCCTCGCGAAGGTGCTCGCGGCCTGGATGGTCTTCTTCCTCGGCGACGAGGTGAACGAGAAGTTGCGCGCGAAGGCGGAGACGCGACCGTGGCTGCGCACCGCGCTGGACAAGTGCGAGCGGTTCGCGCAGCGACTGGGCATCCTCGGCGTCGCGGTCTTCATCGCGACGCCCGGTCTCCCGGATGCGGTCGCCCTCTACGTCTTCGGCAGCATGAAGATGCGGCTTTGGAAGTTCCTGCTGGGCGTCGTGATCGGCGGCGCGGTCCTCTACACGGCGCTGACGTTCGGCCTGTTGAGCTTCCTAGGTCGATAGCTTTCCGCGGCGGAAGTCGCCCGCCTTCACGGCGGTGAGCTTGAAAAGCTCGCCGCCCGGAAGCTGATACTGCACGTCGTTCAAGTAGTCGCGGTGCACGTAGTGCGTCGTGAGCGCGTAGCTGCGGTTCCCGGCCGCGTCGCGCCCGTACGCGGCCTGCTCGACCTTCTTCGCCTCGAGATAGCCCCAAGGAAAGAGGATCGTCGTGTGGGTGCCCGCGAGGCGCGACTGGACGGTCACCGATCCCTCCGCGCTCGTCCGGCCCGAGGCTTGCACGCTCGAGTGGTTGTAGGAGAAGCTTCCGTTCTTCCAGAAGCGGGTCGCCACGCCCGGCTGATATCGATCGGCGGGGCCGCCGTCATCCCGCGTCGTGTTGAGGAGGAGCCATTGGCGGCCGTCGATCCAGGAGACGGTCCGCTCCGCTGCGGGCTGACCGACGTCGCCCGTCCTCTCCTCCACGACGTAGACGGGGCCGCCGTTCTGCGTGCGAACGTCGAGCACGCGGACGCGACGGAAGTGCGACTGGTTGGATTCATAGTCCCATCCGTCGCCCGCCTTCCACGCTCCCGTCACGCGATAGCCCGGATCCGAGAAGTTGTAGGCGGTCGTCGGCGCCTGCGGCGTGACGCGGGGCGGCAGCGGCACCTTGTCCGTGGGGTGCGCCAGGCGGGCGCCGTCGTCCTTCGCTCCCAGGCAGCCGCCGATCGGGGCGGCCACGAGCGCGACGACGAGGAGCCACGTACGCACAGGAGCGCGAGGGAACGGCGCCCCTCAAGTCGCTTGTGCTCGCGCTCCGGGCGCTTTATGTACGAGACCCGCGTACGACCGAACATGAAGGTGGAAAAGGGCGACACCGTCGCCGTCCGCTACACCGGCCGACTCGACAACGGCGACGTGTTCGACAGCAACCTCGAGGGGGACGAGGCGCTCGAGTTCACGGTGGGCGCCGGACAGGTCATCTCCGGCTTCGAGACGGCCGTCCTCGGCCTTGGCGAAGGCGAGACGCGCACGGTCCGCATCGCGCCCGAGGAGGCGTACGGCCCGCGCGACGAGCGCCTCGTCACGAAGCTCGATCGGAAGCTCTTCGAAGGCGACGACCTCGCCGTCGGGCAGCACCTCGACCTCGAGGACGAGGCGGGGAACGTGTACCACGCCGACGTCGTCTCGTTCGACGACACGAGCGTCACGGTCGATCTCAACCACCACCTCGCCGGCCAGGCGCTCACCTTCGAGGTGCGCGTGGACGAGATCGTGAAGGCCTGAATGGGGGTCTGGGGGGTTCACCCCCCAGAGTCCTTCGATCTCAGAGCGACGACGTGGAGCGTGCTTTCTTGACCTCGGGACGAACGCGGCCCGGCCACGGCGATCACTGGCTCGCTGCGCTCGAGCAGGACGATCCGCGCCTCGCCGACGTCGTCGCGATCCCCACCGACGCGCCGCCCGGCGTGCACGCGCACCGGCAGCCGCTCACCGAGGCGCTCGACATGGTGCAGGTCACCGCGCGGCGCGCGAAGGGGGACGACCCGCGCTCGGTGGCGCGCCTCGTCACCGCGTACCCCGAGCCGCGGGCGACCGCGCTCGTCCACGTGCGGCCGCGCGAGCTGCACCTCTGGGAGACGCGCGTCGAGGCGTGGCTCGTGGTCGAGCACGAGGGCGCGGGCGCGCTCACCCTCTTCCTCACCGACCTCGTCGAGAACGCGGAACGTTATCAGCGGGCCCGAGGCGAGATCGCGCTCGAGGTCGGCGGGCTGGCCTACACGATGGACCGGGCGCCCCTCGCGGCGGGGCCGAGCCGGCTGAAGCCCGCGGGCGCGATGGACGCGCGCTTCCTTCCCGACGACTACTCGTTCGAGGCCGACGTGCGCGCGGTGCACAGGGCCGGCGCGGGCGAGGTGCTCGATCTCGCCTTCCAGAACGGCCTCGCATTCCCCGTCGCGTCGCGGCACGCGGCCCACCTCGCGCCGGGCGACCGCGCGACGGGGTTCGCCTGGCTTACGGCCCGATGGCCCACAGGGCCCGAAGGACAACGCTCATAGAGGCCCGCCTCCTCGCTCGGACGATGGTGCGCCGCAGCTGGGTCCTTTTCGCCACGCTCCTCCTCGCGACCGCGCTCGTGTCGGGCTGCACGAAGAAGGGCGAGGACGCCACCCCGACACCGACGACGCCCACGGGGTCGGGCGGCAACGGGACCGCCAGCGCCAACATCTCGGACTTCAACATCACGGAGAGCGGACCGATCGTGGGCCCGTTCAGCCAGAGCTGGAGCATCGAGGTGGAGAACGTGGCCTTCACGAGCGCGATGATCCACTTCGCGCTGACCGGGGCGCAGGCCGGGGCACCCCCCACGGCGCACGTGAACCTGCAGCTCATCGACCCCGACGGCAACGAGGTCATCTCCGACACGCTGGGCCTGGGCGGGAGCGGGAACGCCGTGGACTGGTCGTTCACCTCCGCGGACCTGCCCGCCCCCGGGACGTATACGCTCCAGGCGGTCGCCGGCAGCCAGGCGCCCCTCCCGAGCGTCGGGCTCGCCAACTACGAGCTCTCCGCCATGGTCATGTACGGCTGACCGCGACCCGTAACCAAACGGTTACAAGAGCCCCTTCGGCGAGGCCCTCACAAGCTCCAAATACCGAGGTCGGCAGTAGGGGCGCCGCCGGGGTGCCGCGCCCGCCGCGCGGTTGGCTTTGCACCCTCAACTCAAGGTCCGCTGACGCTCCCGGTCGGCGCCCCGGCACACCCTCGCCTCCTCCGGTTCGCACCGACCCCTTTCCAGCGACTCGACGAACTCCGGAAAGGAGAGCCGATGGGCTGCAACTCCCCACGGTCCTTCGGTCGCCCTCTTGCACCGCACGAACCTCCTCCGGTCGGGAACCATCGCGGTCGTGGGGCGTCCCCCGCCCCGACGAGCGCCATCGTCCCATGCGTCAACGCCTCCCCGACCCCTGCCGCCCCATTTCTCAAACGCCTCCCCCAACCTCCCGTGCGGCAGGGGTCTCAGTCTCCTTCGCGCGCTGCGCCTCTGCGCAGCCGATCCATGACCGCGGCACCCACGCCGCGCTCGGGGATCGCCTCGACCACGATGTCCTCGTAGCCCGCGCCGTCGAGATCGCGCATCAGGGCGAAGATCTGGCGCGCCCACGCCTCGGGCTCGTCGCTGCGGCCGGGCGCGCGCGCATCCGGGCCGGAGAGCCCGCGCTCGGCGCCCGCCACGTGCGCGACGCGGCGCCCCTCGGCGCGCAGCTTCGTCACGAGCGCGTCCGCGGGGCCATCCACGACGTGGAGCCGCGCGCGCGGCGAGTAGTGCCGGTGCTTCATCCCCGGCGCGCGCGCGACGTCGCCGTGCGTCGCGACCCTCACGGGCCCGACGACGGCCTCGATGGCCTCGCGCGGCAGGCCGCCCTGGCGCAGGATGGTGGGCTCGGCGTCCAGCAGGCCGACGACCGTCGACTCGAGCCCGACGTCGGTGGGCCCGCCGTCGAGATAGCATTCCACCGCGCCCCCCAGGTCGTGGAGCGCGTCCTCCACGCGCGTGGGGCTCGGGCGTCCGCTGCGGTTCGCGCTGGGCGCGGCGACGGGGACGCCCGCGGCGGCGAGCAGCATCCGGGCGACGCCGTGGCTCGGGACGCGCAGGGCGACGCTGTCGAGGCCGCCCGTCGTGACGTCGGGCACGCCCGGCGCGCGCGGAAGCACGAGCGTCAGCGGCCCGGGCCAGAACGCGCGCGCGAGCGTCTCCGCGGCCGCGGGCCACGAGCGCGCGAGCGCCCTCGCGGCGGCGACGTCGGCCACGTGGACGATGAGCGGGTTGTCCGCGGGGCGCCCCTTCGCGTCGAAGATCCGACGCACCGCCTCGGCATCCAGCGCGTGCGCGCCGACCCCATACACCGTCTCCGTGGGGAAGACGACGAGCTTCCCGTTGCGAAGCGCAAGGGCGGCGGCGGCGATCCCCATCCTGTCGGGCCGCAGCAGAGGGGGCATGGGATGAGCCGCAGCACAGCCGCGCTTGAAAATGTTGCACCCGTGCCAACGGTGTCTCTTTCGGGGTCGGGATGGGGAAGGGGATGGACAAAGGTCTCGGCTCGACCGTCGGCCTTCGCCCGTCCCTACCCCGGACCCCATCCCGAAGAAGACCACCCTGGCTCGCGCGTCCGCCGACAACTTGTGTCACGTGTCTCGCAAAGCTTCAGGGGGATGGCCTCTGCTCCAGACCCGTGGAGCACAGCATCGTCCTCAAGGGCCGCCGCGTGACGCTGGAGCCGCTGCGCGTCGAGCACGCGGAGGCGCTCGCGGCGGCCATCGCTCCCGACGACGATGTCTTCCGCTGGACCTCGACCGCGCCGCGCGGCGTGGCTGCGATGCGGCAGTGGATCCTGGATCGCCAGACGGACCGGCCCGCGGGGAAGGCGATCCCGTTCCTGCTGCGCGACCCGGAGAACGGCCACGTCATGGGATCGACGAGCCTCTTCGACTGGAGCGAGAAGGATCGCTGCGCGGAGATCGGCCATACGTGGATGGTCGCGCCGTTCCGACGCTCCGGCGCCAACCGCGAGGCGAAGCTCCTGCTCCTTTCCCACGGGTTCGAGGCGATGGGCCTCGCGCGCATCCAGATCGTCACCGACGCGCGCAACACGCGCAGCCGCGAGGCCATCGCGGCGCTGGGCGCGACCTTCGAAGGGATCCTCCGCAACCACCGACGCGACGTGCATGGGAACCTCCGCGACTCGCCCTACTTCAGCTTCATCGATCGCGAGTGGCCCGAAGCCAAGGCGGCGCTCGCCGCGAAGCTCCGTCCTTGAAGCATCCCTGACGCCGCCGCTCCCTTCCCGCGCTGAACCAGTGCGGTGATATCCGGTCCCGAGTACGAGCGGCCGATGCGCGGCTACACCACGCTCATCGTGCTCGCCGGGCTCCTGCTCCTCGCAGGCGCCGCGGCGGCGCAAAATGCGCCCTGCCCCGATTGCGACCCGGACGGTCCGGGAGATGCGAACGATTCGTATCACAGCGTCGATGCAGGCCTGATCGATGAGAACGAGACGGAAGCGCTCGCCGACACGGACGCTTCCTACGCACACGAAGACAGCGAGAAGGGGTTCTGGCTCTGGTTCAGCCTCTGCCTGAGCGCCTTCGTCGACGACATCGAAGAGATGCTCCACGTCCACACCGACGTGGACGCCAATGTGGACGTCTACGCCGAATCGAACGGCGTCGACGTCGACGCGAGCGTCGTCGGCACGCAGGACATCTGCGACGCGGCCGGAGTGCAGACCGAATGCGAGTTCGACTTCGATGAAAGCGAGCTTGGCGACCTCGACGGCGCGACGTGGGAAACGATCGCGCAGATCGAGGCCGAGACCGGACAGGACGTCTTCGTCCCGGCCGTCGCGCCCTTCACGGGGAACGACGACCTGAACGCCTGCGTCTACGCGGACCTCTCGCTCTGTTGACGACCGGAAGAGGAGGCGGAAGCGGGAGCGGGACGGCGAGACGACATCGTCGTCGTCCCGATCTGCGTCCGCTCCCGTCGTCCTCCCATTTCGCCTTCCTCTGTGTCTTCCTCGCGGCGCTAGATCGCGCCGCGCTTTTTCAATTCCCCTTCGACCTCGGCGAGCGCAGCGGCGAGCCCGTCGGACGTCTTCGCGGCGTCGCTGAAGCGTTTCCCCCACGCCTGGAGGTCGGAAGTCGCGACCTTGCGAACGCTGTTGTCCTTCGCCCACTCGGCGGCGAGCGCGCGGCCCGTGCGCTCGATGGCCTCGCGCTGCGCGGGCGCCTTCGCGACGAGATCCTTCTCGCGCGCGCTCCAGCCAGGGACCGGCGGGAACGACTTCCCCGCGTAGAACGTCTTGACCCAGCCCCAGTAGTCGCTCCACGACTGCTTCGCCTTGTTCGTCGCGTCGCGCTCGTAGGCCTGCTTGAAGAAGGACTCGTCCATGCGTCGCGCACCTCAGCCCGCTCACATCATCGTTGCCATCGTGCACCTCTCGCAGGCTTCGGCTTCAAGAGGGCGCGCCGGCGCAACGCTCTTGACCCGACAGCGACCATCGCGCGCTGTGCCCGCGCTCGTCGTCGAGGGAGGAGCGAACCGCGCCGCCTACGCGACCGGCGCGCTCGCGTCGTTGCAGGCCGCGGGCTTCGTCCCCGACGCGGTGTACGGCACGAGCGCCGGCGGCGCCCTCGCTGCGTGGTACGCGGCCGGCCAGATGGAGCGCGCGTGCAAGACCTGGGAGGCCGTGCGCGACACCAAGCTCCTGAGCTTCCGGCGCGCGCTCTTTGGCGGCTACGTCTTCGACCTGCGCACGCTCTACCACCACTACTATCCCAACGTCTTCGGCATGGACGTCGCGGCGGTGAAACGCGCGCCGTACCCCGTGCACGTGACGATCACGGACGCGGAGACGCTCGAGACGCTCCACCCGGACATCCGCCACGCTGGAGATCCCCTCGCCCTCGTCCACGCGGGCGCGGCGATCCCCGTGCTTTCGGAGGCGCCCGTCGAGCTCGACGGACGCAAGCTCCTGGATGGCGGCACGACGGATCCGATCCCCATCGCGAAAGCGATCGCGGATGGCCACCGAGACATCGTCTGCGTCCTCAACCGCGCGCCAGGCGATCGGAAGCCTGAGCCCGAGTGGGCGATCCGCCTCTTCGCGCGGCGCTTCCCCGCCCTCGAGGAGGCCGCGCGGATGCACCACGAGTACCACAATCGCGCGGTGCGCCTCGCCTTCGCCCCGCCGGAGGGGGTTCGCGTGCGCGTGGTGCGCCCCGACGTGGACACGGGCGTCTCGCGCGCGACGCGCGACATGACGAAGATCCGCTCCGCGATCGAGCGCGGCCGCGCGGACGGGGCGCGCACCGCTGCCGCGATGGGGCTCAGCGCCGCAGCGCCCACGCCAGCGCGCTGACGAGGCCGACGAGCGCGAGCGCGCCGACGCCCGGGACGCCGCGGCCGATCGCCGCGCCGCCGCTCTCCTGCGGACCAGAGCCGGGCGGCTCGCCGGACGCCGTGACGACCACGGTGGCCAGCATGCCCTCCGCCCATTCGCCCTTCTCGTCGGGCGTCGCATGGAGCGGGCACACGAGGAGATACTCGCCGGCCGTCTCGAAGCGGAAGCGCGCGGAACCGTCCACATCGACGTAGGCGTTGAGCGCCGCGCCTTCGTCCCAGCCGGACATGACGACGTGGGCGAAGGGATCGAGGTTGCGCCACACGACCTCGGCCCCGGTGACGATCTCCCGGCGCTGCGGCTGGAAATCCGAGTTCTTCATGTCCCAGACGATCGCATCGGAAGACCCGAGCGTCGGCGACGGGGGCGGCGTCGCCTTCGTCGGCGCCGGGAGCTCCGCATGGCCATGCGGCGCGAACGCGAGGACGTGCCCGTGCTCGCCCAGGAAGGCCGAGTCGACGACGGGCACGAGGAGAAGACCGCTCGCGACGCTGAGCCCACCGTAGACGATGCCTGCGCCCGCGGTCCCGCCGCTCCAGAGCGCGTTGCCGCTCGCAAGCTCGAAGGCGGTCATGTTCCCCGTCGTGTCGGCGACGAAGACGACGCCCCCCGCGATCGCGGGAGCGGAATAGACGGCGCCGGTGAACCCATGCGACCAGCGTGACTCGCCCGTCGCCGCGTCGAAGACGGTGATCCGCTTCTCGCGCGTGTAGGGGACCGCGAGAAGGCCATCTGCGTACGCGCTCGCGCCGATGATGCCTTCTCCGGGGCTCGAGCTGTTGCCGTGGCGCCAGGCGATCGTGCCGTTCGCGACGTGGAAGGCGCGCACGATCGCGCTCTTCTGGCCAAGCGCGAAGAGCCGCTCGCCGTCATGTCCCGCGACGAGGCTGCCGGTGCTTCCGAAGTCGTCGTCGACGCTGTGCGGCTCGGCCTGCGTGAAGACGTCGTTGTGCGTCGCCTGGAAGGACCAGACCACGCGCCCCGTCTCGGCGTCGAGCGCGACGACGGAGTCGGACATGTTGTGCGCGGGTCGCGTGTACGCGTTGCCCGTGCCGAAGAGAAGCAGCTTCGTACCTTCGTCGTAGATCGGCGTGCTCCACACGGGCGCGCCGGTGTATCCTTCGGGGATGAGCGTCGTGCGCCAGACCTCGACGCCGGTCCGCGCCTCGTAGGCGACGACGCCGCCGCGGAAATCGAGAGGCGCGTCGCCATGGAGGCGCACCGACTCCTGGTCGCTCGCGATGCCCATCACGACGATCGGACCGCGCGCGCTCGGAACGACCGTGGGGGTCGCGTAGAGATGCGCGCTCTTCGTCGTGTCCGTGGTCACGTTCCACACCGGCCCGCCGGTCCTCGCGTCGAGCGCGTGGAGTCGGCCCTTCCCGTCGCCCACGAACGCGAGCCCGTCCCAGAGCGTGACCGGCGCGTCGGCCTGCGCGCCGATGTCGTGCGTCCAGACGAGGCTGCCATCCTGCGCGTCGAGGGCGTAGACGTTGCCCTTCCACGACGCGACGTAGACGCGGCCCTCGTAGAAGGTCGGCGTGCCCGTGAGCGAGCCGTCCGTTTCGTACGACCACGCAAGCGAGAGCGCGGCGACGTCGGCGGCATCCCAGCTCGAGTCGGCGGCGTGCCGTGAGCCGCCGAGGTCGTGCGGCCCCATCGGCCAATCCGCGCCCGCGAGCCCCGTCGAACCAAGCAGGAGCAGAAGCGTCAGCCCAGGGAGGCGCGCGGCACGCGCGAAGGACATGGCGCGCCGAGCCGCGGCAGGGGCATTCACGTCTCTGGAACGCTTGGCAGAACGCGTCAGGACGAGCCGATGTCGTCGGGCCCGCCCGAGGAGGCGTCGTCGCCCTCGCTCGGCTGATCGCTGATGGCCGTCCGCCGGCGGTGCTGCTCGACGCCTTCGGCAAGCTCCCTCTGGCGCTCCTCGCGGATGCGCGTGATGTGGTCGAGCACGGCGTCGATATCAAAGTGGTCCGCCACGAACTCCGCGACGAGCAGGTTCCCCGCCTCCGGGCTCGCCTTCTTCAGGTTCGCATATTGCAGCCCCAGCGACGTATACGCGCGCGGCAGGTCCTCGGCCGCCGTCGGCGCGCCCGTGATCACCGTGACCTTCGACGTGTTCGCGTGCTCCTTGAGCGCGCGGCTGATCACGGGGAGGAGCCCCATGTCGAAGCCGGGCGGGACGTCGGGCAGCGTGCCCTCGTCGTAGACGTAGAGGACGGGGATCGCCACCTGGAGGAAGGCGGGGGGCATGAGCTGCGCGAGCCCGAGGGCTGGCATGAAGATGGCGGCGTCAGTTCAAGTCCAAGCCCAAGTCCGTGCACGCCCTCGCAAGGGGCCGCGGCCCCCTTGGAGAGGTCGTGGCGATCCTGACGGCCCTCGTGAAGAGGCAAGACCCTCAGCACCGCTCCGGCCCGAACTCGAACGCAGACTCGAACTTGAACTCGCACTAAGCGTGAGCGAGCGGCACCGTGAACACGAACCGCGCGCCTTGCCCCTTCCCGTCGCTCTCGGCCCAGATGCGCCCGCCATGCCCTTCGACGATGCCGCGGCAGATGTAGAGGCCGAGGCCCGTGCCGGCGTTGGTCTTCTCCATCGTGTCGTGGAGCTGGCTGAAGGGCTCGAAGAGGCGCTTGAGGTCTTCGGGGTCGATGCCGGAGCCGCTGTCGCGCACGAAGACGAGGGCGTTGGGTCCCTCGCGGCGCGCTTCGACGACGATGTGGCCGCCCTTGTCGGTGAACTTGAACGAGTTCCCGAGCAGGTTGTACATGACCTGCTGGACGCGTTTCGCGTCGCCGAGGACCGTGAGGCCTCCTTCAAGCTTCACCGCGAGTTCGATGCCGTTCTGGCGCGCGACGTCGGTGAACGATTCGAGGGCCTGGCCTACGACCTGGTCGAGCTCGATGTAGGTCTTCGCGAGCTTCAGCGTCCCCGCCTGGATGCGAGCGACCTCGAGGAGCTCGTCGACGAGGCTCGACAGGCGCCCGACGTTGCGCTCGATGACCTCCTGCGAGCGGCGCGCGGCAGCCGCGTCCTTCGCGTTCTTCAGGATGTGCAGCTGGACCTTGATCGGCGTGAGCGGCGTGCGCAGCTCGTGCGAGATGGTGTTCACGAACTGCGTCTTCACCTGGTCCATCTCCTTGAGGCGGCTGATCTCCGCCAGCCGCTGCGATGCGACGCGCTCCTCGAGGTCGGCGCGCTTGCGGTCCGTGATATCGCGGAGGACCGTCTGGTCGGCGTGGCTGCCCAGGTACATGATGGGCTGGTCGCGCGCCTCCACGTCGAGCTTCGTGCCATCCAGGCGCAGCACCTGCATCTCCATGGGCTCGGTGGCGCGCTGCTCCCGTTCCACGATCGCGTTGCGTGCTTTCACGGCGTCCAGGAACTCCGGATGCACGAAGCTGAAGACGTCGCGCCCGAGCAGGTCCTGCGCCGTGGTCGCTCCGAAGAGGCGCACTGCCGCGATGTTCGCGTAGACGACCTTGCCGCCGCTGTGCACGAGGAAGGCATCGGGAGCGCCGTCGACGAGCCGGCGATAGCGTTCCTCGCTGGCCTGGAGAGCCTCGACCGCGCTCTCGAGCGCGCTCTCTCGGATCTCGAGCTGCTCCTTGCGGCCCGCCTCGGCGATGCGCAGCCCTTCCATGCGCTCAAAGGTCGTGTAGCGCAGGACGTGGATCAGGACGCTGAGGACGCTGGCGGCGAAGAGCGCGAAGCCGAACGTCGTCCAATCGACCTCCGGGTGCGAGGCCGCCACGAGGACCCACCCCGCGAGCGTTCCGCCGACGAGGCCGTAGAGCCAACGGATGTTGAGGAAGACCGCGCCGGCGCCGACGACGACGAGCATGAGGTACGTCGTCTGCTGGGGGTCGCCCAGGAGGTACGTGTCATAGAGCGAGCCGGCGGCGACCGTCCCCGCGAGGATCGTTCCCACGAGATGCGCGCGGCGGGGCGGCCACGTCGGGCGCCGCAGCAGGAAGAACAGGCCGAGGCAGACGAACGCGCTCGCCAGGTCGACGAGCGCGACCTCGATCGCCCATCGGGGCGGCGTGACGAGCAGGTCCACGAGGACGAAGAAACCCAGGAGCGCCGCGATGACGCCGCTCGCGAGCCGTAGGCCGTCGTGGACGCTCGCGTCGAGGGCCGCGCGCAACGCGCCCCGATCGTGCGGCGCGGCCTGGCTCGTCACGCTGTCGGCTCGCGTTGCAGCGGTTTAAATACCTGGCGAAGGGGCACCGCGCCGGCGCGCCAAGGCGCGCGTTCAGGGGAGCGTGCCCAGCGTGCCGTCCACGATGTGCTCGGCGTCGTGCGGCACCGCGCCGCCCAGGAGCTCGTCGAGCAGGCGGAAGCTCAGCTCGGTGAGCGTGTGTGCGTCGTTGCTCTCGGTGCCGTGGCCGCAGACGCCGCGCCCTCCCTGGCCCGCGTGGCCCGTGAGGGTCGTCCCTTCGGACCCCTGGGGACAGGTGGCCACCGTGTAGAATTCGGTGGGCACGCCGATGGCCGCGAGCGCCGCGCGCATCTCGCGCCCCTGATCGTACGGCACGAGGCCGTCGTTGAGCCCGTGCGTCTGGATCGCGCCCTTGAGTCCCACGAACTCGGGCGCGCGGATGACGGCGCTGCGCTCGAGATAGCAATCCGGGGCCACGATGGGCGAGCCGCCGCACTCGGCCTCGATGTCCGCGACCGCGCCGACCGCCGTCGGGTTGCCCGTGGGGGCGAGGGCGCTCGCGCCGGCCCACGTCTCGTGGAGCATGACGAGCCCCTCGTTGTCGACCCAGTAGTCGAACACGCCGTCGCAGCGATGCTGCGACTTGTCGACAGCAGAGCAGTCGACGCCGCCCGACTCCGCGAGCACCATCGAGGCGACCGCCGTCCCCATGCTCACGCTGTAGAGCACGACGAGGTCGGGCGCGTACTGCGCGATGAGCGCGTGCGTCGCGGCGAGCGTGTCGTCCGCGCCCGCGCGCAGCGGCATGCCCTCGCCGCGGAAGTCCATCGCGACGGCGACGTAGCCTTCGTCCGCGAGGTGCTGCAGGTGGCCGCGGTGGCTCTCGGCCTTGTGGCCGTATCCGTGCGAGACGACGACGAGCCCCAGCGGCGCTCCCGCGGGGACGGCGAGGAGGCCGTGCGCCGTCTCGCCATCGACAAGGATGGTGTAATCGCTCACGCTCGCCGCGGCCGAGGGGGCCGGGGCGACGGCGAGGAAGAGGGCGAGTGCGACCAGGGGCGCGCGCATCGGCGCGGAGAATCCGCCGGGGAGCGTCAGGGTTCTCGTGAGACCGTGTCCGCTTTGGCCTTCCGCTTCACGACGAAGTCGAGGAACGCCTTCACGAGCACGGGGAGGACGATGACGCTGAGCGTCACCGCGACGCTCACCTCCTTGAGCTCGATGAAGTGGATCAAGCCGTGCTCATGCCATCCCTGCGTCCAGCCCCAGAGGTCCGTGTAGTACGCGCCCGTGGTGAGGATGAGCTTGAGACCCACCCAGCCCACCGCGATGTACGCGAGCGTCTCGAGCTTGGGGAACCAGTCCATCAGCCGCCCGACGTAGTACGCCGAGATGCGCAGGAGCAGGATCGCGACGAAGCTCGCGAGGATGATGAGGAGGACCTTGCTGCCCGTGGTCGTGCGCTCAGCGAAGAGGCCGACGGCCACGAGGATCTGGTCGAGCGCGAACGCGATGTCCGCGAGCTCCACCGCGATGACGACGCTCCAGAAGGGCGTGAGCCCCAGGAACGTCTTCTTCCCGATCCCCGGCACCTCGTCCATGTCGTGCGGCGACCGGTCCGCAAGATGCTTGATCATCAGGTAGAGGAGGTAGATCCCGCCGAGGATCTTCAGCCACTGGTTCTGGATGATCACGACGACGAACACGATCGCGGCGAAGCGGAAGACGTACGCGCCGCCCAGACCGTAGAGGAGCGCCTTGCGCCGCTCCTCCTGGGGCAGGCGACGCACCATCGCGGCGAGGATCGCAGCGTTGTCGAACGACAGGACCCCCTCGAGCATGAGGAGCGTGAAGAAGACGAGGATGTCGGAGGGCTCGTAATGATAGTCCGTCAGGAACGAGAAGACACCCATGGACGCCAGAGCCGAACGTCGCACCGAATGTTCCCCTGAAAAGGTTGCCTGGAACCTTCCAGCGCCTGTCCGCTCCGGAAGGAGTCCACCGCGCCGCGCTCGGGACAGGGTAGGGGTCGGGATCGGTCGAGGACGAAGCGCTCGATGAGCGTCCCTCGCCCATCCCCCTCGGGATCCCGCCCCGAGGGAACGTATCCAGCCAGCAAACGCACATATACGCCTTCCCGCTTCGCAGGACCCAGCGAGACCGCTCGCCCCGCAGCGCACCGAGCCGATCAAGACCCCCGGGTCCCCTGGTCGTCATCGCGGCGCACAGGCCAGGGCCGAGAACTCGCGGAGTGAAGTCCCATGGCCCACACGGCACGCATCAGCCTCGCCGGCAACGATCCCAAGAAGATCGACGGCGTCGCCCAGCAGATCAAGACCATCGCGGAGCGCACCGGCGTCGAGATGGCCGGCCCGATCCCCCTCCCGACGCGCCGCCTGACGATCCCCGTCCGCAAGGCGCCCAACGGCAGCGGCTCGGAGACGTACGACCACTGGCAGATGCGCATCCACAAGCGCCTGATCGACATCGCCGCCGACGAGCGCGCGCTCCGGCAGCTCATGAGGATCCAGGTCCCGGACTCCGTCAACATCGAGATCGTTCTGAGGACCTGATCCTCCGGATCCCCTCACCAAGGTCGCGCGCGCTCGCCTTGTCCGCGCGGGTCCTCCCGCTGCGGCGCGCGCGGAGCGGTCCGCCGCAGCGGACACGTCCATGTCGAGATCGTGCCCCGCACCTGAGATCCGTAACCGTCGGGTTACGCGTTCCTTTTCTCAGATAAATCGGCCGGCAAGTGTCACGGATGGACGTTGGGAGTCTCGCATCTGTTTAAGTCCCGAGAGCGCTCCAAACGGGCCCGTGACCGCGATCCGCGACTTCTTCGGCTCCAAGTGCCCCGACTGCCGGGCAGACATCCTCCAGCCCGCCCCGTCGAGCAACCGGATGCCCGGGGAAGAGAAGGCGTGGTGTCCGGCCTGCGACCACCGCTTCTCGGTGGAGCAGCTCGCCCGCGGCAAGTCGACCGGCGGACTCCTCAAGAAGCTCTTCGGCGGTCGCCCCAGCTCGACCTAAGGGGAGTTCCGAAAACCTTTCTACGGGCCAGGGCCCGTGCGTCGACGTGACCCGGACGGCGATGCTGCGCGCAGGCTACGCGGGCCTCGGCCTCGCCTTCGCCGCCATGGCCGCGACGCTCGCGGTCCCGAGCCTGATCCTCGGAGGCCTCGCGCTCGCGTTCGCGGGCGGCGTCCTCCTCGCCTTCGCGGAGGACGACATGCCCAAGTGGGCCGGCATCATCCTCATCGTCTACTTCCTCCTCTCCGCGCTCGCGTTCGTCGCCACGACGTCTGTCACCATCAACCAGGGCGGCGAGCGCTATTTCTTCGCCCCACCCAACATGTTCGGCGACGTGATCTACTGGATCGGCCTCGTCTCGCCGATCATGCTCGCAGCCGCGACGATCGCCGCCGTGTGGGAGCGCGAGCCCGCGCCGCGCTACCTCCTCGCGGGCGCGCTCGCCGGCATGCTGCTCTTCGCGATCCTCACCGTCGTCCTCACGCCAGGCGGCGAAGGCGTCACCGACGCCGCGCGCGCCAGCGAATCTCAGGGCGACATGCTGCAGACGCTCTTCGCCCTCTCCGCCGGCGTCGGAGCCGTCGGCGCCCTCTGGGCCGCGAGCCGCCCGGATTCCTACTGAGGCGCGACATCATGGACGCCGCGCCCGTCTGCATCGTCGTCTACGAAGGCGCGAGCGCGTTCGAGGCGCTGGGCGCGCTCGCGGCCCTCCGCGCCTCCGGCCGCGCCGCCGACCTCGTCGCGCAGGAGGCCCTCGTACGCTCGCTGGAGAACGCGCGCCTCGTCCCCGACCGCCTCGGCTACGAGGCGCTCGCCCCCGCCGCGGCCGTCGTCGTGCCCGGCGGCGAGGTGAAGCGCGCGCTCGCCGACGCCGCGCTCGCGAAGGCGCTCCGCGCGCGCCGCGGTCACTTCACCCTCGCCGCGGGCGAGGGCGTGCGCGTGCTCGCGGCCGCAGGCCTCACCGAGGAGCGCCGCATCGCGCGCATGCCCGGCGAGCCGGACCTCGCCGGCGCGACGAGCGTGCACGCGCGCCTCGTCGCCGACGGGCGGCTCCTCACGTGCTTCCCAGGCGACGCGCTCGTCGATCTCGTGCTGCACTGGGTCGGGCACCAGGATGGCGCCGCAGCCGGGGAGCGGGGCGCGCATGCGCTGGGGCGCGAGTGGAAGCCCTTCGCGTTCGGGCAGAACATCGATTGAGCCTTCTTCAGTGCGCAAGGTCTGCGAAGAGACGGAAGCGTCAAACCCGCACCCGAAGCTCACGCGAGCATGCCCGTCGACGACCAGATCATGGACACGCTCCGCATCCCAAGGGAGCCGGCCCCCGTCGCAAAGCTCCTCGGCATGAAGCTCGCGAGCGCGGGCCCCGGGCTCGCGACGTTCACGATGGACGTGGACGAGCGCCACCACAACCCGATGGGCTCCGTGCACGGAGGGATCCTCGGCGACCTCGCGGACGCCGCGATGGGCTACGCGGTCATCAGCACGCTCGCGCCCGACGAGACGTTCACGACCGTGGAATACAAAGTGAACTTCCTGCGCCCCGCGTTCGAAGGAAGTCTGCGCTGCCACGCGCGCGTCGACACGCGCGGGAAGACCATCGCGTATGCGGTGGCCGACATCCTCAACGAAGAGGGCAAGGTCGTCGCGAAGGCGGTGAGCACGAACCTCATCGTGCAGCGCGCCGGCTCCACGGATCCGTTCCACCACAAGCCAAAACCCTAGTTGTGGCCACAAATCTATAAGAAGCGGGCCACAGACATCGCCGCATGGTGGCGCGACGTGGGGTGAGGCCCGCAAAAGAAAGAAAAGGGACCTCACGCACCAAGCGCCCCGTGTCCAGCGTGACGAAGAAAGTGCGGATGAGCGAGGACGAGGCGGCGCAACTCGCGCGCATCGCCGCTGAGGCTGGCAAGACAGAGAGCGACGTGCTGCGCGAGGGGATCCTGCTCTGGGAGCGAGAGGATCGACGCCGGCAAGCGTGGGCCCAGCTTATCCAGATGGCCGAGGAAGATGGGCCCGAGCCCCGTGACCTCAAGATGAAGCTGAGGTTTCGATGAGGGCGGTCCTAGACACGGGAGTGCTCTACCACCCATCGCTCCTCGACGCGCTGTCGCGCGAGGCGGTGCTCGTGCTACCTGCAGTGGCGTTCGTCGAGCGGGTCCGCCAGCTGCGCCGCGATCACCGGGATGTCGATGCTTTCGTGGCGCGCCTCTTTGCTGCGGACATCGAGGTAGAAAGTTTCGGCGTGCGAGAAGCCCTGGGTGTGAGCGCGATCACGGATGAAGCCTGGGACGAGCACGCCCGCGACGCCATGATCGCCGCGCACGTCCGCGAAGGTGACGTCCTCTGGACGACGAACCCGAAGGACTTCGCGAAGCTTGGCCTCCGCCCCGATCAGATCCGCGGCGTCTAGCGTACGTCCTTCGCCATGTACGGCCCGAGGCGCTCGTACCCGAGCTTGCGGTAGTACTCGCGCACGCCGACGCCCGCCGTGACGACGACGCGCGCGCTTCCCAGCGAGCGCGCGAGCGCCTCGCCCTCCTCGACGAGCCGACGGCCGTACCCCTGATGCTGCTGGAGGCCGAACGAAGGCTCCTCCCCGATGGGGACCTCGGTCCCGAAGACCTTGAGCTCGCGCAGCAGGAGCGCGTCCGCGACCTCGGGGCGATACGCGCGCGGCGAGGGGACGCGGTAGCGCGCGAACCCGACGAGGATGTCCTGCTCGACGTCCTCGAACGAGAGGAAGTGCTCGCGCCCGCCCGCGCTCGCGTAGTCCTGCCGCACGAGCACCACGCGCTCTGGGAGCCGTTCCTCCTTGTTCGCGATGTGCCCGGCCTCCCGGCATCGGATGCACTGGCATTTCGCGCCCTGCTTCGCGAGCTCCGCGTGCACGAGCTCGCGCAGATTCAGCTTCTTCACGCCCGCCGCGATGCGCGGGCTTGGGATGTCGCGGTCGATGCGCTGGATGCGGAGCCACCGCGGCGCCATCCGCTTCGCCTCCGCGAGGAGATTCACGCAGTACTCCTCCGTCACGGCCTGATACCGGCCTGCCTCCCACTGCTTGAAGAGGACGGTGCCGGGCATCACAAGCGTCGGGTAGATCTTCAGCATGTCCGGCGCGAAGCGCGGGTCGGAGAACATCTGGCGGAACGTCTCGAGGTCCTTCTCGTACGACGAGCCCGGTTGGCCGGGCATCACGTGCGCGCAGAGCTTCAGCCCCGCATCCTTCACGACCTGGAAGCTCTCGACGGTCTCCTTCATCGTGTGCCCGCGGTGCGTCGCGCGCAGGATGTCGTCGAAGACCGTCTGCACCCCGAGCTCGTAGCGCGTGCATCCAAGCTCGAGCGACAGGTCGACGTCCTTCGCGAGCGCCCAGTCGGGCTTCGTCTCGATGGTGAGGCCGATCATGCGCGAGCGCGCCGTCTCGTTCCGGAGCTGCGCCTGCTCCAGGCTTTCGGAGTCGCGCCCGTTGCAGGCGTCGAACGCGCGCTTCACGAACTCGCGCTGATAGCCCTCGTCGCGCGCGGTGAACGTCCCGCCCTGGATGATGAAGTCGACCTTGTCGATCGGGTGCCCCGTCTTCACGAGGTCCGCGAGGCGCCCGGCGGTCTGCCCGTGC
>DATLCC010000064.1:0-2183 GCA_035526585.1 Thermoplasmatota archaeon | reverse complement strand
TAACCCTTTGAACCGGACGCCCCCATGCGCGCGCCGTATGGCCTCGCCGCGCGCGATGACTCTCCCCGAAAAGCTGCTCGCCCTGAAGGCGGGGAAGGACTCGGTCCGGCCTGGCGAGATCGTGGAGGCGCCGGTGGACGTCGCGATGGCGCACGAGGCGTGCGCGCAGCTCATCCGCCCCTTCGAGCAGATGGGGGCGAAGGAGGTGTGGGACCGCAACAAGATCGTGATCCCCATCGACCACTGGGTGCCGGCGTCCTCCGAGGCGTCCGCGAAGCTGCACCACGCGATCCGCAAGTTCGTGGAGAAGCACCAGCTTCCGCACTTCTACGACATCGGGCGCCAGGGCATCTGCCACCAGATCCTCGTGGAGGAAGGGTTCGTCCTCCCCGGCGACCTCGTGACCGGCACCGACTCGCACACGAACATGGCCGGCGCGCTGGGCGCCTTCGCGGTGGGCATCGGCCCGACCGAGCAGGCCGCCGTCTTCGCGACGGGCGACATCTGGCTGAAGGTCCCCGAGACGATCAAGGTCGAGGTGACGGGCGCGCTCTCGTTCCCGACCTCCGGCAAGGACGTCATCCTCGAAGCGCTGCGCCAGCTCACGACGGAGGGCGGCGCGTACAAGGCGATCGAGTTCACGGGCAGCGCGATCGAGCAGCTCGAGATGTACCAGCGCTTCACGCTCTCGAACATGACGACGGAGCTTGGCGCGAAGGCGGGAGTCATCCCCGCCGACGCCGAGACCATCCGGTACCTGCGCTCGCTCCCGGAGATCAAGAACGGGCGCGCGGGTGATGTCACGAAGCACGCGAGCCTGCGCGCGGACCCTGGCGCGAAGTACGAGCGCACGATCCACATCGACGGCGACCGCCTCGAGCCCCTCGTCGCGTGCCCGCACTCGCCGGACAACGTGAAGCGCGTGAAGGACGTCGACGCGGGCCGGGTCGATCAGGTCTTCATCGGAAGCTGCACGAACGCGCGCCTCGAGGACCTGCGCGTCGCCGCGTCGATCCTCAAGGGGCACCAGGTCAAGAAGGGGACGCGCCTCGTCGTCTTCCCGGCCTCGACGCGCATCTATCTGCAGGCCCTCAAGGAAGGCATCATCGAGACCATCACCGAGGCCGGTGGCTCCTTCAACACCAGCTCCTGCGGCGCGTGCTTCGGTGGGATGGGCGGCGTCCTCGACGAGGGCGAGGTCTGTGTCTCGACCTCGAACAGGAACTTCCCCGGCCGGATGGGCCACAACAGATCGATGAGCTACCTGGTCTCGCCCGCGACGGCCGCCGTGACCGCGCTGGAAGGCCGCCTGACCGATCCCAACCAATATTTGAGCGGCGACGAGGCGAAGCGTCTCGCGCGGGTCGCGGTCGGCGGCGCCTGAGCGACGACGCGGCGAGAAGCGCCATCTCGGCCCAAGCCGAGCGGCGCGCATGGAAGACGCGTCCAGGCACGTGCCGGCGCCGCTCGCCGCGCTCGATCAGGCGCGAGAGGTGCGCGGCAAGGAGGTCATCGACGTCAACGGCAACCGCCTCGGGCGCGTGACGAGCGCGCTCGCCGAGGAGGGCGCGCTCCTGCGCTTCGACGTGACCCTCACGCATCAGGCGCGCCGCACGTTCCGCACGGATCGCGACGTCGCCGCCATCCCCGCCGTGCTCATCTCGGACGTGGACGAGGATCGGGTGCTCCTCTCGGAGCCGGGCGAGGCGATGCTCGAGATCGACCCGTGATGCCGCCAATCGCCGCGGCGATCGGGCGAAACGGATTTCCTTCGGCGCCGCCGTCGCAGCGCGCTTGACGATCCCGGTCGAGACGAGGGCGCCGCTCCCGGACGTCGAGAAGAAGGATCGCGACTACGTGTACCTCGCGCACACGGCGTCGCTCTGTCCGGAGTGCAAGCGCGTGGTGCAGGCGAAGGTCGTCGAGCGCGACGGAAAGATCTGGCTCCGCAAGAGCTGCGCGGAGCACGGCTTCTTCGAGTCGCTGCAGTCGAGCGACGCCGCGTACTACCATGCGCAGCAGGAGTTCGCGCGCCCGGGCACGCTGCCGCAGCACTTCCAGACGGAGACGAAGCTTGGCTGCCCGCAGGACTGCGGGCTCTGCCCCGACCATGAGCAGCACACGTGCCTCGGGCTCATCGACCTCACGGACGCGTGCAACATGCGCTGCCCGACGTGCTTCGC
>DATLCC010000063.1:0-31532 GCA_035526585.1 Thermoplasmatota archaeon | reverse complement strand
TCCTGGGGTCGTATCGTAGCCCGGATAACGAGGCAGCCTTCGGAGCTGTTCTTCGTGGGTTCGAATCCCACCGGCCCCGCTCGCTATCCCCATGCTATCAGCGTCCCTTGCCTCAGGGCTCGGCGTCCTCTCGGCCCTGCTTTTCGTCTCGGTGCTGCGACATGCGCTCCCACCCGAATGGGGCATGCTTCCCGTCCCGCCTGTCGGTATCGCCGCCGCCGTATTCGGTGCGATCGCATGGAAGGGCGAGCGCGCGGGGTGGGCCCGGTGGCTGGGCCTTGTCGCAACCGCCGTCGGCGGCAGCCTCGCGGCGATCGCGCTCCTGCTCATCATCGTGCTTTGATCTCCACCCGCCGCACACGAAGCGGGCGCGGTGGCTGCACAGGCGCAACGTTGACGCATCCCAGGCGCATGCGGGTGATGCGCCCGTCGTTCAGCATCATGTTCTGCGGGCCTCCCCTTCTCCCCCGTCGCTCGACGGGTCACCTTGACCTGTGAACGGTTGACACGGGACAACCCTCCCCGGTGGGTAGCAGCAGGCTGGTTGCGGCAGCGACTTGTTGACGTCTAGAACAACCTACGGAGGGAACAGAGGAACGCCGTCGTGTGGGGTGCGGTTACCTGCACGACGGCCGACCTCGCTTTTCGAGCTTCCCTTTGACCCGCAGCGCCTGCTATCAGCGCTCGACGCCCGGATCCACCGGCCGCGTCTCGACGACGGGCACGCGCACGGGGACCGGCTGGAGCGTCGCGGTGAGCGCATCCAGCACGCGCGCGAGCTCCTCGTCGCTTCCCTCCGCATCGAGGCAGGGGAGGTCGCGGAACACGATGCACGCGAGGCGCTCCCTCAGCGTCTCGTCGAGGATGTGGAAGCCGAACGCGTGGAAGCCGGGCTCCCAGGTGATGCTCACGCAGCCGGGCGCGACCGCGGCCTCGATCCACACCCGCACCTCGATGTCGGTGGGAGCGGAGCCCTGGTGGGCGTGCACGAACTTGGCGCTGCGCAGGATGGCCTCGGCCTTCTCGGCGACCGCGCGTTCGTAGTCGTCGCGCGTGAGCGCGTCGGCTTCGACGAGCCAGTCGATGCGGAAGGGGCTCGCGAGCGCGGGGTCGTACGGCGGCTTCATGTGCGACCCTCGGCGCGCCACACCTGTAGGCCTGCGGGCAGGGGCGCACTGCCCCTCTCCGAAAGGATATAGGTCGGATGTCCGGCGCCTAGCTCAGTCGTCGCTCGCGGGAGGGTCCACGCCTTCGAGAAGCGAGTCGTACGCGACGATCTGCACCGTGTAATCGACCTGCGAGTCGGCGATCCCCCGTTCAGGGAGGCCGTCGGCGGCTTCGCTGTGGATGAGGAGGTCGAACGTCCACTGGCTCTCCTTCGCGTACGGGCTGTCGGCCTGCTGCATCTCGACGGGCCAAGCGAACTGGTAGACGCCGGCGGCCTCGTCGTGGGAGATGACCTGCGCCATCTTCGAGCCGAAGGAGCCCGCAGGCTTGTAGAGGAAGTCGACGCTCGAGACCGTGCCGACGTTGGCGGTCGCGCTCGTGATGGTCACGTTCGCGGTCATCGTGCGTGTCTCCATCGGCACGACCTTGCCGCTGCGGATGCTGGAGTCCTCGCGGTTCTGCGTCGCGAAGCCGACGATGGTCGTCGCGAAGTTCTTCTGCGTGCTCTTGGCGACGCCATCGAAGAGCGTGAGCGTGTGCTCGCCCAGGAAGAGCTGCGGGTGGCCCGGGAAGAGCGTGATGTCGCGCATCCGGATGATGTCCATCTTGAAGTGGACCTTGCCCACGACGGACTGGCCGGTGGCTCCGGGGACGAGAAGGAAGTTCCAGCGGCTCTCCTTGTCGTGCGGCATGTCGGTCATCTCGGGAGTGATGTCGAGGGAGACGGGAGCCGCTTGGGTCAGGGGCAAGGTGTCGGAGAAGTCGCTGCTGCCAGGCGTCTTGTAACGGATGCCGACGCCGGTCACCGTGGGGTCGCTCCAGCTCGCGGTGATCTCCATCTTCCCCGTGCCCTCGAAGACGAGGGACCCCTCGGGCAGCGTGAAGAACTGGCCGCCGACGCCCGGCGTGCCCATGAAGATATCAAAGAACGTGAACCCGATCGCGCTGAACTGGTCGACCTCGACGTCGTCGTCCATGATGGTCATGCGCTCCGCACCCTTCCAGTAGTCGTGGAGGTGCGGCATCGCGCCGACGCTCGTGTTCATCTCCGACGTGCCATCGTCGACCGTCGCGTTCGACACGTCGGTCTGGTTCGCGGCGACCTCGACGGGGGCCGCGGGCTCATCCGCGCCCCCCATGCAGCCCGCGAAGGCCGTGGCCAGGAGGAGACAGGCGACGGGGAGGCTCAGGAGCTGGCGCATGCGAACGAGCCCCAGTCCGAACTTCGCTATATAAGGCGTGTGGCGTCATCCTTGACGCGTCCGCTGCACCCGCGCGGCCCACGAGCTCGCACTGTGGCGCGTCCTCGCGGGTCCCCGCGGGTCCGCACGCTTATCCGGGAAGTCGCTGGTCCGCGGAACCTGGACCCGTAGCCAAGCCCGGATATGGCGCAGGCCTCCTAAGCCTGAGACCGGGGGTTCGAATCCCCCCGGGTCCGCTCCGATAGCCCCTCTCCCGCTTCCACGTCTGCCTCCGCTTCCGCTTGGGGCCTCCGCGTCGCCTCCGCTTCTGCCTCCGGCGTCCGCGTCGCCTCCCGCTTCCGCGTCCGCCGCGGCCGCCTCTGGCTTCGCGTTGCTTAAGCCACGGTGCTTCCAGTGTGCAGGCGGATGCCCGCGTCGACGCCGCGCGCGCCGCCCGCCGTCCCGACGCCGGCGCCGCCGCCAGCGGGCCTCGTCCTCGCGCGCTGGATGTACGTGGACGAGGCGCATCGGCACGAGGTGCACGCGGGCGTGCGGCCGGGCGATGCGCCTGCGTTCGTCGTGAAGGAGTCCGCCTACCAGAACGACCGCCCCGACGAGGTCCTCGCGGACGTCTTTCCGCTCGAAGCGCCGTGGGAGGCGCAGCTCTTCCATTGGCAGCTCGAGTGCCGCCTCGCGCTCCTGGGCCGCTACTGGCGACACGATGTCCGGGAGCCCGGCTGGCGGCCGCTGGCGCGGCCGCAGGGCGTGCCGCCGATCGACCCGCGCGAGGTCGCCGTGAGCCCGTACCGGGGGCGCGTCGTCTTCTACCACTTCCACCACCGCAAGCGCCATGCGGACGAGCTCCTCGTCGCGATCCCGACGGCGACGGCCCAGGGGAAACGATATCTCCTAGCGCTCGCCGCCTTCGCGTTCCCGAACGGGGCCGACGGCGACGTGCGCCTGCTCCACGCCAACCTGCCGGAGGCGCCCGCGCGCAGCCTCGTCGTCCGCGAGCACATGCGTCTCAAGGGCGAAGGCTACGACAAGCTCGTGTGGGGCCCCGACTTCGCCCTGGCGCACGGCGCGACCTGGCAGCGCGAGGCGGGCCAGGCGTACGAGCAGGTGCTGCGGCGGATCGGCGAAGGCCGCTTCGGCGCCCGGCGCGACGAGCGCGAGGACGTCGTGGACCCCCTCTACACGGATTTCCTTGGCGCGCTCACCGACCCGCGCCTCCTCGACCTGCAGGCGCGCTACCTGACGCCCGAGGAGCAGGAGGAAGCGCTCGCGGGCGGCGAGTCCATCATCCGGCGCATGATCGCGGAGAAGCGCGCCGGCGTTCCGCACGCCGAGCAGCACAAGCTCACCGTCGTCGAAGCGAGCCTCCTTGCGCGCGACCAGCTGCGGCCCGGGCAGGGCGCGCGCGTCGATCCCGAGGTCGCGGCGCTCGTGCGTCGGTTCTCGTATTATCTATAGCGCTCCCTGACCCGCAGCGTCGCGAGCGAGCCCGTCGGCCGCCTCGTTCTCCTCGCGACGCACGCGCACCACGCGCGCCGTCACGCCGCGCGCGGCAAGCCGGGCGAGCGCCTGCCTGCACTCAGCGCGCAGCGCGGCCGCTTCGCCGCTCATCTCCGGCCGCCGCGAGGCGAGGCCCTTCGCCACGAGCGCGCTGTCCGTGCGCAGCTCCAGCTCGCCCTCCTCCAACGACTCCTCCGCCCAGGCGAGCGCCTGGCGCATGGCCGTCCACTCCGCGAGGTGGCTCGCCGTCCTTCGCGATAGCATTCCAGATCGCGAAGCGGTCGTCACTCCGTCGGCGAAGGCGACGAACGCCCAGGCGGCCGAGCCGTCATCCGCCACGAAGCCGTCCGTGGACACGAGCACGCGCACGCTCCGTCATTCGAGCGCCGTATCAGAAAGGTGATGGGTCTTTCCCCGCAACCCGGAGCGTCGCCCGGACAACCGCATGGCAACAGCCTCCCAGCCTCCAAGCAACAGCCTCCCCCAACAGTTTTCGGTCCCGGGCGACTTACTTTACACGCCAGCTCCGCGCTAGGTCATCGCCGCGAGGTGCCCGGCAAGCCTCCCCGGGCGGCTCGCACTCGGTGGCGCTTCCGCGCCGCTTAAGCGAGGGCGCCTGCATGCGCGCACGTGCGTTCCGTCACGCTTCTCGGCTGCGTGCTCGTCTCTGCGATGGTCCTCGCCGGCTGCCAGCTGCCCGGCTCGGGCGGCGGCCGCGTGGGCTCCGCGGCGAAGCAGCTCCTGGATCCGCGCGAGCATGCGAAGCTCGTCGTCGAGATCGACTACCCCGTGGGCTACGGGCCCAACGCGCAGGCGAAGCAGGTCCTGAAGGACGCGCTCGTGCAGGTGACCGGTCGCGACGCGTCGCAGGTCGAGTTCGTCGAGGAGGCTGAGATCCCGGCCGAGGCGGGGAAGAAGTACACCTTGAACGAGATCGTCGCGCTCGAGGACGAGCACCGCGACCGCAAGACGGGCGGCGACACGGCCGCGCTCTACGTCCTCTACGTCGCCGGCGGCTCCACCGACGACGGCGGCGACTCGCGCGTGCTCGGCCTCGCGTACCGGGGGACGAGCATCGCGATGCTGAAGGGCAACATCAAGGACGCATCGAAGAGCGGCCTCCTTTCGACGCGACCCGACGAGCAGTGCGTCGAGCGCTCCGTCCTCGTGCACGAGTTCGGCCACGCCGCCGGCCTCGTGAACCTCGGGGCGCCGATGGTGAGCCCGCACGAGGACGGTGGCCACCCTGGGCACTCGTCGAACAAGGAGAGCGTGATGTACTACGCGGTCGAGAACACGGTGGACCTCCTCTCCCTCTTCACGGGAGGGTGCTCCGACATCCCGTATCGGTACGACGGCAACGACCTCGCGGATCTCTCTGCGCTCCGGAACTCCTGATCCCGGGTCGTCATTCGCCGCTCCCAGGCCCGACCCCCCCTCCCGAGTGCAGGCAAGGATGGACGGGGGATCGAGTCTCACAAGGCAAAGTCCAAGACCCCCGCCCCGACCTTCGTGGCGATGCACGAGACGCTCTACACGGAGGCGCTCACGATGAGCGTGAACAAGAACCTCCTCGACGTGACGACGCTCCTGGAGTTCGCCCACTCGACGACCAACGTCCTGGAGAAGGCGCGCCACATCGACCGCGCGGTGGACCTTTTGAAGGACGTGCGCGCGCAGCTTGTCAACTTGGGCGCGCAGTAGGCGGGCGCCATCGAGCGTTGGGCCGGAACTGACACCCCGGCGCGCGCACGCTGGCTCTGCATGCAAGACGCGCACCCGCCTGCGCCCGGGCCGGTCGTCCAGCCGAACTTCCTTCCCGTGATGGAGGCGCTGGGCGACGTGACCTTCCCGATCGCGAAGAGCGAGCTCCTCGAGCAGGTCGAGGGCGGCACGGTGCTTTTCCAGGGGCGCAACGTCGACCTGCGCGATCTCCTGAAGGAGGTCCATGACGACTTCTTCGACAGCGAGGAGGAGCTGGAGGGCGCCCTGGAGCGCCTCTACGCTCCGTCGGAGACCGACGCGGACGCCGAGCCGCCGATCTCCCCGCTCGCGTCTGCGCAGCGCCCCACGGGTCCCGACAGCCTGTCGAGCTTCGTCGAGCCGGAGGGGTGAGCGATGCGCGACAAGCCCGCGCCCAAGGAGGAGAAGGGGAAGCCCGAGGCCGTGAACCTCGAGCGCGACGAGCCCATCAGCACCGCTGCTCGCCGCAAGGCCTCGTTCGACGAGGAGCGGCCAGGCGAGCCGCAGTAGCTCATTCCTCGTCACGTGCCACAACCAGGAAACCTCGTCGGACGCCCGCGGGGGCTGGGTTCACCCATGACGTCCAACACCGGCAGCATCGGCGACAAGAACAAGAAGAACGTCGGCGGCAACGAGAACGAGGGCGACCTCGGCACGCAGCAGGGCGGCTCGCAGAAGGGCATGGGCGGCTCCCAGACCGGCGGCTCCCAGCAGGGCGGCTCGCAGAAGGGCATCGGCGGCTCGCAGACCGGCGGCTCGCAGACGGGCGGCAGCTACGGCGGCCAGCAGGGCCAGCAGAAGGGCGGCGTGCAGGGCGGCCAGCAGGGCCAGCAGCAGGGCGGCGGCAGCTTCGGTGGCCAGCAGAACCGCGGCACGCAGGGCGGCCAGCAGAACCTCGGCAACAAGGGCACGACCGGCACGCAGGGCGTGCAGGGCGGCTCCTCGAACGTCGAAGAAGAAGAGGAGTGAGACCGTTCGCGGGGCCTGGGCCCGGTCCGGGCCCGGGCCCGGACGCGGCCCAGGGGCCCGGTCAATAGGCGATCGGGATCCCCGGTTGTCCCTTGTTCTTGAATTCGTCTTCCTCGTACTGCTTGATCGGCCGCGCGGGCACGCCGCCCCAGGCCTGGTTGGGCGGGATCTTCGTCCCCTTGGGCACGAACGACCTCGCGCCCACGGCGCTCCCCTCTCCGATCTCCACGCCCGGTCCCACGACGCTGTTGATGCCGAGCACGGCGCGCTTGCGGAGGATCACGGGCTGCGCCTTGATCATGCCCTTCTCGGCGAGATGCGCGATGAGCTTCGCGTCGCCGCCGACCACGGCGCGCTCCTCGAGGATGAGGAGGTTGTGGTCGTTGAGGCGCGCGGTGTTGACGTACACCTTGGGGCCGATCTTCGCGCCGTTCGCCTTGAGGTACATCGTCCAGAACGGCGTGACGCGCATCGGCTCGCCGCAGAAGATGCGCACGACGCTGATCGAGCCGTTGTAGCAGGCCCACTTCACGACGCGCCAATCGTACTCGTAGATCGGATACTCGCCTTCCTCTGTCTTCCAGCCCATGAGGCGGTTGAATCCCGCGCTCGCGAACATGAGCGTCAGGGAGAAGATGAGGTACGCCGGGATGAGCGACATCGCGATGATCACGTACGCGAGGTAGGTCCCGACGAACGGGATCGAGCCTGCCGAACCGCGCACGAAGTTCCAGAAGAGGAGCGCGGGCAGGACAGCGAAGCCGAAGAGGAAGCTCTGCGAGACGACGAGCATCGCGATGCCGCTCGCGTACCGGAACGATCGTGCTACGCCCATCGCTCGCCCCTCTCCCGCGCGGCCACCGCGTTGGCGTAGAGAGCGCGCACCCGGTCCATGACCTCATCGGTCGCTTCCCGCATGCGCGTCTTGTCCGCGATGTCCTCCGGCTTCACGTCGAGGTGGAACGGCGCGCCGATGTCCACGTAGACGTGGCGGCCCACGCGCGGCATGCTGCGGCCGCGCGGCCAGAAGTCGCCCGTGTCCATGCCGACGGGCACGATGGGCGCGCCCGAGAGCGCCGCGATGCGCGCGATCCCCGTCTTGCCGCGCTTGACCTGGCCGGGCCGGCTGCGCGTGCCTTCGGGGAAGACGCCGACGACGAGCCCCTGGGAGAGGAGATCGAGCGCGGTGCCCACCGCGCCGTCGTTGCCGCCCACGGTGCGGTCCACCTTGATCTGCCCCGTCGCGGTCACGATCCAGCGCGTGAGCGGGTGCTTGAACACGCCCTCCTTCGCCAGGTAGAACGCGGGGCGCTTGAGCGCGACGCCCATCGCGATGGGATCGGCCCACGAGAGGTGGTTCACCGCGAGGATCACGCCGCCCGTTGCAGGAACGTTCTCGGCGCCGCGCACGTTGAGCCGCGTGACCCAGCCGACCGGCGTGTGGAACGTGCCCTTGATGAAACGATAGAGCGGGTGCGCGAAGTCCCAGTCCGCGACGGGCCAGCGGCGGAGCTTCACCTTGCGCTCCCACCGCCGGAGGGCCATCGTCGCGGGGACGGCGCCGCCGGCCTATGAAGGCACCCGTCAGCGACGCAGGCCAGCGACCGCGGACTCCCACGTCTCCAGGCGCAGGTCGAGGTCCTTCACGGCCTCCGTCGCATCGCCGACGTTCCCAGCGACGAGCATCCGGAGCTGGTCCGCGTCCGCGGGGAAGAGAGGGCCGAGGGCGCGCGCCGCGAGCAGGACGGCGCCGGTAGGCGCGTACACGATGGGGCGCGTACGGCGGCGCAGCGCCCCAAGGCGCCGCAGGTACTCGCGCCACGTGAGGCGCTCCGGGCCCACGAGGACGTACGTCTTGCCGATGGCCTCGGGCTTCGCGAGCGCGCGGGCGAACGCCTGCGCGACGTTCGCGCGCGCGACGGGCTGGATCTCGAAGCGCCCGCCGCCGAACGCGGGGAGCACGGGCGCCTTGTCGACGATGTCCGCGAACTGCGCGTCGAAGCCGAGGCTCTGCTGAGGCGCGGACGAACCCCGCAGGGTTCGTCCAGCGCCGCCCGCGTCGCTCGCGGCGATGTAGCTCGGGCGGAAGATGGTCCATTCGAAGCCCGCTTCCTTGACCATCGCCTCCATCGCGAGCTTCGTGCGGAAGTAGGGCGTGTCGACGCCCAGTTCGACGCCGTTCGCGCTCATCAGGATGAAGCGCCGCACGCCCGCGGCGTTCGCCGCGTCGACGACGTGCCGCGTGCCCTCGACGTGCACGCGCTCGAACGTCGCGCCGCGCTTCTTGTCCTCGCGGATGATGGCGACGAGGTGCATCACGGCGTCGCACCCTTCGAACGCGCGCGCGAGGCTCGCCGCGTCGTCCACGTCCGCCTTCACGCGCGCGAGGCGCGTGTGGTTCGCGACCGGCGCGCGCTTCCGGTGCTCCAGCAGCACGACCTCGTGCCCTTCGCGCAGCGTCTCCTCGACGATGGCGGGGCCCGTGAAGCCCGTGCCGCCGGTGATCGCCACCTTCATGGGCGCAGGCAGGTCGCGCGCAGGGAAAAGGCGTTCTCCTGCGGGGCGAGCGGTACGCGCGCTCTTGCGCGCGCGTGCGCACGTCCGGCCCCTGGTCAGCCGGGCGAGCGCGCGCAAGCGCAAGCGCGCGCGTCAACGTCGACCGACGAGCGCGCGCCGATGCATCGCGAACGGAGAGCAGCGGCACGCCCACGCGCGCTCGAAGACGGCGCGCGGCACGGCGCGCCCGTCGACGACGACGCGCGCGGCGTCCACCGCCTCGACGAGCATCCAGTGGAGGCGCGGAAGCCCCCCGAGCAGCGGGCGCAGGTCGACGCACACCAGCGCGCCTGGCGCAAGCTCGCTCCACGCGGCGCGCGTGCGCGCGACGGAGGGGCGCCCGTGCGCCGTCAGCATGCGCGCGAGCTGACGCGGCGTAGTGCCCAGCAGGCGCAGCGGCGTGTCGGGCGGGTGCGTGCGCGCGAGGCGCTGCGCTGGGACGCCGAGGATGCGGGAGGCGGCGCGCTGCGCGCACTCGTGGCGGCCCATCTCAGGCGCGCACGAGCGCGGGCTCGCTCACGGGGATCCGCACGCTGCGCTCCACCGGCATCAGCGTGGCGTGCGAGACGACCGGGAAGTGGTCGCTCGGAAGCTTCCCCGCGACGCGGTCGCGAACGACGGCGTAGTCGGAGAACTCGAGCACGCCGCGGCCGAGGATGTAGTCGATACGGTAGAGCCCGCGACCGGTGAAGCGGTGGAACGTGGCGTTCCACTTCGTGGAGACGGGCGTGCGGCTTGCCCAGCGCGAGTCGAGGAGGCCGACGGCGCCGGTGAGATAGCGGTAGGTGCCGCCCTGCTGGAGCGAGTTGAAGTCGCCCGTCATGATCACGGGCACGTCCTTGGGCATGCGTTGGGAGATGAGCGTCGCGCCCTTCTTCCTCGCGCCGGGCACGAGGTGGTCGAGGTGCGTGTTGAGGTGGACGAACGCCTGGCCGCTGTCCTTGTCGATGAAGCGGGCCCACGTCGCCATGCGCGGGACGAGGTTGCCCCACGAGCGGCTGCCTGCCTTCTCGGGCGTGTCGCTGAGCCAGAAGTTGCCCTGCGCGGCGACCTTGAAGCGGTCCTTGCGGTAGAAGATGGCGTTGTACTCGTCCTTCGAGCCGCCGTGACGCGCCTCGCCCAGCATGCCATATTCGGGGAAGTGCTGGCGGAGGTAGCCCACCTGCTCGGGGAGGCCTTCCTGCGTGCCGAGGATGTCGGGCGCCTGGCGGCGGACCACCTCGGCGGCCGCCTCGCGCCGGTGGTCCCACATGTTCTCCCCGTCGGATTCCTTGCGGCGGCGCAGGTTGAACGTCATGACCTTGAGCGAGACCGCTGCCGCCATGTTGGACGGTCGCTCACTTGGTCGCTGGAGGTATTCAACCTTGTTGCCGGAGGTCGCGGGTCCCACAGGCGTCTCGTCGGCTTCCTGGGGTACTTCCTTTTCGGATACGTCGTTGTGTCGAGCCCGCGGTTCGGGCGGGAAGGCGGACCGTTCGTCTTCATATCTGGATTACTGACGCAAGAGCGCTTACGGTGACCAACCCGTGCTGATCCAGGAAGCCAAGACCGAATCCGGCCCGAAAGAGCTCCGCGTCAAGATCGGAGTGGAATACCACCTCAAGCTCCACGCCTTGAAGCTGCTGCGCGGCAAGCGCATGAGCGAAGCCGTCGAGGAAGCCCTCGGCTTCTACTTCGAGCGCGTCCGCCTCGAGCACGAGGCCGAAGCCGCGAACCTTCCCGACCTTCTCGAAGAGGCGTAAGCCCTTCTGCGGGCCCGTCCTCCGGACGAGGACGCGGGACGACGCGCCACCCGTCCCGCGGGACGAGGACGCGGGCGCGGACGAGGGCGCGGGACGACGAGCGACCGCCCTCGTCCTCGCCCTCGTCTCCACGCCCGCGACGTCCTCGTCGTCGGCGTCGTCTTCGCCCGTTGAACCAGAAGCGCCCTCCGTTCGCGCCCGAACGGGGCCGCATGCTCCTCGAGGCCGTCCGCCTCACGCTCGCCCTGGCGTTCCTCGTCGCACTGCCGGGGTGGCTCCTGACGCTCGCGCTCTTTCCGCGCCGCGAGGACCTGGGCCGGGCGGAGCGCGCGTACTTCGTCCCGGCAGGCGGCGTGCTGGTGCTGATGCTGGTCTGCATCATCCTGGGCTTCCTGCCGCACGGCAACAAGGGGGCGCTCCAGAGCCTCGCCCTGGGTGGCATGCCCAACGTGGAGCTCGCGATGATCGGGGCCTGCGCCGGGCTCGCGTGGGTCGCGATGGCGCGCGGGGCCCTACCGTGGCTCGAGGCGCGCGTGCCTACATCCTGGAGACCGCGAGCCACAGCAGCGCCGACGTCGCGAGAACCGTGAGGACGATCGCGATCTCGCGCGCCCAGGCGCGGTCCTCCGCGATCTCATGCTTGGCGTCCATCATCGGACCTACGCAGCCTGGCGCCTACATCAGGCTTCCGTATTGACTACTCCGTGAAGGAGTCAATTTCCTCGGCAGAGTTTTCCCGCCTTTTCCCTCTGGGAGTGAAACCCTTAAGGGGGAGGTGCAGTGATTTCCCGCCATGGCAGCGCAGGACGCCGAGGAGAAGGCGCGCACGCTGGATGAACGCGGGCTCCTCGAGGCGCTCGGTCTCACCAAGTACGAGACGAACGCCTACCTCTCGCTGCTGCAGCTTGGTGTCTCGGACGCGCGCGAGCTTTCGCGCGCCTCCGGCGTCCCGACCTCGAAGATCTACGAGACGATGGTGCGGCTCGAAGCGCTCGGTCTCGTCGAGGTGCAGGCGAGCCGCCCGCGCAAGTTCATGGCGCGCGAGGTCGGCGAGGCGCTCGACGAGCTCAAGAACGCGAAGCGCAAGGAGTTCGAGGGGCTCCTGAAGTCGCTGCCTTCGCTCGAGACGCGCCTCAAGATCCGCGCCCGCACGAGCCCGAAGGACAGCACGTTCTGGTCGGTCACGACGAGCTGGCACGACTTCGCCAACAAGCACCTCGCGAAGGCCGCGGAGGCGAAGGACGAGGTCCTGATCTACGTCGATCTCTCCGGCTGCTTTGGCGACCTCCTGCAGGCGATGCGCGAAGGCACCGAGCCCAAGAAGTTCGACGAGGCCGACGTGCGCATCCTCGAGGCGATCCGCAACATCCGCAAGCACCTCAAGAACGACAAGGTGAGCTTCCGGATCCTCGTGGGCGCCGGCGCCGAGGACAAGGAAGCTGCGCGCGCGTGGGTCATGACGACCGGCACGCCGAAATTCTACAGCAAATTCCGCATCGCAGAGCCCGGCCGCCAGCAGTTCGTCGTCCTGGACCGCGAGGCCGTCATCCTCCTCCTCATGAACCCCGCGCGCGTCGGCACGCCCCTGGGCTCGACCTACGCGGCCGACGGCACCCTCTCCCGCGAGATCATGGGCGCGTTCAACGAGATGTGGGACCGCAGCGAGCCTGTGGTGTCGCGCGCCACGCCCGCCGCACACTGAGGCCGAGGCTGAGGCTCAGGCCGAGGGGCGCGAGGTGAAGGTCGAGACAGAGGCCCTACGCGTTCCTCGTTCTCGGTCTCGTTCTCGGCCTCGTCCTCCCTCGGCCTAAGCCTCAGCCTAAGCCCAAGGCTCACTCGCCCGGACACACGACGGGAAACCGAATGGGACCTGTCGCAAGGATGAAGGTCTCCGTAAGGCGCGTCCGGCCTGATGACACAGACGAGCACCCCGCCGCCTCGCCCGCCGCATCCGGCGACCCCAGGCGCGACGGGACCAACTGCGCCGCGATGGCCAGTGCTCGCAGTCGAGTCCAGTGACGAGGGAGACCTATGACGATGCAATACCCGCAGCCGCGCCGCATGGCGGCGACGACGCAGACGACGCAGGATGACCGAAGCAGGCTCGCCCTCCTCTGGCGCGCCTTCGAGGAGGCGGAGGAGCGGATCGGCGAGCTGGAGCGCGGGTCCGACCACAGGCTCGCGAAGTCGAGGGACCACCTTGCCGCACAGCCGCCGGCGGAAGACGTCCTCGCGCGCATCGAAGCCACCGCCGCGAAGCGCCACGCGGACCTCGTGGGCTCGATCGCGAAGCTCGAGGGCGAGCTCGCGGGGCGCACCGGCGCCCAGCAGAAGCTGCGCGAGGAGATCGCCAGCGCGAGCGCGGAGCTTGCGCGGACGAAGGAGCAGCTCGCGAACGCGCAGGCCGGCGTCGAGGCCGAGGCGCGCCGCTACGAGCTCGCGCAGGCGATCGTGCGCGCCGAGCAGCAGGCGCGCCAGCAAGCGCAGCGCGAGATGGAGCTGCACCGCGCGCGCATGGACGTCGCGCAGCGCGCGCTCGCGAAGGAGCGCGAGGACGCGCGCGCCTCGAAAGAGGCCGGCGAGAACCACATGGTGGAGCTCCTCGTGCGCGAGGACGGTCTCAAGGAGCGGCTTGACTTCGCCACGCGCGAGATCTGGCGTCTCGAGTCCGCGAACCGCGAGCTGGAAGCGCAGCGCGCCGCGCCGGCGCCTCGGCCCTTCCTCGCGCGACCCGAGCGTCTTTTCCCCATCGAAGCCACGCGCGCGAGCCTCATCCCGACCGTCACCCCGGAGGAGGTCATGGAGCTTCGCGGAGCCGGCGTGAACTTCGCGGATCCGCTCCTGTATGCGGACCTCACGGCGCTCTCCGAACTCTCCGGCATCGGCGTGCCGCGGCTCTGGAAGCTCCGGGCCCTCGCCGAGGTCATGTCGCTCCATGGCATCGGCCCGGAATGGGCCGAGAGGCTCTACCGGAAGGGCATGCGCAGCATCGATGACGTGGCGTGCGCGAGCGCGGAGGCCATCGAGGCGATGCTCTGGGCGACCTACGCCGAAGAAGGGATGACGCCCGAGACGCGGACGCTCCTTTCGCGCACGCTCCCGTCCCGCTGCGCGAGCGTCGTCGAGCACGCGCGCGAGGCGGCAAGGCTCGCCTGATTCAGGCGGGCTGCGCCCCGTCCTCGTCGCTGAGCGCCCGATCCGCTCCGGCGGCATCCTCGTCGACAGCGTCCTCGTCGAGCGACGCTTCGAGCGTCTTGTAGGCGATCCACAGCTTGACCAGGCGCTCGCGCTCCTGCTCGTAGCGCTGCTTCCAGTACATCGCATCCTGCTCGGGTGGCGTCGTGCTCATCGGGCGACCTCCTCTTCGAGAACGGGCTCGGGCCCTTCGATCGCGTGCATTGCGATCGCGTCGTCCACGGCGCGATCGTCGAGGCGCGCCCCGCGCGCGGGCGGAAGGGCATCGACGTATCCTGCGATCTCGTGGTGCGTCAGCATCTGCCCGCCCGCGGCGGCGACGTGGCGCGTCTCCGCGCGCCCATCCGGCCACGCATAGTCGAGGCGCCAGGCGGACCCGGCGAGCGTGCGGTAGATGAGAAGGCGTTGGGCAAGGAGCGGCTCGTCGCCGTTCGTTCCGGCGGACGGCTGCGCCGCGCGCTCGCGCGCCTCGGAAAGGAGGAGCGCGATGGCGACGATCGCGACGCAGGCGTAGACCGCGGCGCTCGCGTAGAGCCAACCCTGGCCGAACCGTCCCGTGATAAGGTACACGATCGCGGAGGTGACGGCGAAGAGCGCGGTGACCGTGACAAGGGCCCATCCGGGCGGTCCCAGACGCATTCAGACGCCTCCGCGGCGGGCCACGACGACGGCGGCGACGGTGGCGCCGCTCGCCATCCAGAGGCTCCCGATCCAGCGCAGCCCGTCGGGCCCTTCGTCGGGCGAGCCGTTCACGAGGAGCTGCGTCGGTTCGCTGGCGGGGCCGATCGGCGCGTCGTCGCCGTCGTCGTCGGGTACGGCGGGCGTCTCCTGGGGCGTGAGGGGGAGCTCGACGACCTCGAACGCGACGGTGGCCGCGGTGTCGTCGTCCGGAGGGACGGAGAGCGCGATGGCGCCACCGCGGGTGAACGTGGCCGTGTAGGCCCCGAGCGCGGTGGGGGCGTCGAGCCGGAACGTGTACGCCCGCTGGCCTCCCTGGACGCGCACGTCCACGAGCGAATCGGTCGTGCCGCACGGTCCGCTCGCCCCATCGGGGCCGGCGAGGGTGCAGGTGGCGGTCTCGAGCACGGCGACCTCGGCCAGGGCCGTGATATCGACCGTGTAGACAAGGGTGAGTGCCTCGCCGGGAGCTGCTTGCTCGGGGAAGGCATCGGCCGTGGCGCTCGCCGCAAGCGCGGTCGGGGCGAAGCAGGCAAGCAGAAGGGCTAGGGTGCAGCGAAGGGCGGTCATGAGGGTGCGGTCCCTCCGGAAAAATGACGGGCGTGTGGGGCATATAAGACTTCGCGAGGTCCGCACCCCACCGGTTGCGGGGGGCCGGCGGAAGGCCGGTGGGGCCCCTTTTCCGGCCGGATGGCGTTCGGCGAGCGTGGACTTCACGATCCCGGCCGACCTCGAAGCCATCCGCGCGCGCGTGGAGGCGTTCGTCCGCGACGTCGTCATCCCGGTCGAGACCGACGCCGAGCACGACCCGAAGACCCTGGAAGAGCTGCGACAGAAGGCGCGCGCCGCGGGCCTCTGGACCCCGCACCTGCCGCGCGACTGGGGCGGGCTGGGCCTTGGCACGATGGGCATGGCGCTCGTGTCCAAGGAGCTTGGCGCCTCGCGCGTCGCGCCGCTCGCGGTGAACGCGAGCGCGCCGGACGAAGGGAACATGCACCTGCTCCTCGCGATCGGAACGCACGAGCAACAGCAAAGGTGGCTGCGGCCGCTCGCGGACGGCGCGATCCGCTCGTGCTTCGCCATGACGGAAAAGGACGCGGGGAGCGATCCCACGCGCATCCAGACGCGCGCGATCGAGAAGGACGGCGCGTGGGAGATCACCGGCGACAAATGGTTCATCACGGGCGCGGAGGGCGCCGCGTTCGCGATCGTCGTCGCCATGAGCGACCCGAACGTCGCGCAGCCCCACGAGCGCTACTCGCTCTTCCTCGTGGATGCGAAGGATCCGGGCTGGCGCGTCCTCCGGCAGGTGCCCGTGCTCGGCACGCATGCGCCGGGCGGCCATTGCGAGGTCGCGCTCCGCGGCGCGCGCGCACAACTCCTCGGGCAGCGCGGCAAGGGGTTCGCGCACGCGCAGCATCGCCTCGCCGGCGGGCGCATCGCGCACGCCATGCGGTGGCTCGGCGTCGCGCAGCGCTCCTTGGACCTGGCCGCACAACGCGCCCTCTCGCGGGAGACCTTTGGAGAACGGCTTGCCGAACGCCAAGCCGTCCAGTGGATGCTCGCCGAGAGCGCGATGGACCTGCACGCGTCCCGCCTCATGGTGCTGCATGCTGCGTGGAAGATCGACCGGGGGCTGGAGCACCGTCAGGAGATCGCGATGGTGAAGGTCTTCGTCGCGAACGCGCTGCACCGCGTCGTCGACCGCGCGATCCAGGTGCACGGCGCGTTGGGGTACAGCGACGACCTGCCGCTCGCGCGCTTCTATGCCGATGCGCGGGCCGCGCGCATCTACGACGGGCCCGACGAAGTGCACATGATGCAGATCGCCAAGACCGTCTTGCGAGAGGCGGCGAAGCGCGGCACGACAAGGGGCGCCGTCTGATGATGGCCCGCAGACGAAGCCACGGAGGGCCACGCAGATGGAGAGACAACGGTCCTTTCGTCTCCGTGGCCCTCCGTGGCTTCGTGTTCGACGGAGGTTCCCGCCATGAGTGATCCCACCCAGAGGCTGATGGACGACGCCGCGCTCCGCACCTGGCTCCAGGAGCGCCTGCCGGTCGGCCCGGGCGCGGCCTACAAGGTGGAGCGCCACCAGGCGGGCCACAGCAACGAGACGTTCTTCGTCACGTGGGGCCGCACGGAGATGGTCCTGCGCAGGCCGCCCGCGGGCGCGTTCCTGCCCACCGCGCACGACGTGCTGCGGGAATACCGCATCCTCTGCGCGCTCGACGGGAGCGACGTGCGCGCGCCCAGGCCGATCCTCGCCTGCGAGGATGCGAGCGTGATCGGCGCGCCGTTCTACCTCATGGAGAAGGCCCGCGGCGTCGTGCTGCGCGAGGCGCTGCCGCCCGGGATCGCGGACGTGGCGCGCATCGGGGACGAGCTCATCGACGCGCTCGCCGAGGTGCACGGCTTCCCCTGGCAGAAGGCCGGCATCGAGGGGAAGCCGGAAGGCTACCTCGAACGACAGGTGAAGCGCTGGACCGGGCAGATGGAGATGACGCTCCCCTGGACCTCGAACGTGCGCGAGGTGCCCGAGCTCGTCGAGGCCGGAGGGTGGCTCGCCGCGAACGTCCCGCGCTCGCCCAAGACGACGCTCGTGCACGGCGACTACAAGCTCGACAATGTCCTCTTCAGCTTCGGGCCCGCGGGCCCGAACCTCGCTGCCATCCTCGATTGGGAGATGAGCACGCTGGGCGACCCGCTCGCGGACGTCGGCTGGATGCTCTCCTTCTGGCGCGAGCAGGGCGACCCCGCGCCTGATATCAGCGTCACTCCCCGCATCACCGAGGCGCCCGGCATGCGCACGCGCGCGGAGCTCATCGCGCGCTACGAGGCGAAGACCGGCACGAAGGTCGAGAACCTCCGCTTCTACGAAGCGCTCGCCGTGTGGAAGCTCGCCATCCTCCTCGAAGGAAGCTACGCGCGGCATCTTTTGGGCGCGACGGACGATCCCTTCTTCGCCCAGATGGAGAAGGCCGTCCCCGCGCTCGCGCGCCGCGCCTTGAGGACCGCGCGCGCATGAGCCGCGTCTTCATAGTGCGCCATGGCGAGGCCGAGAAGGCGCCGGGGCAGTCAGCGGAGGACCTCTTCAGCGTCGCGCCCGATCCGCCGCTCTCCGCGCGCGGCCTCGCGCAAGCGCAAAGGGCGCGCGACGCGCTCGCGGGCGAGGACGTGCGCGCCGTCGTCGCGAGCCCGGCGCGGCGCGCGATGGAGACGGCGCGCGCGGTCGCGCAGCCGCACGGGCTCGTGGTGAAGCCGGACCCGCGGCTCGCCGAGCTTTCCTTGCCGGGAGCCACGTACGACGAGGTGCTCGCCCGGATCCTGGAGCTCCCCGAGCGTCTCCGAGAGGACGAGGCGCTCTTCGCGCGCGAGCGCGCGCGCTTCGCGGAGGCGATCCGCGAGGTCGCCGAAGTCCATCCGACGAGCGTCGTCGTGGCGCACGGCCTGTCGAACCGGGCGTTCCTCTGCGCGCTGCGCGGCATCCCGCTCGACGAGATGCTCACGATCCCGATGGACCATGCGAGCGTCACGCGGATCGACGTGTAGTCTCAGCGCCGGCTCCACTCTTTTGCCGTCGACGCGGACTGGTGCTCGTACTGCTCGGCGCAGGGCGGGCTCGCGCGCATGTGCGCGAGGAACCCCTCGCCAGGATCCTCGCAATCCGCGCCGCAGTACGGACACTCCATGAGGCGTGCGAAGCGGCCCTGGGATTTCAGGCATTCGGGCCTGGGGGGGCGCGCGGAGGCTGCTCCCCGAGGGGGCGCTCAGATCAGCGCGCCGTTGTCGGTCGAGGCGACGAAGTCGCTCGTGCCGTCGAACGTCGCCTTGTACGACGCTTCCGCGGCGTTGACGACGTTGAGACCCGCGCCGGTGAGCGGCACGCAGCTTGCGACGCCGTCCGCGTCGGTATACGCGTGGCAGACGTTCTGCTCGCCCGCGGGGCTCACGTAGGAGAAGCGGACGTCCGCGCCGGCCAGGGGGTTCGCGTCGTCGTCCGTGAGGCGCGCCTGGAAGTACCCCTCGCGCGCGACGAGGACCGTCGTCTCCTGCGAGACGGTGAGCTTCGTCGTGATGGTCGCCGCGCCGCCGGCCGAGCGGTCGTACTGCGCGCGGACGCTGTGCAGGCCGACGTGCCACGCGCTGGTGTCATCGATGCGCAGGTACGCGAACCCGCCGCTGTTCGTGACGTCGGTGCCGACGTACGCGCCGTCGACATAGAAGTCGACCTGGCGGCTGGTGAGCGGGCAGGAGCCAAGAGGGCAGTCAGAATTCGGCTCGGCGAGGCGCGCCGAGAAGGTGACGGGGTCCGCGTACTGCGTGGCGACGTCGGCTCCGGTAAGGAAGCTCGTGTGGTCAGCCGCGGCAAGGGGGAGCGTGGGGATGGTCGCGAGCGCGAGCGCGATGGCGAGGATGGTCCGCATGGGAACGCCGTCGACAGCCGCTTTCGCTGCGATAAAGGATATCCGTAGAGGGGCTTCGGGTCGCCCTGCGTCGCTCGTCTATCGGGTCGCGCTCGCGACGTCGCGCAGCACCGCATCGAGCTTGGGCGCGCGCGCCTTGGCGACGCCCGCGAGCGTGCGCGCGGCGACGCGCTCCACCTCGCCCGCGTCCAGCCACACGCCCAGGCACGTCGCGCAGTGATCGAGCGCGATGCCATCGACCTCGTCGAGGTACATCGCGGCGCCGCACGCGGGGCACTTGCATGCCTCCGCCGCGGCCGCGCCCTGCTTCTCGGCGAGCGCGAGCGCCAGCTCGGCGTCACCCACGATGCGCCGCAGCTCGATGCCGTCGAGGAACGTGCCCTTGCATTGCGGGCACAGGTCGACGTTGACCCGGCCCGCGCGCTGCTCGTGGAGCGGCGTGCGGTCGCGGGGGCAGAGGCGCGCGAGGTGCTGCATCGTCGCGGTCTCATCCCTTGAGCTTGCCCAGGAGCGAGCGCGCGATGATCAGCTTGTGGACCTCTTTGGTCCCTTCGTAGATCTCGGTGATCTTCGCGTCGCGATAGAATTTCTCCGCGGGCATCTCGTCCACGTAGCCCATGCCGCCGAGGATCTGCACGCACTCGTCCGCGTTCTCGCACGCGGCGCGGCCGGCCCACCACTTCGCCATGGAGCTCGCCTGCGGGTTGGGCTTGCCCTGGTCGTTGTGCCACGCGGCCTTGTAGGTCAGGAGGCGCGCCGTCTCTGCGCGCGTCGCCATCTCGGCGAGCTTGAACTGGATGGCCTGGAGGTCGGCGATGGGTTTGCCGAACGCCTCGCGGTCCTTCGCGTACTGCGTGGCGACGTTGAGCGCGCCCTGCGCGATGCCGACGCCCTGCGCCGCGACGCCGATGCGCGTGTTGTTGAAGAATTCCATCACGTAGTAGAAGCCCTTGCCTTCTTCGCCCAGGAGATTCGCCTTCGGGATGTGGCAGTCCGTGAACTGCAGCTCCGCGGTGTCGCTCGCGCGGATGCCGAGCTTGCCGTGGATCTTGTTGGCCTTGAAGCCCTTGGCTTCCTTCTCGACGACGACGAGGCTGAAGCGCGCGTGGGGCTTCGGGTTCTTCGGGTCCGTCGCGACGAGCGTGATGAAGTAGTCGGCGACGTCGCCGTTCGTGATCCACATCTTCGAGCCGTTGAGGACGTAGTCGTTCCCCTTCTTCTCGGCGGTGCAAGTGGCGCCCGCGACGTCGGAGCCCGCCCCGGCTTCGCTGATGGCGGCGCCGGAGATCATCTCGCCCTTCGGGATCGGGGTGAGCCACTTCTGCTTCTGCTCCTCCGTGCCGAGGCGGATGATCGCTTCAGTCCCGAAGTCTGCCGCGAAGATGCAGAGCGCGAGACCCGCGTCGATCGCGTTCAGCTCCTCGGCGCAGATGGCGGACTCCATCATGCCGAGGCCCGCGCCGCCGTAGGCGCTCGGGATGCCGATGCCCAGGAGCCCCTGCGCGGCGGCCTTCTTCATGAGCTCGAAGGGGTACTCCTCCTTGTCGTCGCAGCGCTTCGAGTAGTGCGGGAACTCCTTGAGGGCGAACTCGCGGGCCATCTGCTTGAGCGCGCGCTGCTCGTCGGTCAGGGTGAAGTCGAGGACCATGGGCCTGCGGACCCCCGCGGGGGGTTTTAAGGATATTTCCCAGCCCGTACGCCAAACGGGGACAGCATGGCCGGTCCTCACCCGGTGTCGCCAAGGAGTGCTGCGAGCGAAGCAAGCTCGTCCTCGACGTTCTCGACGCGCGCCCGCGCCTTCAACCGCGCCCGATCGAGGCGATCCGCATGAGCTGCCAGGAGGAGGATCGCCTGCTCCCGATCGGTCCGCGAGGCCCAGAACTTGGCGGCGAGAAGGCGGTCGACGATCAGGTCCTCCAACGAGACGACCTCGACGGGTCGGTCTTCGAACTCGATGATCGTCGTCCGTTCTCCTGCGCGAAGGTCGGCCTTGGGGACCTCGACGAAGAGGTGGAGGTCGTCGCGGGTGAAGTGGCGCCCTTCGCGCTCGAACCCGGCCGAGACCAGGGCCTTTCCGATCGCGTCACGGTCGCCGATGAGGTCGATGTCGCCGGAGACATATTGGCCGCCCGTGAAGAACTCCACGAGCGAGCCGCCGACAAGGACGCATGGCGCGCCCGAGACCCATTTGCGCAGCTCGCCGACGAAGAGCATCTTGCGGTCGGCGTCCGCGCGCCCGTCCAGGAGCCGTGCAAGCGCGGCCGCGCGGGATTCAGCGGCGCGAGGCAGTCACCTTCACCTGCCCGCTCGCGACGCGCTCGTCCCAGCGTCGGCGCGCCTGGCGAGCGAGGATCCGCAGCGCATCGATGTCGCGCCCTTTCTTGAGGCCTGCGCGGCCGCGTTGCTCGGCGATCTTGGCCTGGGTGAGCGGGTGCTCCCGAAGGAGCGTCTCGATGAGACGACTCACGTCCTCTGATCGCTCCGCCGCGAGCGCGCGGATGCATTCCGCAAGCTCTGGCGAGAGGGAGATGGACCGCTTCGCTGCAACCATGGGTCGTACTATGGTACGACCATGGTATTAAACTCTCATCGCGACCGGATGCGAATGTGGAAGGCGCCCGAGCCCTGGAGCACACCCGTGCCTTCGCCCATGACGATCCCGATGAAGGGGCCATCTGTCGCGGGAACGACCGCGTTGCTTGCGAGGCCTGTCGAACACTCGACGAAGCCGACGAGACCGCCCGTGATGACGATGGCGCGCGCGATGGCGTTGTCGAAGCACGAGATCTCCATGAAGACCTGCGTGTCGCCTTCGATCGTGTCGCGCACGAGCTGCTTGTAGTGCTTGAGCGGCGTGACCTCGGGCGTGCGCTCGAAGTAGACGGAGCCGGCCTCGACGAGGGGCGATCCCACGAGGAGGATCGCGGCGAAAAGGAGGAGAGGCTGGGCTCGCACGCGCGCTCGTTCGTTTCCCAGCACTTGAAGCCTTCTTGCTCGTTTGTTGATGCGATGGCGCAAGGTGGCCGGGTCCTCACCGCGACCGTGGTGGTCTCGGCGCTCGGTTACTTCGTCGATGTCTACGACCTGCTTCTCTTTAGCATCGTTCGCGTGCCGAGCCTGCGCGAACTCGGCGTCTCGGACGCCGACATGCTCTCGACAGGTGTCCTTCTCCTCAACGTGCAGATGGCCGGCCTCCTCCTCGGCGGGATCGTGTGGGGGATCCTCGGCGACAAGCGCGGCCGGGTGAGCGTGCTCTTTGGCAGCATCGCGCTCTACTCGCTCGCGAACATCGTGAACGCCTTCGTGTCGACCGTGCCCCAGTACGCGGCGCTCCGTTTCCTCGCGGGGCTCGGGCTCGCGGGGGAGCTGGGTGCCGCCGTGACGCTCGTGAGCGAGTCGCTCTCGAAGGAGCACCGCGGCTACGGCACCGCGATCGTCGCGAGCTTTGGCCTCCTGGGCGCCGTCGTCGCCGCCCTCGTGGGCGGCCTCACCGGATGGCGCGTGGCGTTCCTTATCGGCGGTGGCCTCGGCCTCCTGCTCCTCCTGATGCGCTTCGGCCTACGCGACTCGACCATGTTCGCTTCGGCGCGTGCTTCGCAGGCGCCAAGAGGAAGCCTTCGGCGATTGCTATCTACGCGCGAGCGTCGATGGCGGTATCTCCACTCGATCCTGCTCGGCATGCCGATCTGGTTCGCGATCGGCGTGCTCGTGACGTTCGCGCCGGAGTTCGGCCTCGAGCTTGGCGTCACAGGCGCGCTTTCAGCCGGCACCGCGGTGCTCGTGAGTTACGCCGGCGGCGTCGTGGGCGACTTCGCGAGCGGGTTCGCAAGCCAGCGCTTCCGGTCACGCCAATGGATCATGCTCGTCTTCATCGCAGGCATCGCGCTCGCGATCGACCTCATCCTCCTGCAGCGCGGTTACTCGCCTACCGCATTCTACGCGATGTGCGCGATCCTCGGCTTCTTCGTCGGCTACTGGGCCGTGTTCGTCACGAACGCCGCGGAGCAGTTCGGCACGAACCTGCGCTCCACGGTCGCGACCAGCGTCCCCAACCTCGTGCGCGGCAGCGTCGTGCCCCTGACCCTGCTCGTGACGGCGCTCCGCGGGCCGCTCGGGCTCGGACGCGCCGCGCTGCTCGTGGGGTCCGCGTGCTGCCTGGTCGCGCTGTGGTCGCTGCGGTCGCTGCCGGAGACGTATGGGCGCGACCTGGATTTCGTCGAGACCTGAGCCCAAGAACGAAGCCACGGAGGCCCACGGAGAGCAGGGGACCATGCATCCTCTCGTCTCCGCGACCCTCCGTGGCTTCGTCGCAGGGCCGGCCGAAACGCACATGAGTCAACGGACATTGGGCGGCGCATGTCGACGACCTGCCCGCGCTGCCTCATGTCGTTCCCGCAGCACGTGGTGATCCGCGCGCGCTGCACGAAGCGCTGGCGGGGGCACAACTTCGACGCGGCCCAGGCGCAGGGCGCGGTCGGCGCGGCCGTCGCGCGCGCGCTCGGGATGTCGGTGAGGACGACGCCCGAGCTGGAGCAGTTCTACAAGCGCGCGTACGTGAAGTGCTATGGCGAAGGGCTCGATCCGAACCCTGGGGCCGCGTTTGATATTCTGAGCGGCGAGGACTTCGAGTACCACATCGGCTTGCGCGAGGCCGTGTCCGAGGATGTGCTCAAGCGCGTGGAGCACGAGGCGCGCGAGGCGCTGCGCCAGAGCAGGCACTTCGTCGTCTCGTGACGCTCCGGTCAACGCGATGGACGCGATGGGTCACGCGTTGAACAGACGTCGCGCGGCCGCCACCTGCGCGTACGAGCCGAGCACGACGACCGTGTCGCCCGGCTGCAGGCGGAGCACCGGCGCCGGGTTCAGGATCGGCACGCCTTCGCGCCGCAGGCCCACGATGCTCGCGCCCGTCGTCTCGCGCAGCCGCGAGCCCGCGAGCGTGTGTCCCGCGAGGGGCGACTCGGGCGTGATGTCGATCTCCTCGATGTGGACGCCGTCCTCCGTGGTCCCCAGCGGCCGCTGCTCGATGGGCATCTCGCTCGTGAGGATCGCGCGCGCCTCCGCGACCTGCTGCTCCTCGCCCAGCACTCCCACCGTGTCTCCAGGGAGGATCAGCGTGTCGGGCGGTGGGTTCACCGTCTGCACGCCGTCGCGCTCGTGGCTCACGATGCTCGCGCCCGTCTTCTGCGGAAGCGCCAGGTCGCGGATGCGGCGGTGGGCCGCACGCGAGCCCGAGGGGACGATGAAGCTCTGCACGTGCATGTCCCACGGATATCGTTCGCGGATCATGGACAGGACCTGGTCGCGCTGGAGGGGCGGCGCGTCGGCCTGGAAGACGACGTCGACCGCCTGCGCGATCTGCGAGTTCAGGCGCCTGAGCGAGCCGCGCAGCGCGAACGCCGCGATCGCCACGACGACGAGCGCGCCCAGCAGCAACGGCAGCGGCGGGAGGAAGGCTGCGCCCGCGGCGACGCCCACGAGCGTCACGAGCACAGCGAGGAACGCGTAGAGCGTGTGGCGCAGGACGGACGCCGCCGCCTGCCCGCGCCCCGCGGTCGTGAGGCGCGGGGGGACGACGACGTAGACGAGGTTGTCGACGAGCTCGCGCACGGCGCGCGCGAGGCCCACGACGATCGGGATCGCAAGGAGCACCCACGCGCCGAAGACGGCCGCGGACACGACGCCGGCGCGCCCGGGGAAGGCCGCCTGGAGCGACTCGTGGGCGACGCGCGCCCCCACCGCGCTCGCGACGAGGACGGCGCCGTAGCTCACGGCCCGCAGGAGCGCGCCCATGTCGTAGCGGCCGTGGAAGGCTTCGGCGTCGCTCTCGTCCGCGCGCTGTCCGCGGCGGGCGCGCCCGACCCAGGCGTGGTACATGTGCGCGAAATCGCGCAGGCTCGCGGGCGCGCGCCGGCTCATCCACGTGATGATGGAGTCCGAGTTGCGGATGAGGGGCGGCGTGACGAGCGCCGTGGTCGCGCTCACGGCCACCGCGATGGGGAGGAGGAACGCGCTCGTCACGCCCGTGTCGGCGCCAAGCGTCGCGATGACGAAGCTGAACTCTCCGATCATCGCCATCCCGATCCCGACGCGCATCGCCTCGCGCGGCGGGTAGCCCGCGACGAAGGTGGCGAAGGCGACGGCGGCGAGCTTGCCCAGGATGGTCACCGTCGCGAGGATCAGGATGGCGGGCCAGTAGGCGACGACGTCCGCGGGGTTCACGAGGATGCCCGTCGCGACGAAGAAGACGGCCGCGAAGACGTCGCGCAGCGGCGCGATCCGCCGCTCCACCGTCGCGCTCGCGCGCGATTCGGCGACGATCGCGCCCGCGATGAAGGCTCCAAGCGCGATGCTGAGGCCCAGCGCGAGCGCGATCATCGAGGTCGCGAACGCGATCGCGACGACGACGAGCACGAGGATCTCCTCGATGCGCAGCTTCGCGACGTGGTCGACCGCGCGCGGGACGACGACGAGCCCCATGACGAGGGCGGCGATCACGAAGATGGCGACGCGCACGAGGAGCGACGCGACGCTCGCGACCGTGATGCCGCCCGTGAGCGCGATGGAGGAGAGGAGCGCGATGAGGATCACGGCGACGAGGTCCTCGACGAGGAGGATCCCGAAGATGGCCTGCGTCGAGGGGGCGCGCATGCGGCCCAGCTCGCCGAGCACCTTCACGATGATGGTGGTGGACGAGATGGCGAGCATCGCGCCGAGGAACACTGCGTCGATGCGCGACCAGCCGAAGAGGCTCGCGACGAGGAAACCGACGCCCACCATGAGCGCGACCTCGAGGACCCCGGCGGAGAGCGCGAGGCCTCCGACGCGGCGCAGCTTCCCGAGATGGAAGTCGAGCCCGAGGGAGAAGAGGACGAAGAGGACGCCGATCTGCGCAAGGAGGCGGATGTTCGCGGGGTCGCCGATGCTGATGATGGCGGAGCCGTCGCTGCGCGTGATGAGCCCCGCGACGTGCGGGCCGACGAGGGCTCCTGCCGCGAGGTACCCGAGGACGAGCGGCATGCGGAGGCGGTGGAAGACCATCGCAGTGACGGCCGCCGTCACGAGGACGAGGGCGAGGTCGCGGATGAGGACGAACTCGTCTGCCACGGGGGCACGATACGGGCAGGGCGTTTATAGGGTAGTGGAACCGCCCGGGGAAACCGCGCGCGCTTGCGCTTGCGCCGGACGTGTCTGCGGACACGCCCTCATCGCGTGACCGCGAGGCGCCCGCGCCCGGCTGAAGCTGGCTCCCCGGGCGCGGGCGGGCGTTCGGGCGCGGGCGCGGGCTCGTCGTTCGGCATCTTCCCACCCAAAACGCGGGAACCATGGCGGTCGGCCGCCTCCTACGTCTCGAAGGACATGCGAACCCTCCTTGCCCTGCTGACGCTGAGCCTCCTGACCCTGCCCCTCGCCTTCGCGCAGGAGGACAACTCCACGCGCCCCCCCGACGGATCTGCGGATCCGTCCTCGCCCTCGCAAGCTGCGGGCGATGACGCGGCCTGGGTCGACGACTGTCCGCCCGACATGATGTGCGCCGCGGGCGCGAACGACACCGACGAGCACCCCGATGGCCGCCCCGACGTCTGCGACGCGGACGTGGACTGCGCCGGCGGCACGAACCCGTACGGCTCCCCCGACTGCATCGAGTGCACGGGCGGCCCCGTGGACGCCGGCAGCGACTGCATGGACGGAGCGGACGACAACGAGACGTGCCGCGACGACGTCTACTACCTGGGCGGCGAGCCCGAGCCCGCGCGTGGACCGGCGGACGGAAGCTGCGAGAACTGCCGCGGCGATGTCGTCGAGCCCGAGACCGCGGGCGCGGCCTCGGACGCCGCGGCCGAGAAGAGCGTGCCCGCGCCCGCGGTCGCGCTCGTGATCCTCGCGGGCGCGGCGGCGCTCGTCCTCAGCGCGCGCCGTGGCTGAGCCTCAGGACACGGGCATCGTCGGGCCGTCCTGCTGGATCGCGACCCGGAGGGGCGTGTCGCCGCGCGCGGCCTGCGCGCCTCCGGGGTTCTGCGAGTTCATCGAGAGCGCGAGGTAGGCGCGCCCGTCGGGCCCGAGCGCGGCGCCTTGCACGTGGCGCGACGCCTCGGGGCCGTCGTCGACGGCGAGCATGGCGTCGTCGAGGCGCAGCGTCCCGTCGTCGTTGCGGAAGACGTGGCCGACGTACCAGTCGGTGTGGTCGCCGTCGATCTCGCCCCAGGAGAGGAGCGAGCCCGCGCCGTGGCGGTTGCCATCCAGGTAGAACGAGCTCACCGGGCGCGCGAAGCGGAACGTGGTCTCGACGAACGTCGTCGCGTCGTCCACGCTCACGGCGAGGTGGATCGCGCCCGTGCTCGGGTCCGCGATGCACTCACCATCCGCGTCCTCGATCGCCGAGTTGTTCATGGCGCCGACGTAGAGCGCGCCCTCCGCGTCGAAGACGGCCTGGCCGTAGTGGCCGACGTTCGAGGGGGAGGAGTCCTTCTCGCCGGGCGCGACGTGCGAGTTCTCGAAGACGGTCGTCTGCGTGAGCGTGTGCATGTCGTCCGCGATCCCAGTGATCACGTCGTAGTGCGTCGTGGCGCCGCAGCCTTCCGTGTTGAAGTCGATCCACTGCGGCACGGCGAAGAAGTGGTCCTCGCGCATGTCCGGGATGCCGGGGATGAAGCCGCCCGTGCTGGCGCACAGGTTCCACTGCGCGCCCCATGCGAGCCCGGTGTAGGCGAGCGGCGTCATCGGGGGCACGTCCATCGATCCCACCTGCAGCGGGATCTGGCCGCTCGCGGAGACGAGCGCGCCTCCGGGGTTGTTGACCATGAGGAGCTTCCCGCCGGCGTATGCGAGCCACGGCCGGTCGGTGCCCGGCGAGGCGACGCAGTCGGGCGAGGCGTCGAGCGCGTAGCGCGTGTGGTCGACGGCGTTCTGGTTGTAGTGGCATACTTCTGCGCCGTCCGCGCACCAGCCCACGACGGGGAACTCCATGCGCTCGTTGCAGCAGTCGGCGCCCCACGCCATGCCCTCCTCGCCGGCGACGATGAAGACCTCGTCGGAGAAGAGCGGCGCGCTCATCTGCTCCCCGGGCTTGCCCTGGTAGTTCGCGGCGAGCGCCATCGCGCTCCACGTCGCGCCATCGTCCGTGCTGACGTACGCTGGCGCCGGGTAGCGCCCGACGCTCGTGGAGTGCGCGCTCACGTAGAGGTTGCCCTCCGGCCCCACGTCGATGGTGGGCTCGTAGAGGCCGATGGGCGCGCTCGTGGGGTCGTCCACCGGGCCGCCAAAGACGGCGGGCAACGTCACGAGCGTGAAATGGGACGCGACCAGAGCGGCGTCGTCCGCGCCGGCGCTCGTGGCGGCGGGGCCCTCGGTGCCAGGGAGGACGCAGCCGGCCGCGGCGGCGAGGAGGAGCAGGGTGGTGACGGCGCGGGCGCGCATGCGCCGCCCAGACCACCAGGCGGTCAAAAGCTTTCACGCGGCGGGGCTAGCCGGTCCCCTTGATCGTGACAAAGCGCCGAGACCTCCCCGAAATGCCGAGGGACGCCTTTCGGCATTTCGGCAACGTTTCGGACGTTCGGCACTCGTCGTTAGAGGCCGAGGTTCTTCGCGATCACCAATTGCTGGATCTCGCTCGTCCCCTCGTAGATGGTCGTGATCTTGGCGTCCCGCATGTAGCGCTCGACGGGGTAGTCGGTCGTGTACCCGTTCCCGCCGTGGATCTGGACGGCCTCGATCGTGGCCCACTGCGCGAGCTCCGTGCAGTACCACTTCGCCATCGCGGCCTCCTTCGTGAACGGCTGGCCCGCGTCCTTCCGCGCCGCCGCGCGCTGCACCATCATGCGTCCCGCGTCGATGCGCGTCGCCATGTCGGCGAGCTTCCACTGGATGGCCTGGAAGCTGCCGATCGGCTTCCCGAACTGCTCGCGCTCCTTGGCATACGCGAGCGCCGACTCGTAGGCCGCCCGCGCGATGCCGAGGCCCTGCGCGCCGATGCCGATGCGCGACGGGTCGAGCGCCTTCATCGCGAGCTTGAAGCCGTCCCCCTCGGCGCCGATGCGCGCGGAGGCCGGCACCCACATGTCCTCGAGGTGGAACGTGGAGGTCACGCTGCCGCGGATCCCCATCTTGTGCTCCTTCGCGCCGAGCTTGAACCCCTTGGGGAACGGGTCGGTGAGCAGGAAGCAGGAGAGCCCCTTGTTCCCAGCCGCGGGGTCGGTGCGCGCGATGAGGATCACGTGGCCGGCCTCGTGGCCGTTCGTGACCCAGATCTTCGTGCCGTTGATGACGTAGCCATCGCCCTCCTTGCGGGCCGTCGCCTGGAGCCCCCCGGGATCGGATCCCGCCGAGGGCTCGCTCAAGGAAAAGCAACCGATCCTTTCGCCGCGCGCGAGCTTCGGGAGCGCCTCGCGCTTCTGGTCCTCGCTGCCCTTCTCGAGGAGCGGATACACCGCGACCGAGGCGTGGACGCCGTACGTGACGGCGACAGAGGCGTCCCAGCGCGCGAGCTCCTCCATGATGAGCACGAACGCGCGCGTCGAGAGGGCGGTGCCGCCGTACTCTTCGGGGATGTTGGCGCCCAGGAGCCCGAGCTCCGCCATGCGCATCATCTCCTTGCGCGGGAACGTCTTGTGCTCGTCGCGCGCCTTCGCCGTCGGCCCGACCTCGGCCTCGCAGAAGGAGCGCACGGTCTGAAGGATGAGACGCTCATCTTCAGAAAGGTCGAACGAGAGGGGCATGACGCCCCGAGAAGGAGAGCCGTTCTTGAGGCTATCTCAGAGGAGCTTCGTGTCCGCGCCCCAGACGGAGTCGCGGCCGTTGTCGTCCGTGCACGAGCCGCCCGTCGACTGGAGGCCCGTCTTGCCGTTCGACTCCTGATACACGCCGCCGGACGCCGTGACGTAGAGGCCGCCCGCAGCGACGAGCGTCGCCTCCTCCGGGATGCAGCCCGCGGCGGAAGCCTGCGGGACGAGCGCGAGAGCGATCATGGCGGTGATGACCAGGGTGCGAAGCATGCGGTTCAAGTCTCCCGCCGTGGCGAGGGGCACCGGGGGTCTTGAGGCATCTCGGGAGTGTCTATCTCTATTCGAGCTCGATGAGGACGTCCTTCCCCTCGACGTTCTGGCCGGGCTTCACGGAGACCTTCTTCACGGTGCCCGCGGACGGAGCCACGATCTCGTTCTGCATCTTCATGGCCTCGAGGATCACGAGCACCTGGCCCGTCTTCACCTCGTCCCCCTCGTTCACCGCGACCGTTACGATCTTGCCAGGCATGGGCGGCTTGATGCGCGCGCCGCGCCCGCCCCCGCCCGCGTCGCCGGCGGTGCCGGTCTTGATGTCGAGGATCCGGAAAGGCTGGGGAGAGCCGTCCACGACGACCTCGCGCTCGGCGACCTTGATCGCGAACGCCTTCCCTCCGATCGTGACCTTTCCATCCGCCGCGATCTTCGCGTCGAACGCCTCCCCCTCGATCGTGATGGTGAGCTTGTCGGCCTCGCGCTTCACGAACGCATCGAACTCGTCGCCGCCGATCTCCAGGAGCACCTTCATGCGATCAGCTCCTCCGCGCGCGCGTGGCCCACGCGGGCGTGGGCGCCTCGGCGCCCGTCAGGGGCTTTGGCGCGGTCTGGCGGTGGTGGACGCCCCGAATGCCTCCGCCCGGCGCGCGCGTCAGCGCCGCGAGCACGGCGGCCGCGCGCTGGCGCTTCGCGTGCTTCATCGTCTTCGCCTCCTCGTCGAGGGCTTCCATGAGCTTCTGCTCGCGGATGAAGCCGGTGTGGAGGTCGCCCTTGCGGAACGCCGCGTTGTGGAGCGTGAGGCGGTGGAAGGGGACGTTCGTCTTGAGGTCGCCTTCGAGGATCAGCTGGTCGAGCGCGCTGAGGCTGCGCTCGATGTTGTCGTGGCGGGTCTCCGCGTAGGTGATGAGCTTCATCACCATGCTATCATACGTCGACGGGATCGTGAAGCCCTCGTCGATGCCGTCGTCGACCCTGATCCCTGGGCCGTTCGGCCGGCGAAGCCGACGAACGAGGCCTGGCGCGGGCGCGAACTGGTTGTAGGCATCCTCCGCGTTGATGCGCAGCTCGAGCGCGTGGCCGCGCAGCTTCACGTCCTCCTGCTTGATCGTGAGCTTCTCGCCGCTCGCGACGCGCAGCTGCCACTTCACGAGGTCGATGCCGGAAACGAGCTCCGTCACCGGGTGCTCGACCTGGAGGCGCGTGTTCATCTCCATGAAGTAGAACTGGCCGTCCTTGAAGAGGAACTCCATGGTGCCTGCGGCGCTGTAGCCCACGGTCTTCGCGAGCTTGACGCAGCGCGCGCCCAGGTCCTCGCGCATCGCGGCGCTCATTGCGGGGCTGGGTGATTCTTCGAGGAGCTTCTGG